>CAZXYF010000140.1:0-8115 GCA_964644705.1 uncultured candidatus Brocadiaceae bacterium | reverse complement strand
CTAATCGACACCAAACCGGGTTTGGAACCCGAAAGTTTTTAGTTCGGCCCGCTTAGTCCGACATGGAGCGATCTGACGGATCGCGGAATGTTGGGTTTTGTCCTTTGTCTGTTCTCGCAGCTGTTCGCCTTTCTTGATACTGCAACTGACGACTCGTGGAATGTCCCGGCTTATCTCGTCGGTTTCCCGGTTCAGCGTGGCTCATCCACGGGACGGACGTAAACGTAGTAGGTGGCCATGTAATCTCCGTCGGCGCTTGTGAAATGCGCGCGGACCCGGCGGCGGCCCTTCTCGAGCTGAACGCGGAAAATAACCGAAGCATCGTCCGACGTGATGTCTTTGTAGCGCGGCGATTCGCCGCTGATATCCAGACAGGCGGTATCGAGATCCAGTGCCTTGCCGCCGGAGTAGAGGCTTTTGGCACCGGGCGCTATCCCCTCCTCGTTGTATTCAACATCCGCACCTTCAATCCCGTCCTGGATGTTGTGTCCGGCCTCTTCCGGCCAGCGGCGGAGTTCGAATTCATAGAGTCCGTCCCGTTCGACATCAATCTCCCACCAGCCGTGACAGGTCTGCCCCTGCCGGACCTGTCCCTGGTTCCAGACGACGAGATGCCCGCCTTCATTGCGCATATCGAATGTGAACAGCCGGGCGGTGTCTTCCTGGTCGGCGCCCACTGAGATGGGGGCTTCATCCTCCATGTGATTGATGCAGGTCTCCCACCACTCCTCATACGCATCGCGCATCTTCTCGACCAGGTGGGGGTGTTCCGCAGATACGTCGTTTTGCTGGGCCGGATCGGACTGCAGGTCATAGAGTTCGGACCGATTGACCAGCCGCCAGCGGTTTTTCATCACGCAGCTCAGCCGCCATTTGATCGGGTAGGCCTGGCGTTGTGTATCGGTGACCAGTATCCGTTCCTGCCAGAATGGATCATCCTCCCCCCGCAGCAGCGGGGTGATGTTGGCGCCGTGGAAGGAGCGCTCCTCCGGCACATTGATACCGCACAGGTTGAGGAGAGTGGGCATGACGTCGATGTAGCTGGTGACATTCTCGACATCGTATCCGCCGGTGATATCCCCACCGGGCCAGCGCACAAAAAACGGCACACGGTGACCGCCTTCGTACGGGCTCCCTTTAAATCCTCGCATACCCGCATTGTAAGCGTCCCCGTCGGGGTCGCAGCCGCCCGTTTGACCGTTATCGCTCATGAAGATGAGGATGGTATCCTCTTCAAGACCCAACTCCTGGAGGTGCTGGCGCAGCCGGGCAAAATTCTCGTCAATGTTGGTGATCATCCCCAGGAAGCGGGCGTAGAGTTCGCTGTCCGTGTCGTCTTCGTACAGATCCCGATACTCGGTGGGAACGTTGAAGGGGCTGTGCGGGGCGTTGGTGGAGAGGTAGCAGAAAAACGGCTCGTCCTGGTGTTCGTCGATGAAGGAGATGGCTTCGTCGAACCAGACGTCGGTGCAGTATCCTTCAAATTCCTCTGGTTTTCCGTTGACCATGTAGGTGTCATCAAAATAGTCATTGCCCCACCAGTCATGTTGCTGGCTCACCCCGCCCCCGCCGTGGCAGACGACGGTGTCGAAGCCGCGATCCTGGGGCCGGTAGGGATATCCGTCGCCAAGATGCCACTTCCCGAACATCCCGGTGGCATACCCGTTTTCTTTCAGGGCATCGGCCAGTGACCATTCATCGCGCTGGAGGAGCGAACGCCCGCCGACGGTGTGCCAGACGCCCGTGGAGTTGCAGTTATGGCCGGTTAGAAGCCCGGCGCGGGTGGGGGCGCAGGTGGTTCCGGAATGGAACTGCTCCAGACGGGCGGACTCGCCATGGAACTCATCCAGTGCCGGGGTCTGGATGAAGGGGTGTCCGTGGGCTCCGATGGGCGGGTAACCCTGATCGTCGGTCAGGACCATAATGACGTTGGGTTGATCGGGCATGGTGTTTGCGATGCCTTTCTGAGTTGATACTGAAAGCGTGGAAGGGTTCTTGTGTGGGCCCGTTGGGGCACGGCGTGTGTTCAACCGCATGGAACAGGCCAGTGTATATTTGTGAACGGATGTAATCAAATCCCTGCAGGCTGGCGATACAGATTTGACTCAGTATGTTGCTGCGTTTGACAATAAAGCCGGTAGTGGGCATAGTGGCGTTTGTGGAAACGGGGTGTGTTGGGGGCAGGCATCGCCGGTAAAGGATTTAACAGTTACAGGAGACGTGCAAATGGACCAGTTGAATGTTGGCGTGATCGGACTGGGGATGGGTGAAGCCCACCTCAAAGGCTACGAGAATTGTTCCCGGGCGAACGTTGTCAGTGTGTGTGACATTGACGGGGAACGTCTGGCGGAAATACTGGACGGACGTGATGGTATTGACGGGTATGAGGATTATAACGATATGCTGGCGCGCAGTGATCTGGAAGCCGTCAGCATTGCCCTGCCGAACTATCTTCATGCACCCGTGACCAAAGATGCGTTGCGCGCGGGTAAACACGTGCTGTGTGAAAAACCGATGGCGATGGATGCGCAGGAGGCGCGGGACATGAAGGAGATGGCGGAGGAACTGGGGCTGACGTTGATGATGCACTTCAACATGCGGTTCATGACCACCGCCGCCACCGTCAGGCCGTTGATTGACCGGGGGAAAGTGGGGGAGATCTATCACGCCACCACCACCTATACCCGCCGTAATGGATATCCCAATCCGGGGACGTGGTTCGGGCAGCGGGAAAAAAGCGGCGGTGGCCCGATGATTGATCTGGGCGTTCATCGCCTTGACCTCACCCTCTGGCTGATGGGATATCCCCAACCGACATCGGTGCTGGGAAACACCTATGATAAACTTGCGCGGGAGAAACTGGGTGATGTGGAATTCGACTGCGAAGATTTCTCCTCGGCGATGGTCCGGTTCCAGAACGGCAGCACGCTGTATGTAACCGCCAGTTGGGACGGGCACCAGCAGGAGCAGACCGAACAGAGTATGCAGCTTTATGGCACGCGTGGGTCGGTTTTCGAGGATGCCGGCGACGTGACCTATTGCACGACCGAGGACGGTGAAGCATCAACGGAACATCTTGAATCCAAAGAATCGGAAGAGTCGCCCCAGGACCACTTTGTGCGAACCATCCTGGCGGGGGAGGCTCCCGGCCCGTCCGCCGAACACGGCGTCATTGTGATGCAGATTCTGGACGCGATTTACGAGTCGGCGCGGACGGGACGCCCGGTTGAAATTCAGTAGATACCACGCCGGATCAAAACGGTCAGTGCGACGGGCAAAGGCAGAAATGCGGGCTGCGCGCGATTGTTCGTTACAGATCCGGCATGACAACGGAGTGACGACACCCGATGAAAAAGATTTACGTGGCGGCAACCCGCCAGCATGACGGTAAAACGACGGTTTCGATCGGATTGTATTCGGCCATGCGCGAGCGCGGCCTGTCGGCGTGTTTCATCAAACCCGTGGGCCAGAACTATCTGCTCGAGGACGGCGTCAAGGTTGATGAGGACGCGGTGGTGTTCAAACATGCTCTGAGTGCGGAAGGGAATATCGCGGAGCTCAGTCCGGTGACTATCCCCCGCGGATTCACCGAGGAATACATCTTTGATCGGCGTCCGGACAAAATACGCGCCAGCATCTGTGACGCGTTCGACAGTGTGGCGCGGGATAAAGACGTGGCGATCATTGAGGGAACCGGGCACGCGGGGGTTGGATCCGTCATTGATGCCTCCAACGCCGAAGTGGCGAGTATGCTCGGAGCCCATGCCCTGATCGTCTCGGGAGGCGGTATCGGTCGTTGTATTGACGAACTGGCGCTCAACCGGGCGCTGTTCCACGAGGAAGGGGTGCCGGTGGCGGGGGCCGTCATCAACAAGGTCTATCGCAACAAGTATAAAAAAATCAAGCGGTCGGTGGGGCAGGGACTGAAGAATGTCGGGATCAGGTGTCAGGGTGTCATACCATATCGTAAAGAGCTTACGTATCCGTCGATCAATCATATACGGGATAAACTTGGATTAGAGCTGATGACCGGAGAGGCGTATCTGGGAAACAAAGCGAAGCAGATACTGGTCGGTGCCATGGAACCGCAGAATATGGTTCGGCATATCCGCGACGGCAGCTTTGTGGTGCTGCCGGGGGACCGCGTGGACAACATCGTCATTTCGGTCAACGCTCATCTGATGGGAGAAAGATCTTCCTCGCCACGCTTGTCCGGCATGCTACTGACGGGCGGGTTGAGTCCGGACATGAACATTATCAACCTGTTGTGCCAGGTGGATGTTCCGGTTCTTCTGTGCGAGGAAGATACCGCGACGGCGGCGTATAAAGTGCGGGAACTGGTCGCCAAAATCACCCCGGAAGACACCGACAAGGTCGCCCTGGCCGGCAAACTCATCCATGAATACGTCGATGTGGAGGCCGTGCTGGAGGACGCGGAGGGATAATCCCGCCCCGAACAAAGAGGAATCAAATGAAACGTGCGGTCTCATTGTTGGCCATCGTGATCATCGCCCTGCTCGTTGGGCGCACCGATTCCAGCGTGGTTTGTGCTGGCGAGAAAACTTCCAACCGGACGGAGAATGTGGAGACGGGCGGGGGATCGGTCAGTACGGAGAACGTCAAAACTTTTACGGGGGAAACCAATTTTCTGCCGTTGCAGCGTTGGTGCGTGGTGAACCAGCACGACGGTGTCGTGCCCGGTGCAATTAAGGGGCGGAAAGGATTTCATTTTCTCGCGAAACCCACCTACACTGATCAGGCTGGCGGGGACTGTGCCTGGACGAAATGGAAGCCGGGCACGGACGCCTGGGACGTGAGCTTCCGCCTGGAGATTGCTGAAAAGAAGGGGGGCAAAGTTCCCGGCGTCTGGGTGGGTATGTCCACCGCACCACCGGGACGAATGGATAAAAACGATACGACCACACTGGTAAGGGTCGGCATGAACGGAGTTTACGCCGAGGTCGTGCGGGGCGAAGTGTATGAGCTGGATGAGGGTGATTCGGAGGCTCTCTCCTTCAGGCACCGAACTCTCCTGCAGTCAGGTAAGGGCCGCAAAAATCTGGGAGAATTGAAATCGGGTATGACCAGGACCGTCCGGGTTCGGCGCCATGGCGATGCGTTTCAATTGGCCATCTACAATGCTGGGGCAAAGCGCGGGACGCCAGCCCTGAAAACCGTCCGCTGGAACGTACCCGAGAAGATGGGTGAGTTCAATCCCTCCTGTCTGATCATCAAGCGCATTCCGCAGAGGGGGAAACCGCGGCGGGACGCTGAGCGGGTGCTGAGGGGAGCCATCACCAATATCACGGCACGCCTGAAACCACCGCGCCTGCGTGATCTTATGCTCGGGATGGGATTGCTGGATGAGGGAACGCAGGTCACCCTCCACGCGAATCTGCTGACGCAGAAAAGCCGGGCCTACGTTGGAGGCGAAAAAGCGAAAATCACCGCGACTGACGAAGATGATCGATGGCAGATTACATTGCCGAAGCTGAAAACGGGCACACACGACTTCGTGGTCGAGCAGCCGAATGGGCTCTGGACACTGATGCCGGACGCCATTCCGGTCGGACGTCTGCTTCGTTCGGCCGAACCGATTGAGGCATCGGTGGAGGGCGGTGATTCAGTGACGCTGCACGGCGGCGGGTTCGGCAGCAAGACGACCGTTTATTTCGGCCGGAAGGAGGCGGAGGTCATTGATGTGCGGGATTCGGGAACGATGATCGTGAAGGCGCCGGCGGGGAGGGAAGGAACAATTTCGATCCACTGTAAGGCGGAGGAAACGGAATATGAGGGGGAGGTGCATTTTGGCCGGGTCGATCATCCATACATATTCTTTGATGCGCGGGAGCTGGCGAAATTGCGTGAGGCCTGTAAAAAGCCGCCGATGAAGCCGCACTTTGATGCACTACTCAACAGGGCTCACAGGAGGGGCGATTCCGACGATAATGGTAAGAACGAATCGGATCTGACCAATAATGCAAAGGTTCTGGCCTGGGCCTACGCGCTGACCGGGGAGGCGAAGTATGGTGACCGCCTCAAACAATGGATGCGTGAAAAATGGGACGACCGGAATGTTTCGGGTCATGGGCTGGGGGGTGCCGGCATGATGGCGTTCAGCTACGATCTGATGTTCGAAGATCTGAGCAAAAAGGAGCGGATCAAGATGCAGGATTATCTGGTGGCCGTCCTTGATGAATACATCGCCGGAGCAAAAAGCCACCGCTGGTTCTTAACCAACCCCAGCAACACCAATCCGGTTGGCAATTTTGGTGGTGGATTATGTGCCCTGGCTCTCATGCATTCCGATCCCCGCACGGAATACGTGCTGGATTTTGCCAGACACTGGTGCCTCGATTACGCCTCGCGCGGGCTGGGCCCGGACGGCAGTTGCGTGGAAGGGCGTTTGTACTGGACTTACGGATTCAGGCAGTACCTGTTGTTTGCGGACGCGCTGCGCAACGTGACCGGGGACTCAACACTGCTGGACCATCCCCACGTGGAAAACTCCCGCGGATTCGTCCGGGCCATGATCGGCGGCCATGAAGAGCAGTTCCTGATGTGGAATGACTGTTTCCCCAGAGTTGCCGATCCAGCGATCTGCGCTTTGCTGGGATCCCATTATGGGCAGGAATTCATGGCCAAAATGGCCGACCGGTATCCGGGCAGGTTGGCAAAATCCGGGTTTGGCCTTCTCTGGCGGAGCCGCTACGAGGATTCTGTACCCGACGGGCCGCCCCGGATCCCCACGCTTGCGGTTTTGCCCGACATCAACTGGGGGGTCATGCGCTCTGACGGAAGCATCAATCCCGCTCTCGTGGTCGGTCTCAAGGGCAACGAGGGACCGACCACGCATCACAAACATGAGGACGGCGGCAGTTTTGTGCTCCATGCGCGCGGAGAGCGTGTGCTTGTGGATACCGGATACTGGGGCACTGACCACAGCGTGGTGCAGATCGGAGGGGAAGGGCCCCATCGCAGTGGCTCCGTGATCACGGATACGGCCGAGTCCGGTGATGTGCGTGCAGCGGTCATCGATTCGACAAAGGCATTCCAGCAACGCGCCGAACGTGTCCGGCGCAACATCGCAATGATCGGGTCGAAGTGGGTTGTAATTCTGGATGAGGTGCAGCCCATTCCGGCGATGCGGGATAAGACGAAGCTGCGGTTTATCGGGGGATGGCCCCGGTCCGGCAAACCTGAGAAAGATAACGGTTCGACAGGGCCCAAAAAGGTCAATGGACGGTCGTTTTTGCTGCGTCATAGAAACAGCACCACGAAACTTATATTTCATGGAGCGGGCCCGCTGGAGCAGACGGACGCAAAGAGCAAGTTTTTCTCGAACTGCATCGGCATAGATGTTCCCGTCGATCAGTTTGATCATCCGGTGATCACCGTGATCGAGATATCGGATGCGGACGCACGGTCGCGAATGGCAAAAGTGGAGACCGGCAAACGGCAGATCACGGTGTCGTTGCCGGGTTCTCGGGATTTGACCTATCGTAAAACGCGGGCGGGGTGGGGGCTGGTACTGGACGGCAAGCCCCTGGCCTCACCGCCGGAACACCCCTATGAGCAACGGTCGGTGATCTGCCGCAAGACCGATGATTCGCCGAAGATTGATGGGAAATCAGCTGATCCAGTCTGGAAGAGGGCGGAGGTGGCCGACGATTCGATTTCGTGCTGGGCGTGGCGTGACAAACCGGCGCCGTATCCCGCACGAGTCCGGTTGTGCTGGGACGAGCAGAACCTGTATTTTCTGGCGAAGTGTGATGATGCCACGGACTATGATGATTTTCATTTCCTCATTGATGTGACGGAGGATGGTGAGGACCTCTACCGATTGGCTTTTCCCTCGAACGGGAAATTGGACAAACGCGGATGGGGTGCGCGGAAAGCCTTCGATGCCCGGGTCGAGTGGGAGGCCGCGGTCAGAGATGGCACTCGCATCATTGAAGCTCGGTTGCCGTGGGAGGGGTTCAGGATCGAACCACCGACGGCGGGGACGACGTTCAAGCTGAACTTTGTCCGATATCGGCCGGAAGGCATCCAGAAGACCTCCGCACAGTGGTCACCCACCCGGGGGTATATGAATGATTCGACGCTGTTCTACGG
>CAZXYF010000139.1:0-8249 GCA_964644705.1 uncultured candidatus Brocadiaceae bacterium | reverse complement strand
GGGACAAGCCCGGCAGCAGGCCCATCTGGAATAACGTGGTTCACTGAATGCTTACTTTGAAAACACCCTCTGGTCGAGAACTGCGCTGATTGTTCGACATTACGTGTGACTGAGGGGGCTTTTAGAACGATTAACGCTTGAGGTTCGTGCAATGTTCGGGCTATTTGCGTTCACCGATTCTGATGCGCCTCCCGAATGCGCAGATATTTGATGAGCCCCTCCTGCAATGATTCATCCGAGGAAAGGGGCACGTAATCAACATCGATCCGTCTCAATTCTCGCCGATAGAAGTCCTGCAGTTCATTCAACCGTTGAAGGTACGCCTCGCGCACCGTTTCGGGATCCGCCATGATCTCACGTTCGGCGCTCTGGGGCGACCGGAAAATGCGGGGGGCGTCGAAGGGGAAGTTCAATTCCCAGGGGTGGAGAACATGGAACAGGATGACGTCATGCCCGCGGTCACGTAAAAGCTGAAGGGCCTGAATAGTTTCCTCCCGGTCGGAGAGCAGGTCCGATAAAACAATAAACATGCCGTGCTTCGGAAACGCATTACCGCCCGTCCGAGCCCCGGATGATTGGCCCACCAGCTGAACCATATGCCGGATCCATGCCTCCTGACCTTTACATTCCAGTTCATCCAGGGCCTCCGCAATTGCTCGGTAATGTGACCAGGCCGATCGCGGCGGCACATAAAGACGGTCCTCGCCGCTCTGGCTGAGCAATCCCACCGCATCCGATTGCGATAGGAGGAGATAGGCGAGGGCGGCGCCCATGAGCTGACAAAATCTGATTTTGGTCACCCCCTCCGGGCCGTATGCCATGGAGGCACTGCTGTCCACAGTGATAACGGCCCGCAAATTGGTCTCATCTTCGTACTGTTTGATATACAACCGATCGCTGCGGGCCACGAGTTTCCAGTCGATGTTGCGGATATCATCCCCGGGCGTGTAGCGCTTGTGCTCGAGAAACTCCACACTCGAACCATGGTGAGGACTTTTGTGAATCCCGCTGAGCACTCCTTCCATTCTTTTTCGCGCCTGAAGTGTGACCGACGAGAGACGAGAAATTGTCTCGGGGTCGAGCAGACTGGTCGCGTCCTTGCTCATGAAATTGTTTGATCCTAAAGCTTTGTTTTATAATAGATTAGATGCAATGAGTTCGGATGTATCTGATTGCTCCATGACCGACCGGCGTAAGTATTCAGTGAACCACGTTATTGCAGATGGGCCGGTAAGTGGGGCATCACAAAACGCACAGGGTCACCGAAACCTTAGCCGACCGGCCAAGCGACCACCACTTGTATAATAGTGTCTGCATGTGCAAAATGACATCCGAATCTCTTATAATCCAGGTGAATCAGATAACTCACGATTAGGAATGCACCTATGGCTGAACGCCAACTGATAGGACAAATGCTGCTCGAGAAAGACCTGATTGATGAGGGGGAGCTCGAGCGGGGGTTGGAATATCAGGAAAAATCGAGCGAGAATCTGCGACTCGGTGAGATCCTGTGCCAGTTTGGAGCGGTTAATAAGCTGGATGTCCTGCGGTGTGTGGGGGAACAATTCGACGTTCCCGTTATCAATTTGAGTAAAATCAAACCCAAGGATGAAGCACTGGAGGCCGTCCCACTCAAAACGGCCAAGATGCATCAGATCATCCCTCTGAAGGAACGCGGGGGAACTCTGATCGTCGCCATGCCCGATGTCGATCTGTGCACCATCGATAACCTCCAGTTCATTCTCAACCGAGAAGTAAAGCCTGTCCTGGCGGTTGAGGAACAGATTGACGAAGCCATCGACCGATATTACGAATCGGACGAGGAGTCAACGGTCGATAATATGCTGGATGAATTCACCGAGAGTGATCTTTCCTTTGCGGACATGGCGGAACAGGAGGAGAATGAAGCGGATTCGGACGACGTCGAAGAGGATTCGGCGGCGATCATCCGATTGGTTAATCTCATCATTGCTGAAGCCGTCCGCGAACGAGCCAGTGATATTCATATTGAGCCCCTTTCGGATCGGCTGCGGGTCCGATACAGGGTGGATGGCGTGTGCCAGGAAGTTGAAAGTCCCCCCAAACATCTTCAAAACACCATCACGGCCCGGCTGAAGCTCATGGCGGACATGGACCTGGCCGAGAAGAGGCGACCACAGGATGGTCGTATTCTGGTAAAGGCGGCGGGCCGACAGATTGATTTGCGCGTAAGTAACATTCCCTGCACCGACGGGGAAAGTATCGTGATGCGTATTCTGGATAAAGAATCCGTGAAGGTGAATCTGGAGGAACTCGGCTTTCACGAGAAAGATCAGGACAGATTTGAAGACATCATCCGGCATCCCAACGGCATGCTCCTGGTGACCGGGCCCACGGGAAGCGGAAAGACCACGACGCTGTATGCCGCACTAAATGCCCTCAACCGGCCGGACACAAAAATCCTGACCGCCGAGGATCCGGTCGAGTATCATATTTCCGGTATCAATCAAACCGAAGTGGCGGACGATATTGGACGGACCTTCCCGATTATTCTGCGTGCAATGCTTCGTCAGGCCCCTGAAGTGATACTCGTGGGTGAGATCCGGGATGAAGCGACAGCGGAAATTGCCATTCGGGCCGCGTTGACCGGACACCTGGTTTTCAGCACTCTCCACACGAACGACGCCCCCACAGCGATACCCCGGCTCATTGATCTGGGCGTGAAACCGTTCCTCGTTTCCTCCTCCGTTGTGGCCGCCATGGCTCAGAGATTGGTGCGCACAAATTGTCAGAACTGCGCCGAACCCCATGAATACAACGACAAATACCTCGAGGCCGTGGGCTGGACACGGGAAGAAGTGGAAGACATAACGTTTTATAAAGGAACGGGATGCAACGACTGTGCGGGCACCGGGTATAAGGGCAGAATCGGTATCTTCGAACTGATGGAGATGACGCAGGATGTTCGGGATATGGCGTATGAACGGGCCTCATCGGGTAAGATCAAGGCAAAAGCACGCGAACAGGGGATGACCACATTACTGGAGGATGGGTTGCGCAAGGTCAAGGCGGGACGGACGACGCTGGAGGAGGTACTCCGGGTGGCCGGTGGGGCGGAGGACGTCTAAGCGGATAATTATTGATAACCTAAGGGTTATAACACACCCTGAGAATTCGTTCTTTGGATGGTGTCCAGTGCAAGATACAGGGATGCAGATTGCAGGGATTCAGTGTGGACCTCTGTATCCTTGAATCAGTGTATCCCTGTATCTTTGGAGCAGGATAGCGTGATAATAGAATCCATAAAAGTTGGGCTGGAACATGAGGATTTTTATGAAGGTCCGCTCAGGCACTGCATTTGGATCAATAGAGACATTTAAAGGGAATTATCTCCTAAAACATGGCGAAGAACAACGGCAATAAAACCATTCAGATGGATAAGCTGCTGAACGCAGCGATAAAACAGGAGGCGGAGGACATAATACTCACGGTGGGTCGCCCACCCGTATTCCGGCTCCAGGGAAAACTCCACGATCTGCAAACCAAAGTGCTGGAACCGGAAGACACCGTCGCGCTTATGAAAAGCATTACTCCGGAGCACCGTCAGCAGGAACTGCAGGAGGTGGGTTCCACGGACTTCGGGTTCGCCTTTCAGGACAAGGCGCGGTTCCGGGTTGCAGTGTTTCGACAGCAGGGAGATATCTGTGTCGTCCTGCGACTGATTCCGTGGCGTATTCTCAGTTTCGAGGAACTGGGGCTCGGACACCAGATCCAGCAGCTGCTTCATCGACCCCGGGGACTTATACTCGTTACCGGGCCGACGGGGAGTGGAAAAACGACCACTCTGGCCACAATGATCGATTACATCAATCGCAATCGTAAAGCGCATATTATCACAATTGAAGATCCGATCGAGTTCCGTCACGACCACAAAAAAGCGGTGATCAGCCAGCGCGAACTGGGCCGGGATGTGCCGGATTATACGGAAGCCTTACGGCGGGCGCTCAGACAGGCTCCGGATGTTATTCTGGTTGGTGAAATGCGGGATCTTGAAAGCACCCGATTGGCGTTATCAGCCGCCGAAACCGGTCATCTTGTCCTGTCAACCATCCATACAAACAGCGCGCAGGAGACGGTTGAACGGATTATCGATCAATTTCCCAGTAACCAGCAGGACCAGGTGCGAACGCAACTGGGGTCGGCCTTGATCGGGGTTCTGAGTCAGACACTGCTCCCGCGGAAAGACAAATCAGGTATGGTGGCCGCATACGAAATACTTATTGTCAACAGTGCCGTGCGGAATCTGATACGGGAAAGTAAGGCGTTTCGTATTGATTCCACCATCCAGACCAGCCGGGATCAGGGAATGCAATTGCTCGACGATCACCTGGTTGAACTCTACCAGCAGGGCATCATTGAACGTTCCGATGTAATGAATCGCTGTCGTTTTCATTCGAATACGGCGGAACGCCTGGACAAATTCGATAAGGAAATGTCCGGCGGATGAAGCGCCCGACCGACGGGATATAAAACTGAGCGTGTCGCCACCGTCTCTTCTCGGGTATCAACTAACCGGAATCATTCTGGATTGCCTGGAGCACGGGATGCGTCAATGTTTATGTTATAATCATGTAAGTAGGGAGCTGCAGAATTCGAAAACCGGTTAACCTTGATATTGGGACACAAAAATGACACCGGAAACGGAATACAGAAAAAAATTACTGGGACGTGTCTTGAAGGACATGGATCTGGTCACCGAAAGTCAGATTCAGGAGGCACTTGCCGTACAGAATGAGCGCGGCGGCGCTATTGGTGACATCCTGGTGGAGCTGGGTCATATTGATGAAGATGATCTGACCATGGCCCTGGCCAAACAAAGCGGTATGGAAGTGGTTGACCTGTCCAACATGGAAATTCCGCCCGAAGTAATTAACCGTGTGTCCCCGGCGGTGGCGCACACATACAACATCGTTCCCATCAGGTATGAGAATGGCGTATTGACCGTTGCGGTGGCGGACCCCAAACATCTGAAGACGCTTGATGATCTCCGATTTCTGTTGAACTGTGAGATTGAAGGGGCTGTGAGCAACGAAACCGATGTGAATGAAGCCATTTCGGATTACTACAGCTCCGAACAGGATATTGAAAGCGTCCTCGACGACATCGAGGATGATGCCGACGAGGTCATGGAGATGAGCCGGGAGAGTGACAGTGAGTCGATTGACCTCGACAGCCTGGAGGAAATGGCCAATACAGCCCCGGTCAGACGACTTCTGAACCTGGTGTTGCTCCAGGCCATCCAGGATCGGGCGAGTGATATCCATTTCGAACCCTTTGAAGATGAGTTCAAAATCCGCTACCGGGTGGATGGAATCCTGTATGAGATGGTCCCGCCCCCGCGTCACCTCCACATAGCCATGGCCACCCGCATTAAAGCCATGTGCGGACTGGACATCGCTGAACGTCGGCGGCCGCAGGATGGGCGAGTGGAACTGGAAATCAGTGGCAACCCGGTTGATTTGCGAATCTCGACCCTCCCAACCATGTTTGGTGAGAGTGTCGTGTGTCGTGTTCTGGACCGCCGACAGGTCTCGCTTGACCTGGATAAAATCGGACTGCGGACCAATGACATGGACGAAGTCCGCACCATGATTGATCAACCCAACGGCATCATACTGTGCACGGGCCCGACGGGATGCGGGAAAACGACCACGCTGTATTCAGTGCTGCGGGAGTTGAATGATGTCGGTGTGAAAATCCTGACCGCGGAAGATCCGGTGGAATACGATATTGACGGGATTATGCAGATGGAGATAAAACCGGACATCGGAGTCACTTTTGCCAACTCTATCCGGCACTTCCTCCGGCAGGATCCCGACATTATTCTGGTGGGTGAGATCCGTGATCTGGAGACGGCCAAGATTGCTGTCCAGGCCTCGCTGACCGGACACGTGGTGTTCAGCACGAGTCACACGAATGATGCTCCCACGGCGGTCACTCGCCTCATCGACCTGGGGCTGGAACCGTATCTGATCAACGCAACCCTTGAGGGTGTTATTGCGCAGCGCCTCGTACGCCGGATCTGCCCGGAATGTAAGGAGGAATACGAGCCGTCCGCCGAGAGCCTGATGCAGGTGGGACTGACCCCGGAGGAGGTGGAGGGCAAGAAGTTTTATCGCGGACGCGGCTGCGAGTTATGTAACAATATCGGCTACAAGGGTCGGATGGGTATATTTGAAATTGTCAACGTCAACGATGAGATACGGGAGCTCCTGATGTCGGAAGCTTCCACCGGCGAACTGCGGAGCTGCGCCCGAAAATATGGGGCTCGTTCCCTGCGCCATAGCGGGCTCCTGGCCGTCTTCGACGGGGACACAACCGTGGAAGAAGTTGCTCGTGAGACGGTCATGGAAAACTGATCGAGTTACTGAGCGGGCCGAATAAAGTTCGTTCTGGTTTCACGACCTCCGATCCCGTTCACTGTTGTATTCTGCGAATTTCACAAACCAGATCGGATTCGTGTTTTTAACTTGACACGCCCCTGCTGATGTGGTGAGAATAAAATAGATGAGGCGAATTTTATTTTTTGCCGGATGATGTCTTGAAAACTAAGTGTCGCTACCGTGAGGCCCACAAACACTGCGTAGAGGAGTTGGTGGTATGCCAAAGTTTAAATGCGAAGCAATGGACAAAGAGGGGAAAACGGTTCGCCGGGAGGTGCAGGCAAAAAACACGGACGAGGCCGTGGCAAAACTGCGCAAACAGGATCTGTTTCCCACGAGTGTGAAGAAGGCCGGGAAGGGGAGCAGGAGTGAAAAGGAGAAAGCAACTGATCGGAAGGCCGCTCGCCAGCAAAAAGCGCAGGAGCAGAAAAAGAAACAGAAGAAAAGTAAATCCGGGGGATTCGTCATTGGGGGCGTCAAGACGGCCAACCTCAACACCTTCACCCGCCAGCTGTCCACGTTGACCGATGCGGGGATCCCCGTCGTGCAGAGCCTGAACATCCTTGAGGAGCAGATGAAGGTCTCCAAACTCAAACAGATCCTCGCGGAGGTGGCTGTGGATGTGGAAGGGGGGAGTTCCCTTTCTGAGGCACTGTCTCAGCATCCGAAGGCGTTTGATGATCTGTATGTGAACATGGTGAGGGCGGGGGAAGCCGGTGGTGTGCTGGACACGGTGCTGGAACGGCTGGCCATGTTCCGGGAAAAAGCCGCGGAGCTAAAACGAAAAGTCATCGGAGCCCTGATGTATCCGGTCGCGGTAATGGGGTTCGCACTGCTGATTTTGACCGGTATCATTATTTTCATTATTCCAAAATTTGAGAAAATGTTCTCGGACCTCGGGGTTCAGCTTCCCCTGCCAACGCGAATTCTGCTGGGGATCTCCGGGGTGGTAGTCAATTACTGGTATTTGCTCCCGCTCGTTCCGGTGGCCATCTTCATGCTGTATAAGCTGATCCGAGCCTTTTACGCGGGGCGATACGCCATCGACTGGGTGAAATTTCGGGTCCCCATCTTCGGCACAATCATGCAGAAAACGGCCATATCACGTTTCACACGTACATTCGGGACCCTGCTTAACAGTGGTGTACCTATCCTCGAGGCTCTCAATATTACAAAGGATACCGTTGGAAACACGGTGTTGAGTGCAGCTCTGGCGAAAGTCCACGACAGCATCCGGGAAGGTGAACCGATCGCCAAACCTCTCGGGCAAACAAACGTCTGCGACGATATGGTGGTCAACATGATCGATGTGGGCGAGGAAACGGGTAACCTGGACGATATGCTGACAAAAATTGCGGATAACTACGATGATCAGGTGGATACCATGGTGGAAAGTCTCACCAGCCTGCTTGAACCGGTTATGATTATCGGCCTGGGCCTGACCATCGGTTTCATCGTTATCAGCCTGTTCCTGCCCCTGATCAGCCTGATGAGCAGTATGTCCGGGTGATTGGTTGATAGTTGTTAGTTGTTAGTTGTTAGTTGCTGGTTGATGGTTGTTGGTGGGAATAGTTGTAGATATTGGGAATATTTTGATAAACTTGCCGGAGATTATTTGGTTGAGGGAATGATTGAGTCCATTTAAATCGAAAGGGAAAAAGATGAGCACAAACACCAGAGAGAACCGCCGCCCACCAACAAAACCCCACAAAAGCAGCACTCAGGCGTACGGCGAATCTCCGAACAACGAACAACGAACAACTAACAACTATCAACTAACAACTAACAACTATCAACTATCAACTATCAACTATCAACTATCAACTA
>CAZXYF010000138.1:0-8303 GCA_964644705.1 uncultured candidatus Brocadiaceae bacterium | reverse complement strand
TACCACGCCAGGCCCTGTCGCGTTGTTTGCGCATCTTCGGGTAGTGCAGAAGTACGCCTCAGCAGGGACAAGCCCGGCAGATTACAGCCCGGGTTGCAGCGGACTGAAGGTCCGCGGAGGTTTGGGTTATCGGTCTTGTCCGGGCTACAGGCTTGCGCTGTCCCAGAAACTTTGTTCGTCAGGCCGTGTGTCGCCGCTCCGCTGGCGCCAGTCCCGCATTTTCTCGCGGAGTTCCTGGAGCTTCTCGGAGTGCTCGGGTTGATCGGCCAGGTTGTTGAGTTCGTCCGGATCATCCTCCATGTTGAACAGCTGGGTGATGGCGCCCTCGTCCGTGCCATACTCGATGAGTTTATACTGTGAATCCCGGACGGCGCGCTGACAGGAACAGTAGCCGTAATAATGAGACGATCGGACGGGTTGATCCGGATTGTGCATGGTGGACACAAGGCTTGTGCCGTCCACCGAATTCGGGATGGCCGTATCCGTGATGTCGCATAGTGTGGGAAAGATGTCGAGTAGATAACACAGGCTGTCCGACCGCACGTCCTGCGGAATCCCCGGCCCGCGGAAAATGAGGGGCACGCGGATGCTGTGATCGTAGAGGCTCTGTTTCCCCATCAACCCGTGTTGCCCGACTGCCAGTCCATTGTCTCCGGCGAGAACGATGATGGTGTTATCGTATTCCCCAATTTCTTTGAGACGGTCGATAACGCGGCCGATTTGCTCATCGGTGTGGGAGATCAGGGAGTAGTAATCGGCGATGTGTCGTCGGATCGAGTGGGGACGACGTGGCCAGGCCTCCAACGCCTCATCGCGGACCGTCAACTCACCGTTGTCGAAGGGGTGTTTCGGCATGAAATTGTCGGGCAGGCGAACGCTCTCGCTCGAATACATCTCCTCAAACTCATCCGGCGCCTGTCGTGGATCATGCGGGGCCACAAAGCTGAGATACATGAAAAACGGTCTCTCGCCGTTCTCCACGGGACCGCTTGCGGTCCGATAATCGTCCAGAAAATCCACGGCGGAATCGACAAATAGTTCGTTCGAATGCACTCCACCGACCCCGGCCTCTACGGGTAAACGCGTTTGCTTGTCCTCCGCCAGAATGTAGGCGTCTTCATTAGCATATTCTCCGGTGGGATCGTAATCGTGCAGTGGTACGTTCCAGTGGCCGCCGCACTGTTTGTACCAGCAATCCGTCAGACCAGTAATCCGCTCAGCGCTGTGAAAGCCGCGATTCAACGAGGCGCCATCCTGGTGCCATTTGCCGACGTGATGGCAGTGATAGCCGGTTTCAGCCAGCGTCTCCGGAAGCATGGTTTGAGAGGGAGGGATGTTTTGCCCATTTCCCTCGAGGCGAAACAGATATCTCCCGGTCATGATCATACCCCGGCTGGGCATGCATACCGCGGGGGAAGTCCCCCCCATAATTGAGGCGTGAGTGAATGTTGTCCCTTCACTCACGAGCTCGTCTATATTGGGCGTTTCAATTTCGGAATTGCCCAGTGCCCTGATCGTGTCGAAACGCTGGTCGTCGGTCAGGATGAAAAGAATGTTCGGCTTATCATCGGTCGGCATAACGTTGTCCTTACGTGTGAGTGGTTGCGATTGTTTTAGAATATTTCTTTATACTTCCTGGTCCTGAGCTTCCTTCTGCCACGATTCCCATGAATCCTGCCAGGTCTCGGGCAGGCGTCGTTTGACGAACCCGCGAAAATGATAGGGCAGACCATCCTGCGGAATGTCCGGCAGCCCCACATTCATCTGCCACTGCAGTAGCCGGACCATCAGCTGGTGAGTTATCTGGTGGTATCCTTCCTGTCCGTACAGATTGTTCCGTTCACGGGGGTCTTCATCCAGATTGAACAGCTCCATCGCGCCGCTGCTGTAGCTGATCAGCTTGTAGTCGCCACGACGAACCATGATGCATCCGTCGCCCCAGCACTCTCCCGACCCGTATGGATCAAATGGGCCGGGTTCCAGATTATCATAATCCCATTCGTGATCAAACTCGACGGGTTCATCACCGTCGTTGAGGTAACTGCTGAACACCGCGCGCTCATAATCATTGTTCCTGGCCACCGAAAGAAGGGAGTCCCCGTGGATCCCCTCCGGCCGGGATACGCCGGCCAGTTCAAGGGATGTGGGTGCCAGATCAATGAGGCCGGCGGGGGATTCGATCGAGCCCCGTTCGCCGGGAAGATTGCTGCCCGTGTGAACGACGAGGGGCACGTGGGTCAGGCAGTCGTAGAGGAACCGGTTCTTGCCGATCATGCCGAACTCTCCCGCGTAGTCCCCGTGATCGGCGAAGAACATGATGGCCGTGTTATCCAGATTACCGCGTTCCTCCAGCGCCGTCAGCACGCGACCGACCCGGGCATCGATCATGCTGATCCGGGCGTAGTAGTGCTGGAGTGCCTCCCGCATTTTTGACTCCGTGATATCTTCCATCCGGGTGGAGACCTGTGCGCCTTTCAAACTGGTGGGTTTATCCACGACGGACTCATTCCAATTCTGCGGAAGCGGGATGTCATCGGGGTCATACATGTCGATGTATTTCTGCGGTGCATACCAGGGAGCGTGGGGTCCGAAGAAATCAAGCTGCAGGAAAAGCGGGGACGATGCTGAATTGATTTCATCCACGGCGAGGTTCGTCGTCACCACGTCGAAAAGTTCGTCCTCGGGGACGGGGTGGGTGCCGCAGGAATGAGCCGGCATGAGCTTATTTCCCGGAAGGACAGCGTCGCATTCGGCCATCATGCTCTGGCGCAGGGGCGTATTCCAGAGGTCAACTTTGGTATCGAAACGTTTTCCCAACCCATCGCCACCAATGTGGCCGAAAGCTGCCGTATGATAGCCCGCCTCACTGAGCCGATCGGGCAGGGCGGTGATTGTGTCGGGAAGCTGGACGGGATTGCTGTGCACGCGCGTCTCCTGCGGGTAATATCCCGTGTTGAACGAACAACGTGAGGGCATGC
The DNA here is from genome assembly GCA_964644705.1 of uncultured candidatus Brocadiaceae bacterium. GTDB lineage: Bacteria > Planctomycetota > Brocadiia > SM23-32 > SM23-32 > CAZXYF01. The sequence goes on along the minus strand of CAZXYF010000138.1, from coordinate 5,325 downwards.
ACAGCGGCTGCTGACAGTAGGCATTTTCGAACACCAGGCCACTCTCTGCCAGACGGTCGATGTTGGGGGTTTTGACGGTGGTGTTTCCGGCATATCCGACGGCCTGATGGTGCAATTGATCGGCAACGATCCAGATGATGTCGGGTTGTTTGTCAGACATTGTGTGGTTATTGGTATTTCTATGTTGGGGGAGAACTGGAGGCAAGTTCATTACGTTACGGCTGAATCAGCGGGGGATCCTCGTCCAGGACATTGCTGAACACGTCCGCGGCCTGGTGAGCCCGTTGATCGACTGACATGGGGACATCATCGTATATCGACAGGGCTTTTTCCCAGTACTCATCGCGAATGCGAGCGCGATTCGGATTGTCTCCGCTGAGGGCAGCGAACTGGCGCGCAAACCAGAGCAGATCCTGGCGGTAACGTTCCGGGGATGGATAAAGGGGGAGTTCACATTCAGTCATGTCCGCGTCTTCAAGGTGTTCGATGATCTGTTTGTAAGCGTCGTGCGCACATTCTCGGCTCCACCGGCGTCGCGGCCGATGGCCCCATCCCGGGACGACTTCGAACGCCTCCATGAGTTCACCCAACTCAGCGTGTTCCGCCCCAAAAACGCGTACGCAAAAGTCTCGCGCCAGCTCATCGGGGTTCCGGTCGGGGTTGATGGCGGCCTGAGCTGCGCTGTACATGCAGAGATGGCTGAGTCCTGGAGTCATGGTGTAGCTTGTGGCCCCAAAATACGGCGCAACACTGTGTTCTTCACGTCGGCGAGCCACTGTCCGCGGAACACGCCAGTGGGGGTAGGGCACGAGTTCGCCTTCCGTCACGGCGTAATCCCAGCTGTTGACTCTGTAATTTGAGGCGATGTCGCGCACGTACGGACGAGCGTCCCCGCCGACCGTCGGTTCGCTCTCCGGGCTGAATCCCAGATTTATGGCCACCATGGTATCGGCAGGGAATTCCGGAAGACGCCGTTGCAACTCTTCCATCGCCCTTTCTGCCCGGTCGGGCGTTCCTTGCCATATATGACAACCATCGGCCGCATCCATCATATCGGCCCATGTGCCATCCCAGCCCGGGATTTGGATCATGTCCTCGCCCCAGCCGGAGTAAGGGGAGCCCCACGTGCCGAATTCGATGGTGGCGTCGGGGTTTTCTTCCCGCGTGATTTCAGTCATGCGCAGTGCCAGATCAACCCACGTTGAATGGTCGCATCCGTTGCGGTTGCACCCACCGGGATCGCCCGGGAAAAGTCCCACAATATCCGTCCCGGCAAGGGCACGACTCCAGTGGCGCCACAGTTTCTCGATCAGCTCCATATCCTCGGGGGCGTTGGGACATGCGAAATACCACTCATGACCGATGCAGTTGGGCACGGCGATGTATTTCGTCTGGAGGCCGACATCGTGGGCAATGTCCGTTACTTTGCGCATCGTATCCGCAAAATGATCAGCGGCCCTGTCGCCGTCCAGCGTCGCCTGCGAGTTCAGTGAAGGCACCAGCCAGTATTCAAAGCAGGTGTACCCAAACGCTTTGATCATTTCCATCAGACGGCGCCATTGCTTGATGGACCACTGGTCCGTGGCATCGGGAAACAGCACATTGGCATTCCATGTGTTGAGAAGGTGGGAGGCAAAGTTGACGTAGTATGAACGGTGCTGGAAGGCGGGCGTGTTACATTTCTGTGTGTAGTTCATGCGAATCGGGTTCTATTCAATGGGGAAAGCGGGTAGGCTCCAATTGATGTGGCCTTTGACCTTTCCAGAATGATTTTGGCCGGGAGTGAGGAAGCAGTATAATAAATATGAATGCAAATCGACTTCGAGGTTGACCGGAGAAGTTATGAAGCCCCGAGTTTATATTGAAACTACTATTCCAAGTTTCTACTATCACTTGAACTGCTTAATGGATTGGAGAATGGGACATGAAAAAAGATGCCGCAATCGAAGAAATAAGAAGGACTCGCCACGAAATCTCGGCTGAATATGACCACGATATTCGCAAACTATTGGATCATTACCAATCGATGGAAACCGAGTATGCGGATCGAATGCTTGGAGAATCTGGGGTTCCGGAACATGTGAATGGGGAAAGTGAAAAAGTGCAATGTCTCAAGCATCCTTCGTGATCGGGCATTTCTGGTAATCCACGTATTTAGAACATGAGCGTTTACTGTGGAGTCCAGGCAATGTCATGACGTATTTTATCCTCGGGCCATTTCGATATTACGTCGCGGTGTGAATGATTACTTTTCTTTCATTCCCACTCTATGGCAAAGATTTTGGCCCGCATCATGTGGAGTCGTATTACCGTATGTTCTTGATCATCTCCCGGGGGCAGCTGGCTTTTCCCATTCCATGTCACCGTTTCTGAGATGGCATCACCGTTCAACAGGTCGCATTCCTCGAACGTGTATCCATCCCGGAGGCTCGGTCCTGTGGGGGGCCACAGTCCATCATTTGTCACGAGTTCGGCCCGGATCCATCCACCGGGATCGGTTCTGTAGTTCATGTGCAGGTATTCGGTTGCACGGCCACTCAGGCGAACGGTGCACATTCCTTCGGCCTGTGCCTCCAGAGCGACCAGGCGGTTTTCCCTCCAGGTGGCCCAGTGGTAGGTTGTGTCGTCCTTCTGGTTGGGATGGGTGAACGCCGTGTTGTGGAGCCGACTGCTGGCTGAAAACATCACGCCCCACCTGCCGGATTCGAGCACGTGAAGGCCGGGAAAAGCGTAAAGCGTACTCTCATCGTCGTTGCCCGTGGCCCCCAGCGGAATCACTGGTTTCCGTTCGGGGCGTTTCCAGTAATGGCCGTCTCGGCTCACTGCCAGCTGGACATCGAGCACATCCCGCTCGCGGTGGTACATGGCGGGGAACATAAAATGGGTGTCTCTGGCATCATGCCGGCTGCAGATGGGCCGTTTGCCCATCCCGTGGGTGATTTTTTCGGGATGATTGGCGTGTTTGTATTCCGGATGACGGGAGTAGGCATTAGTGTATATATCCATAGTCAGCGGATCCGTCGGGTCAGTTTGGAGAACCATTCGGGGGTGAGGCATATCGTGAAATTTCGAGTCTTCCGTCATCGCAGTCGCGCGTCGCTGGCCGCGCCCATATCGGACGTAGCAGACGTATTTGTCGAGTAATTCATCATAAAAGCCCACATTCTGAGTATCAGCGTGAAAATCAGTCACCGGTTCCTCACACAGTGTCCAGTGTATTCCATCGTCCGATATCATGCTCCGCATCGTTTCCCACTGCGCATTCCCTCCCGGTATCGGCTCGCCGTGGAACAGCATCCGATATTGTCCCTCATGGTCGATGAACACTGAATCGAAGTGTTCGCATGGGAAGAGGATATTGTTGTCGGTTGAGCCCTCAAATTCATGGATCCCGAGCTCGGGTTTGTGCCACGTGTATCCGTCGTCGCTTTCCGCGTAGCAGACGAAATGCTCTTTTCGAACGCTGTCAAATTCGCCGGCCATGGGGTCAAATTCCGTATCCCCCGAAGATTCATTGGTGTCCTGGGCCTGAACGATGGCCGTGGTGTGATACCACATTTTGAAACCCGACTTGCAGGGGAGAACGGAGGCATACCCAAGGCAGTCTTCCCACGGGCCATTGGAAGTCAGAACGGGCTCGGACACGTCGGCTTCCTGGACCGACAGCTCTACGCCGCGCGGGGCGTCGATGAGTTGCCCGTTCCGGGCGTTATCAAACCCTACATTACCCGGCCAGATGGAGTAGGAGTCGATGAAGAGAGTGAGATTGCTGTTTGATGTATTACTGATCATGATTGGTGAAGTTTCCTTATGTTCATGAAATGAGTTGCAGGCATATTTCCCAGGGGATCAGAAGTTATCATGTTATCAAATACGCTGGCGCATCACGACCATCAAACCTCGCCTCCTGCAACGCGCACCTCACATCCCGCATCACGTATTTTGCGTCACGTTTCGCAGCAGCCAGACGTTTCGCCACCAATCCATCATAATCGCGCCAACGCCACGGGCGTAAATGTGGACGGCAGGGGGGAGGGCGTCGTAGTCGTCGGTCAGGTAATGAGTGAAGTCTTCGGGGACATTCCGGCGGAGTCCCAGGATCTTTATGGCATCATCGCCCGCTTCCTCAAGTCCCAGTCCGGCCAGTGAGGCCAGTAAGCACGCTTCGTGTCGTGGCCTGGTTTTTCCGGCGTGTACCCAGTGCGTGCGGGGGAAACCGAAGCCTTCGTTGCGATCGAATCCCGGCTTCATGTACGGTTCAAAACCGGGTTCGGCGCTTTCCGGATGCTCCCGTTTGATCATGCCCTCTTCGTCGTAGGTGGCCAGCTCGTCCTTCACTTCCCCGTGTATCCGATGCAGAATGTCGTCGGTGAAACAGTCATTAAACTTCTCACCGAGCAGGTCCTTGAGCATGAGCAGCCCACCCTGTTTGAATCCCCACCAGATACCCCGCTCATTGTCGGTGAAATCAGGATCGTTGAGCTGGCGCTCCAGGTAGGTTTCAAGGTCATTCTCCCACCGTTCTTCCCCCGTGGTTTCCGCAGCCAGGGCGAGGGCGGGCAGATAAAAGGCGGCGGCGTGATGGACGGGCGGAATCCATGGCACGGTAAAACTTTTGTAATATCTGTATCTGTAACCCTGATCCGCATACCATTGAAGCGTCTGAATCATTATATTGGCCATCTCATCCCGCGCTCCGTCGTCGCTGTGATTCATCAGCCGGTAGGTGCCACATAGCAGCGGAGCCGCCTGATCTGTGCCGAGGGGTTCACCGAATTTCTCCATTTCGTCAAACCCACCATAAGGTCGCAGGAAGGAACCTGGACCTCCGTAGGCGCACGATTGGTAGTAGACATTCTTGCATTCACCCCATACCTCTCGTGCACGCGACAGGGCCCTGTCGTCGCCGGTGACTTCATATTTCAGCACCAGACCATCGATGTAATGTCCCATGGTCATGATGCTGTCTTCATACGTCCAGAAGGACCATGGATCGAACATGGCCCGCCGTGGTACCTTTTCTTCGGTTATAAAGTCTTCGTCGAAAGGTTCGTCAGTGTGACTGTCGATTGCCGACATCATCAGACCAAATCCATCGAACAGGTGGTCTTCCGCGTATTGTTCAATCTCATCGGCCGTTTGCATCAAGCTCTGCATTGTGTTCATCGCTCGGTCTTTCCGTTCGCGATTTGATGAGAGTAATTCGAATTAATCGATAGTTTGCAAGTTTTTCTTTTTCTTCGACGAACCAAACAGGCAAATTATCACGGATTATTTCCGAAATGCGGCCCCCACGATCTTGTGTCGTGGGTGAAGAAGACTGGG
>CAZXYF010000137.1:947-8323 GCA_964644705.1 uncultured candidatus Brocadiaceae bacterium | reverse complement strand
AAGAGCACGGAATCTTGGGTATGAGGTGGGAAATAAATGGATGAGCTGAAAGCTCTTATTGCCAACCGCTGAGCTGCATCTCTGGGAACTCGCTACTCAGTCGCGCCCATCGTCACCAACCATAAAGCTTTTCACAACCGCATTAAGCTCGCCGGTATCAGTCACGTCCACCCTGCTCCAGAACGGCGGCATGACAAGTTTTTCCACCTGCGGTTCCCTGCCTTCCTGATCCCGCAATATGCCTGAGGCCTGTTCTACGTTCGAACGGAGGGTTTCGTTGAACGAGATCTGCACAAGGAGTGTGCGCCTTTCACATCCTGTCTTCCCCGCCCCAAAACGCAGCTGCTGCAACTCTTCGAGAGTAGCACGCCGCATCGCGTAGCCATCCAGATCCACGATATCAGTTCCAGTCTCCCCGCCCTGGGCTTTCCCCGCCGTTATCATCTGTCGGATCTTTTTGCGTTGCATCATCCGGTCAAAATATTTTGCTATCTCCACGATTGGTTCTAACAGGACCATGGTGGTGCAATCCGTGCGTTCAGCAGCAACCCGCGTTGCCAGCGTCGCCCCCAGACGCAATCCCAGCAGACCCAGGCGGTCGGCTCCGGTGGTCCGGCGGAGGTAATCCGCCGCAGCAGATATGTCCCGCAAGCGGGTGGATAATGACGCATCAAGAAAGTCCCCCGCACTCTCGCCGCATCCCCAGTAATCAAACTGAACGACGGGATATCCTCCGCTGGCCAGGATTCGCGCCAGATGCGTCAGCGCCCTCCATGCACTCTTCCGTTCATCACCAAACGGTGGGCATACCACAACCGCCTCATCGGTCATCCCGGCGTCCGCTTCGTGCAACATCCCCGCCAGTCGATCATCTCCAGCGGGGATACGCACCTGGCTCTCAGCAGGGAGCCCCTTTTTTACCTCCCGGCGATGATTACTCATCCTGTTCGGTGCATCGCAAAAGTCCCGCCCGGTCCGCCTGCATGTAATTCATGCAATAATCGTCCTTACCACAGAGCGCCTCCGTCGCCAGAGCCGTCGCCATCAGATCTCGAGATGTGGGATCCGCGATTGCACTATCCAATCCAGCCCCTATCAGAAGGCACAGATAGGATCGATTCAGTATGCTCCGGTAAGGCAGGCCAAAACCAATGTTTGACAGACCACATGTCGTGTGGATACCCGGATACTCCGTCATGATTCGCTCCACCGTTTCAATCACCGCCGGCGCCTGATCCGGGCTCGTGCTGAGAGGTTGGACGCAGGGATCGATGTAGAGTTTTTCGACGTCGATTCCAGCGCTGTCGGCGCCCGTCACAATCTTGTCAAGAATCGCCATGCGATCATCAACACCCGACGGCAGACCGTCATCGTCCATCAGGAGACCCACCAGCCGTGCATCGCTATCGGCGGCGATCGGGAATATTTCCTTCATGTGTTCCTTTTCACCGTTGACGCTGTTGAGCATCACGTCATCCTTTTCCACGACCTCCAGTGCCTGGCGGAAGCCTTCCGCGCCGGCCGAATCAATACAGAGGGGCAGGTCCGTGTTATCCTGAACGACCTCCACGGCCCATGTTAGATTTTCTAGTTCCTTCGCCGGATCACTGCCCGCATTGACATCGATAAAATCCGCCCCGCATTCCTCCTGCATTGACGCTTCCTGCGCAAGAAATTCTGCGTCTCGCTCCTCCAGTGCCTGAGCAATCGAATCCCGGGTGGCATTGATACGTTCGGCGATGATAAGCATGCGTCGTCCTCCATTAAGGGTACAAAGTGTTGTGATCTCCTGCGCATTTCCCGGCCCATAATCCAACAATACGTCACCGGTTCCGGGTCACACAAAAAACGGCTTGATATGCCCTTTATTCTGCAGGACACAAAAGCACCGTGACGAAAAAGTATAGTCCCCGGGTCAACGGTCCGTCAAATCATGCAACAGCGCGTGTTAGATCGGAAAAGCCCGAACACCGTCAAATAATGGCTTTCCACACGCCCCGGACATTCCCACTCAAGACGCCTCGGCCCTTTGCAATTCCGATGCCACTTTGTTATCGTATCTCCCTCGGGGATCAAAGCAGCACACCATTCTAAGTAAGTTGACGAACTCCCGATACGCGGGATCTGTTGACAATATTTGGGTCGTGCTAAGCGGGGCGTTAGCGGTGTCCTATACCTGCAAACCGCTCAGCAGGGCTGACCACTCCGCGAGGTTTTCATTTGGTCGCGGTTAGAATCGGTTCTTGCGGTAATGAATTGTGGGTCCTATGGAGCAGGATGGCCATGAACCTGGTCAGGGGCGGAAGCCAGCAGCCATAAATGGTACTCCTGACTGCCGTAGGGTTGCTCACAAGGAGCCGCAAGCCGGTTACTGCCCGACCAGGAGGTATCGACCGGAGCGCACGACCCATATTATGTGTTGTATCACAATCGAGTACAGACGATCCGCTCCCTTCTAACTTCGAGAACACAGTGTACCTCGTCTTTGCACGCAAATATCGACCTGAAAGTTTCGGGGATGTGGTCGGGCAATCCCATGTAGCCCGCACTCTCCAAAACGCCGTGCGAAATAATCGGGTGCACCACGCCTATCTTTTCTGCGGAAGCCGTGGCATCGGCAAAACGAGTATGGCCCGCATTCTTGCCAGTGCACTCAATTGTGAACACGGGCCAACTCCCGAACCATGTGGCGAATGTGAGTCCTGCCAGCGCATCGCCACGGGCGATGATATGGATGTAATGGAGATTGATGGGGCATCCAACCGAGGGATCGATGAAATTCGTGAGCTTCGCCAGAATGTTAAACTGTCCCCCTCCCACAGTCGTTACAAAATCTATTACGTGGATGAAGTTCACATGCTCACGCGGCAGGCATTCAATGCCCTGCTCAAAACGCTCGAAGAACCCCCCGAACACGTCAAGTTCATCTTCTCCACAACCGATCCGCAGCAGTTGCCCGATACGGTCAAAAGCCGCTGTCAGAGATTTGACTTTCGGCGAATTTCGGACGCCGAAATCGTCCAGCACCTGAGCGATATATGCTCTAAAGAGGGTCTTGAAACCGATCAGGGCGCCCTTCAGGCGGTTGCCCGGGCCGCACGCGGCAGCATGCGCGATGCGGTCGGGACCCTTGACCAGGTGGTCGCTTTTGGCGGAGACCGACTGGAGCTCGATGACGTACTGACGGTTCTGGGAGCGGCGCGAACGCAATCTCTATCGGCGATCGTCGATGCCCTGGCCGAAAACGACACGGGCGGTGCTCTGGAAAAAGTACAGGAAGTGCTTTTCAGCGGCGTCGATCTCCTTGATTTTACCGATCAGCTCTCCGAATACATCCGTGATCTGCTGGTGGCCAGTCATTGTCCCCCGGATCATGACCTCCTGGCCGGAGCTGTCGCTGATGCTGACACGCTGCAACGTCAGGCCGGTAACTTTGCTCAGGAACAATTGATTTACATGCTTCAGGTTATCCGGGAGGCTAAACTGCGGGCACGCCGCGACACAACCGGCCGCCTGGCACTGGAGATCGCCGTCGCCAAGCTGTCACAACTGGACGACCTCGCCACGATAGAAGAAGCTCTGAAATCACTGGATCAGGCTCCGGCCCAACAACCTGATCGTCCTTCGCCTGCCGGTGGAAGTGCCTCCTCAGGGGGCGGCAGCCGGTCCGCTGGTAGTCGCAAGTCCTCCTCCGGGCAAAACAACCGGCCAACACAGTCCTCCTCCACCAAACAGGACAGCAAGAGCACACAGGATAGTGATGCCGGATCGGGCCGGGGCAGCCGAGCACAGAAGCTAATGAAGCGCATCAAGAACCGAGAGGTCGCGGGTAAAAAAAAAGTAAGTAAAACCCGCAGCTCCGATGAAACACCGGCAACTTCGGAGGAGGCCACCCCGCAGGACATGGGCGGCACAAAATTGCGCAGGATCCAGAGCGTGGCGGAAACGCCGAGCGTGGCCGCGAAAGCCAGTGAGGATGAACCGCTGATGCGAGCGTTCAAGGAAGCCGACGCCCGCTTCGGACTGGAACCGGTCACACTAAAACGACGAAAAAAGACCCAACAAGAACCCGACACAGAATCCACAGACACGACACAAGAAGTCGAATAACGTATCTTCGCATTCACCACCATCTATCAGCTATAAGGAGAGAACTATGAAAGGTTTAGGCGATATGGGCAAGATGATGGAACAGGCCCAGAACCAGATGAAGCAGTTGCAGGACAAAATGGGAAAAGTCGATGAAACTCTCCGCGAACGCGTCGTCGAAGGCAGCGCCGGCGGCGGTATGGTCAAGGTGTTGTTCAACGGTTTGAAAGAGCCCCTTGATGTAACGATTGAACCTGATGTTCTCGAGGAAGAGGACCCTGAATTTCTGCAGGAGATGATTCTTGCAGCGATCCGACAGGGCCTGAAAAAAGCCGATGAAGTCGAGGAAGAGGAAAAAGGCAAGGTGGCGGGCAATATGGGCATACCGGGATTGTCCGACCTCATGTAATGCACGATTTCCTGTACTGAAATCAGTCGGGCGAACGTCGTTCTACCCCGAAACTGTTTGTAGATCTGGAAGGAAAGGTGGGCACTGTGTCTGAGGCATACATCCAATCAATCTCCCATCTGCGGGATCAGCTTACCATGCTTCCCGGAGTTGGGGAGAAAACCGCCGAACGCATGGCGTACCATATCGTGAGACTCGATCGCGATGAGGCCCTCGAACTCACCCAGGCCATCCGTGAGGTTAAAGATAACGTCAAACAGTGCTCTGTATGCTCGCTGCTCTCCGAATCCGATCCCTGCCACGTATGTTCCGATCACGGTCGGGACCGATCACAGGTGTGTGTTGTCGAGGACTCCCGCGATGCAACGGCAATCGAACAAAGCGGAGAATATAATGGGCTTTACCATGTCCTCTGCGGGCGACTGGCCCCCCTTGACGGCATAGAACCGGAAGATTTGACGGTTGATAAGCTGCTGGACCGCGTCCACGAGGGAGAAATCGAAGAAATCATACTGGCAACCAATCCCGATACCGAAGGAGACGCCACCGCCCTGCTGGTACAGGAGGCCCTGGAGGACACTTCTGTCACGATTACGCGCCTGGCCAGAGGCATGCCCAGCGGAAGCAATCTGGAATACGCCGATGCCGCCATCGTGGGCGAGGCTCTGGAGGGACGACGAACGATCGACTGACCCGGCGGCCGGAGGCTCAACTACCGGGACAACGGTTGATATGACCAATCAAGCTACAGACACCGACCAACGATCAGACTTGTCAGCACGGAGGATGTGACTTATGCGGATGGAAGCTAACCTGCAGGCACGCCAGGAGATGCAGCAGAAGCTGGCGCCCCAGGTTATACAATCGATAGAAATTCTTCAGCTCCCCATGCTCGACCTCCGTCAGCGCATCACTGATGAGCTGATGGAGAACCCCATGCTTGAAAAGGCCGAGAATGAAGGTGAGGAAGCGGGTGAAAAAACGCAAGCCCTCGAAGAATCTGAAGTCGAACAGCCGGAACAGGAAGATGTCGAAGAGGTATCCGCCGATGATTCGGAGCTTGAAGAGGATTTCGACAAGTATGCCGATCTGACCAGCTACTACGAATCATACAGTGGAACCTCACAGGGCAGCAGTTCCTCCGACGAAACGAACTCGAAGATGGACGCCCTGGAGAATTCCTCGGCCGATGAACCAACTCTGGAAGATCATCTAAAAGAGCAACTTGCCTATCACGACCTGGAACCATCCATCCAGACGTTGTGCGAGAATATCATTTCTAACCTGGATGATCGCGGATATCTGGCCTATTCTCTGGAAGAAATACGTGAGTCACTTGATGTCGAGGTGTCGGACGAGGAAGCCGATCGGGCCCTGGATATCGTACAGAACTTTGACCCACCGGGGGTTGCCGCGCGAAATATTCAGGAATGTATCCTGCTGCAGCTTGACGAAGATGATCCCCACTATTCTCTGATGCGGGAGGTGGCGGACAAACATTTCGAGGACATTCTTGAAAACAAGTACCCGAAAGTGGCCAGAAGCATCGGATGCGATATGGAGGATCTCACCGAAGCGGTGGAAAAAATTGGTGAAGCGAACCCGATCCCCGGTTCTGTGTTTGAGAATCCCGCCACCCCACACGTCCTCCCCGATGTCATTATTGAACAACATGAAGATGGTTTCGAGGTTGTGCAGGAGGAAAGCTGGCTGCCATCCCTCAGCATTTGCGCCTACTATGCGCGGCGACTCCAGCAGAAGGGGCTGGACGAGCAGACCCGGGAATACCTCAAGAAGAAGCTGAAAAGCGCCCAGGGTCTGATAGCGGCAATCGAACAACGGCGTGCCACCGTTCAGGCAGTGGTTGAGGAAATAGTGAATGTACAGGAGGAGTTTTTCAAGAAGGGCGAAATGCATCTGAAACCACTCAAGATGCAGGATGTCGCCGATGAGGTGGGTGTCCACGTTTCCACGGTGAGCCGGGCGATCTCGGAAAAATACGCTCAGACTCCCCAGGGGATTTATGCCCTGAAATTCTTCTTCACCGGCGGGCTGGAGAAAGAAAACGGGGAGATGGAATCCTGGGAAGTTGTCAAACAAAAACTCCTCCATGTCGTTGACAACGAAGACAAAAGCGACCCTCTCAGCGACGAAGCCATCGCCGAAAAACTCGAAGAAGAAGGTATCGATATCGCCCGGCGTACGGTGTCGAAATACCGCAAAAATCTGAATATACCCTCCTCGCGTATGCGGAAAGAGTACACCTGATTCCAGCGTCCCACCAACCCGACCATCACCGCTTTCCTGCTGATGTTATATATCACCGTTGATTCGGCGGTTCTCCTCAATATGCGGTAATATGCATTTTATGTGAAATAACTTTCCCGTCGGCCTTCTCAAAGTGAGGACACTTCCCGTACCGTGGAGCACCACACCGAACACAATATTGACAGCGAGCTTCGGATGTCATTGGGAGAACATCTTGAGGAGCTGCGCACGCGCATCATCCGATGTATCATTGCAGTGGTTGTCGTCTTCGTGGCGACGTGGTTTTTTAAAGAGCACATCCTCACCCTCGTCATTCGCCCCCATGTTCTGGCCACCCGTTCCCGGCAGATTGACTCAGCACTGAAATTCCGAAGCTATCTGGAACCCATAACGGCCCAGTTGAAGGCCTGCGCTATCGTCGCACTCATCGTCACTTCCCCGTGGTTGATATTGCAGATGTGGGGATTTATCGCTCCCGGGTTGTATAAACATGAGCGATCAGCCGCCATTCGCATTGCGGGGGTTTCACTCCTCTGCTTTGGAGCGGGCGTGGCTTTCGGTTACTTTCTGTTCATCCCCATGGCACTCGAATTTCTCCTGTCTCTATCGG
>CAZXYF010000137.1:0-937 GCA_964644705.1 uncultured candidatus Brocadiaceae bacterium | reverse complement strand
TACACTCCGTCGACCACCGGCTCCTAGACCTAAGTGGTCGCCGGCAGCGTCAGATGTGTATAAGCGCACCACTCAGCCTGTGTTGATGATCGGGGACTATCTCTCCCTCTTTTTCATCATGACCTTTGCCCTCGGCCTGGCCTTCCAGACCCCCCTGGTGATGTATCAGCTGGTCAAGTGGGATATCGTGAGCGTAAAAACCATACAGAAACACCGCAAAGGGGCTATTCTCACGGGATTCATACTGGGAGCGGTGCTCACCCCTCCGGACCCGATGACGCAGTTGATGATGGCTCTACCTCTGATTGCCTTCTACGACCTGGGCGCACTCGCCGCTGCACCGAGCCGAACGGCACTTTGGGATTTCGGCAAATTCGCGGGGGCCATCGGCCTGATCGGTGCTCTGGTGGTGGGTTACTACTTTTACTGGCCCGTTGGGAAGATAACCGCAAGCACAGGTCACCTCCAGGTTTCCGGCAAACGGATCGATCCGGACAAAACGGGTCGGCTATACCGCGGAGCACAATGCATAATTCCGGATACGACACGCGGTCGAATATCTCTGGGACCCCACACTCACATCTTACTGGCGGGGCCGGCGGACCTCCGGGCCAATGGCAGTCACACCTTTAGCCTTACCAGGGGACAACTGTTTGTCCGAAACGAGGAAGGCGCCGAAGTGGAAATCCGGACACCAACGGCCCGCGTCGTTATGAAACCCGGGACGACACAGCTCAGCGCTGACCCGAAATCGGGCCTGAACGTCCAGGTCCTGGAGGGGGAAGCGGAGGTGCGACATAGCGGCAACACATCACGCATCCCCGCCGGGCGCACGGCCACATTCCAGACCGCGGGCCAGCCCCTGGAAGATCCCGAACAAATCGAGCAAAAATGGGAACCGGAAGAAATGGAGCAGAGATAGGCCTGGCCCTGTAAC
>CAZXYF010000136.1:0-8384 GCA_964644705.1 uncultured candidatus Brocadiaceae bacterium | reverse complement strand
AACCTCCGGCTCGCGTCGCCCAAAAAACTCCCCCGGGCCATCCGGCGGCTGGCCGCCAGCTATTGGCTGGCCAAAGAATACGATCGGCTCGACGCCCTCCTGGAGGCGGGACCGGACTACAGGCCAACCGCCGCAAACTGCAGCGATTTACCCGAAGAGATCGAATCCATCCTGCGGTCGGTGGCACCAACCGGACGACTGGCGACTGACGATGGACGATCGGCCGGGGAAGTGCGTCCACAGACTGTCGATCTGCAGCTGGCCCTGATCCGTGGTGATCTGGAGATGGCCGAAACGGCGCTGGAGAAAATTAAAGACGAAAAAGTGGCAGAGAAATACGCCCCGTTGGTGGAGCGATTGCAGAAAGGCCTGACTGCATCGGCGGGGAAAGCGAAGCACAGGAAGTGCATGGAAAAGGCCTTCAGCGAGGCGCGCCGTGGCGGCTCGGGTATGCCTGGCGGCCTGCGCTTTGCTTGCCATGGGAGCGAAACGCTACGCCCGGGACCGCTATCTCTTTGTCTTTGCCTTCGTCTGCCTTTCTCCTGGGTCTGAGACCGCCAAAAACAACGGCAGATGTTTGATAAAGACGAAGGTAAAGACAAAGATCTATCCATCCCGAATTGGCGTTTTGGACAGGCATGGGAAGAAGGCGGCGACGGTTCCGGACTGTTTGGAACAACCCGGCATCTTTCGCCCTGATGCCCCCTTGGTCTGGCCTGGTTCGTTCATTTCATGGAGCGGCAGATTATGGCAAAAAATCTTGGGGAAAGATTATGGGTTCAAAATTCAGTGCTTCTATCGTTATAATGAACTCTTGCTGTCGCTGTTTTTTGGGGGTGTCTTTTGCATACCTGCGAGAAACCTGCCGCATCTACTTTAAAAGCTGGATTGCCAATGGACCATACTGAGAACGATCAATCGACGACTGATACCGAAAAGCGAAGCCTGCTCGGCCGGGTGGCCGCCATAATGGGCATCATCCTTTCCGTACTCTGGCTGCTCAACCTCACCGCCGGTGTCGTGGAAATCCCCGACAACTTACCGATTGTGGGCAACATCGACGAGGCATTTGCGACCGCGGTGATCATTGCGTGCCTGCGTTATTTCGGCATCGACATCCTGCCCTTTCTCCCCGCCAACAAAAAATCGCAGGGCCACGCTGACCGGAGCCCCAAATAACCACACCGTCTCCCCCAGGTCCACCTCACTATGAACTCGGAACAGACAACCGTAGAAACAAACCAGGTAACAGAGCGATCCGACGAGGAGCTATGGAGCGATTATATCGACGGATCGGAGGAGGCATTCATCGAACTCCGATCCCGCTACCGCGATTCCATCTTTCGGTATCTCCTGCTCAGCGGGATCGACACTCGCGATGCCGCCCAGATGCTGGGACAGATTTTCTGTTATATGGCCGCCTACCGCGAGCGTCCGGAGGGATTCGACTCAATTAAGGAATGGATTTTTGCCGTGACCACCCAGCAGGCCCTGCCGGCCCATGTGCCGGATGAACAGGGTTTTATTGGTTTCATCAGGGAATTGAACGACGGACAACCCACATCCCAACTCGAGAGAGCCCGGCGGGACCTGAACGACATGCAACGCGATATCCGACAGCCTTTTTTGCTGGTGGCAGTGTTCGGTCTGGGGATTGAAGAGGCCGCTCGCGCATGCCGTTTTCGCCCCGACAAAACCGCTGCAAAAGTGGAACTCGGATTCCGGCGTCTGGCCGGTTCGAATTCGTTTATCGGGGAGCAGATGTGAACTGTAAAGAAGCCAGAATCGCCATAATCCGTTCAATCTGCGGGGATATCTCCGAGGTGGAGGAAAAAGAACTCAGGGCTCATCTGCACGAATGCCCCCACTGCACGGACCGTTTTCAGCGCTACGAACAGGTCCATGACTCCCTCAATAAGCTCCCCACCGAAGAACTCCCCGATGATGTGGTCACAGCCTGCGACAATCTTCTGGAGCGGACGGATTTTGACGCTGAGGCTCCGGATGGGCCGCCCGCCAATCCCGAACCGGTGACCGGATTCTGGACTCGCTCGACTATTTTCGTTGCCTGTTTGATTGGCCTGCTCATTGTCGCACTTGGATCCGTCTATTTATCCACAAAATATCATGAACCACCACAGCAAACCGCCACTATCGTGTCGCGTTCGGGCACGGTGAAAGTTGGCTTCCCGGGACAGGCCGAATGGACGGACGCGCCGGATCGCCCGGGCATTTCCGCAGACAGCATTTTCCAGACCGGCTCCGACGGTTATCTGCGGGTTAACACCCCCACCGAGAACCTCCGGTGCTGGGTCAACTGCAACACAACAATTTCCTGGCCCACATCGCGATCAGTTCGACTGGCACGAGGCAGTACTCTCCTCAAATATAACCCCCAGGATGGTGCTGCTCCCCTAAAACTCCAATCCAGCCCCACCGTCAAAGCCAGAGCAACCAGCCTCAACGGCACGTTTCAAGCACGGGCCACGCCCGCCCGGTTGATCATCAGCTGTTTATCCGGGTCAGTGACCCTGCACGGCCAGGATAGCAAGACTACCTTACGTGAGGGAGAAAAAGGCGTGGTGATGGAGGGGAGGCTGCTGGATGCGACCCGACGCGTTGCCCCGCGCCGAATCGCGCTCTGGCGGTATCGCATCTCCGAAAATAGCGAGGCATCTGTGCCGCCGACGAAGAGCCTTTTTTCCCCCCGTCCGACCAGCACCGACGCCCTTCCATCGGGGCTTCGCATTGAGCAACTCCGGATTGGTCTTCAGCCCCGGGGGGCACTTGTCACGGCACGGATAACCGCACAAATCACCAACGAAAGTAAAGATACCCGGCAGGGGGAAATATCGCTCGAAAACCTTCTCTGGGCCTTCCCGGTAATTGGTCCGGTGTCCCCGGAAAAGCCCATTGAGCCCGGTCAATCCGTCACGATCAGTCAAACAATCGTGAGCTCGATGATTCCAGTGCACGAGACACTGATGTTCGGAGTCATGCCTTCGGCAGTGGCCGCCGACGACCTTGACCATATCACCGTCACCCTTCAGGCAGATTCCGATATCTACAACTCACTGGAGGCGACCACCATTGATTTCCCCCTCGATGCGTCTGCCCGCGAGCTTAGAGGCCGTGCGAAACTCACGGCAGGTCATTCTGCCCGGCCGCTGGTTTTCCGGGCCAGGGTTCGACATCAGAATTCTCCCCGGATTGTGTGGTTTCAACAAAAAGGCTCGACAGAACCGATTGGTATTGGTGCGTGGCAACCCCCTTTCGAACCCGATAAGGATATCAAACGCATCGGCCACTACCTCATGGCTTTTGATGCGGCGGCTCCCGACAGGCCCGACTATTTCGGTATCGACGCGTATGATTTAGCTGATAGGCTCACGGCTCGTCTCAGCCATCGGGCCAGGTTGTTCGTCACAGCGTATGATGGTGAGATGAAAATGTTGCCGGCAGGCCCGGCGGGCCTGCAAAGCATTGCCCGGGAACGGATGATGGGGAGCCTGTGGGATCTCAGCGCCAGCGAAGGATCATCCGGAACGGTTCCCCTGCTCCGCTGGTGTGCACAGTTTCCCGCCCGGCAGCCATCGGTTGCTTTTGTGCTGTGCCGCAACGCGCCGCAATCGGCCCGCACCACCATCCCCCCCCCGGACGAACAGGCGCATCCCCGCCCCTATGTCGTCAACTTGGGTGATAACACGATGCCCGCATCCTACCGGAAGTTGTCCGCCTCCCTGGAGGGAGCAACAATGCACGTCCCCCGGACTTTATCTGCCGAAGAGGCCGCGGTTTTTTTGCTCAAAAATCTCCCCTGGCCCGGATATACCGAAATGTCACTCGTAGTTGAGGGAAACGCAACTGGCACATTGATCACCCCTCCGGGCAGCTCATCCAACTCCCCCATCGTCTTCCAGATCTCCCCGCAGAAGGATTCGCGTGGATTGTCCGGCTCTCTCTCAATTCATCGCCGGGAAGAAGAAGTCACCACCCGGTTCCGGTCCGCCATACCGGCGAACGTCACCGGTCCAGTACTGCCATCCGGAACAGAAAACCGGCCGGCGGAATGAACAAACTCGCATGAGAACGACTTTAGCTATGCATGTGTGGCATCGTTCTGCTAAAATAAATACAGTGTCGCGCATACTCTCTGCCCATTTCCAAAATTGTGAATCATGAAACTCCATAAACGAATCCTGACGACAATAATTGCCCTACTGACGCTGGTTCTCACCTGCCATACATTATCCGCCACTGAAGCGTGGACGCCCGCCACCGGCGACGTCAATCTGGATGAGCGTCCGGAAAACAAACCCGAGGCACAATTTAAGCACGCTGCTGCTCTTTTAAGCGCCGGGGAGCCGAGAAGCGCGGCCAAACAGCTGGAGGCGCTGATTGAGGAACATCCGAAGGCAAAATGGAACCCACACGCGCGATTTCTGCTCGGTCTGGCACGTTTCAATAGTGGTTACTACGAATCTGCTTTTGCGGCATGGGATCAGCTTCAGACTGAATATCCCGAGAACGATCGACGCAAACAAGTGTTCCAGCTTCAGCGGAAGGCCGCCAACAAAATTGCCCGGCATGATCTTGAGGAAGCCCTGTCACTCTACGACAAACTGGTGGACATCGCACCGAATGCAAACATGGGAGCGCAAGTTCAAAAAGCCAAAGCAGACGCGCTGTTTGAGCGGGGTCGTTACATGTATGCGTCGGATCAGTATCTTGCGTTGGTGGACTACTATCCCGGCAGCACCCGGGTGCCCTACGCGTGGTATAGAATCGGCGTGTGCCATCTTGAAATGGCCCGATGGATCGGCCGGGGCACCGATCAGCTGGTTCAGGCGATCCGCCGTTTTGAAGATTTTCTTGCGAATTTTCCGGATCATCGACTGGCCGCGAAGGCGCGCAAAAAGCTCAAAGAAGCACAGAATCTTCGCGCGGAGAAATACGCCCGCATAGCGGAATACTACATGGGACCCGCCCAACGACCCTCGGCCGCACTCCCCTATCTGGAATACATGCGTGATGCCCTACCGGAGACCAAAACCGGTGAATGGGCCGAGCAAGAGATATCGGAGGTGGTGAAAACCGATCAACCGCCCCGAGGACGAGTCACACCAATGTCTCTACCCGGCGTCGTCACCACCAGTAATGAAAAAGAAGGCGAAGATCAATGACTACCCGACCAAATCTCAAACAACCCTTGCGACATGTGTTTGTTGCCCTCCTGACTGGCCTTGTTCTAACCATCATTGGCTGCGGTTACTCAAGTCAGGGACTTCTACGCGATGACATCCATAGCGTGGCTATCCCGGTCTTCGACAACGAAACTGATTACCGGGAGCTGGAAGTGAAACTGACCCGCAAATTGTCCGAAGAGATTCGACAGAGCACCTCCCTGGAGATCCAGCCCCGGAATCGGGCGGATAGCATTTTAAGCGGTGCCATTGTGGGATTCGATTCCAGTAACGAGACCGAGACGGAAGACGAAGAGGTATTGATGCGCCGCATTGTGGTCACCGTGGAATTCAGGTGGACCGACAACCTCACCGGTCAGGACCTGGTGTCGCCCGTCGAATTCAGCCACCAGAGTTTTTTCGCACTTTCCCGCAAAGAACCCATCGCTCCCCGGGTGTTTGAGGACACCGCTGAAAAGATTGTGGAAGAGATGGAACGCTCGTGGTAGAACCATTGCACGGCAGGGTCGAGATCCAATCTGCCCCCCAAAAGTAATGCTGATCAACGTTCCAATCATTCAGGAGTATTCTCATGGATAACGAGGAAAAACCGGAAGAACAGAATGACGATTCTCCCTCACCGGATAATTCCGGGGGCCACCCCGTGGGTCGTCAGTTATTCCTGTGGGTGGTTGTCATTGCAGGAGTGCTGGTCTCGCTGATGCTCCTCAAAAAGACGGCCGAACCGACGAAGAAAGACATTTCCCTGGTGACTTTCGAAAAACACCTCAACGCGGGTGACGTCAAGAATCTCAACATTGACGGAGATGAATTGACGGGGACATTAAAATCCGGGGCCGCTCCCTACGGCAAATTTGAGCTGCACGTTTCACGCGGCTATATTGACGAGCATATTGACGAATGGAAAGGGCATTTTGTCAATAATCCGGAAGGGTTTCAGACCGACCCCGGATCCGATCTCTGGCCCTTTCTCCTGATGAACGTTGCGCCGCTACTTTTACTGGTGCTGGTTCTCGTGTACTTTTTCAACCGCCAGATGCGCATGGCCAACCCCAGTGAGGGGGGGATGTCATTCCTCAAAAGTAAGAGCAACCTGGCCCACGAGCACAAACCCGACGTGAGTTTTGAGGATGTGGCGGGTGTGGAGGAGGCAAAAGCCGACCTGAAAGAAACCGTCCAATTCCTTAAAAACCCCGAACGATTCCACGAAATTGGCGGCCGCATCCCGCGGGGTATGTTGATGGTGGGCCGTCCCGGAACCGGCAAAACCCTGCTGGCGAAAGCGGTGGCCGGTGAAGCCGATGTGCCGTTTTTCAGTCTCTGTGGTTCAGATTTTGTGGAGATGTTCGTCGGTGTTGGTGCTTCGCGGGTGCGTGACCTATTTGAGCAGGCTCGCGAAAACCAACCCTGCATCATTTTTCTGGATGAGATCGATGCCGTCGGCCGCAAACGCGGAACGGGACTGGGCGGAGGCCACGACGAACGAGAACAGACGCTCAACGCTATCCTGAGCGAAATGGATGGATTCAGCCGTGAAGTGGGCATCATCGTCATGGCCGCCACCAACCGCCCCGATGTGCTGGATCCCGCCCTGCTGCGCCCCGGCCGATTTGATCGCCAGATCACGGTCAACATGCCGGACCTGAACGGTCGGGAGGCTATACTGGAAATCCACTCCCAGGATGTCAAAATGGATCCGAACGCTGACTTGAGCATCATCGCCCGCGGCACACCCGGATTCAGCGGAGCTGACCTGGAAGCCCTCATCAACGAAGCTGCCCTGCTGGCCGCCTCCCGGGGGAAAAAGGCTGTGGACATTCACGACCTGGAAGATGCGCGGGATAAAGTCCGCTTCGGCCGTGAGAAAAAAAGCCGCGTTATGACCGATAAGGACCGCAAAATGACCGCTTACCACGAAGCGGGACACGCCATCGTGGCCACACTGCATCCCGACGTCGAACCGCTCCACAAGGTCAGCATCATCCCGCGCGGAATGGGATTGGGCATGACGATGATCCTGCCCGAAAACGACAAATACGGCATGCGCAAGAATGAGTGCCTGGGCACCCTCACCCTGAACATCGCGGGTCGAGTGGCGGAGGAGATTTTTTGCGACGATATTTCCTCCGGTGCCAAAGACGATATTGAGAAATCCACCAACCTCGCTCGCAAAATGGTAACCCAGTGGGGCATGAGCGAGCGATTGGGCGCAGTTTGTTATTCGGATGAAGATGAACACGTTTTCCTCGGCAGCGAGATCAGCCAATCTCGTAAACACGGCGAGAAGATCGCCCAACAAATTGATGATGAGATCCGCGTATTCCTGCACGACGCTCATACGCAGGCGGAGGAAATGATTCAAGACAACAAAGACGCCGTTGAAAGCCTCGCCCATGCCCTGCTTGAACTCGAAACTGTACAGGCGGATGAGGTAAAAGCCCTTCTCGACGGAAAAGATGTACAGGAAATCGTCGATGAACGGGAACAGGAAAAAGAACAACCGACCTCCGATACTCAAGAAAATAATGGGGATGAGATTACCGAAGGCCCGGCCGCCGGCGATATGCCCGCCCCGGCCGGCAGCCCCGCGTAATTGCCGTTCCCCGTGATATACTGACCCGTGAAGACTCCATCCCATAATCAAAACACACCATGGTATGACGATGGTCTCCGTTTCTCCTGCACTCAGTGCGGGAGGTGTTGCCGGGGGGAACCGGGATTCGTCTGGATTAAAAAAGAGGAACTGCCGGATATGGCGGCCCATCTTGGGGTTTCGGAGGAGCAATTTCTAAAGCGCTACTGTCGTCAGGTTATGGATCGTGTCAGTTTGATTGAATACAGCAACGGGGACTGCGTATTCTATTCTCCAGATGGATGTAAAATTTACGACGTGCGGCCATCACAATGCCGGC
Organism: uncultured candidatus Brocadiaceae bacterium; assembly: GCA_964644705.1. Classification (GTDB taxonomy): domain Bacteria; phylum Planctomycetota; class Brocadiia; order SM23-32; family SM23-32; genus CAZXYF01. The sequence goes on along the minus strand of CAZXYF010000136.1, from coordinate 268 downwards.
GATTCCCCTTCTGGAAACACGTGATGGCATCGCCAAAAGAATGGGAAAAGCTCAAAGAAAAATGTCCGGGGATCGGGCGGGGAAAGCTGTATTCGCAAGACGAGATTGAGGCGATCATGCACGGGGAATCCACGACCTGACTCGCCCCTGCCGACAAACGCATGTCTCGGTAGCACGAACCTGCAGATGCCCGGCCTTGCGGCGGTGAAGGGCTGATGTGTGCGTCGGCGTACGCAGTATATCCGCGGGGATATTTGTATCATCCGGG
>CAZXYF010000135.1:0-8473 GCA_964644705.1 uncultured candidatus Brocadiaceae bacterium | reverse complement strand
ATGTGGGAGAGGAGAATTACCGCGCCGCGTTCCAGAAAGCAACGCGCCTGACCCAGCAGCTGTCCTCGTCCCGCCTGGTCGATATTGTTCGGGAGCAGCGGTCTTACATCTACCGCATCGCCCGTGTGAGTTTAAAACGTCTGCTGAACAAGGTCCGCATGATGATCAGGGATGGCGGTGTGTCTCAGGCACTGAATCATTTTGCGCCGAGATATAAGCGTCTGGCCGTTACCGAGAAATTGATGGAGAGGTCCAGACAGATGCTGGAAAAGCTGAAGAAACTCGACCAACAACGAAAAGAATGGGAGAAAAACGAGGAAGAGGGGAGTGGTCCAGTTACCGATGAAGAAATACGACGTCGGTTCAAACCACCGGAGGAAGTGAATTGGTGATCCTCGTTTTGCTATCATACGTGGGGTTGCGCTTGGACTGACACGATACGGCGAACACGACGTACTATTATAAGGTGCTTTGCATTCATGGAATGTTCAGATTTCGGTAAATTCACGCTTCTGAATCATATGGGGAAAGGGGGCGTGGCCAGCGTATATCGCGCCAATGATAATGAGGCGGGGAATATTGTCGCGATCAAGATATTCGAGCCGGGTGAGAAACGATCGGCGGATACAATTCGGCGGCTGCGTGACCGCGAAGTGCAGATGCTGATCAGTATTCAACACCCGAACGTGGTGAAATATTACGAATCGGGCAACGTTGATGAGTCGTATTATTACACCATGGAATTTGTGGAAAACAGCCTCCTGGAGCGGATACGCGGCCCGGAGGAGATCGAACTGGTGGATAAGATCCATATTTTGCGCCAGAGCTGTAATGCTTTGCAGGCTATCCATCACCAGGGGATCGTTCACCGGGATATCAAACCGGGCAACATTTTGCTGGATGAGGACCCCTCCGGGGCCATCCATGTGAAGGTGACCGATCTGGGAATCGCCAAACACGTGAGCGAAACCGATGCCCCGCGCGATAAATCCCAGAGTAAAGTTCCTGGGACCCCCAAATACCTGTCTCCGGAGCAGATCCGGTTAAAATCTGTGGACGGGCGGGCCGATATTTTCAGTCTCGGCATCGTTGCGTATGAAATGTTGACGGGGGCTACGCCTTTCAAAGCGGACACCAGTGAGGAATATCTCCGCGCCAATCTCGACGACACCGCAGCTCCGATCCACCACGTGAACGACGATATACCGGCGTTTCTGAACCCTATGATCGAACGGATGCTGGCCAAAGGCCGGGAGGAACGCTATGACTCGGATACTCTGGCCCGGGATCTGGAGCTGACCTATCAGCATCTCGTCAGTAAAGCCCCGCTGGTGGAACGGCGCAATCCGGAATCGGTGTATTACGTTCCACCGGTGTCGGAGGGCCCGAGTGAGGAAAAAACCGAGGAAGGCGGATCGTGGTGGAGATATCCCGCAGCCGGAGCGATGGCGTTATTGACCGTGCTGGTTGTGTTTTTGCAGTGGCCGGAAACCCCGGAGGCCGATCCGGGAGGTGACCCCCCTGATCCCCAGCGGGTGCGCCTGGGGTCGGCCGGGGAAGTGCTGGCTGATGCGGAGCAATTGGTGAACGAGGGGCGATATTGGGAGGCCCGAGGGATGCTGGCCACTCTGGCGGTGGAGACGCTGAATCAGAGCCAGGTCAACAAGTTGGATACTCTGGAGCGGAAAGTGCAGGAGAAACTGGGGCAGAGCGCCTACGAGATGGGGATGAAGCGATTGGAAAAAGGAGCCCTGCCCCAGGCACGCATGCTGGCGAAACAATTGGAAACGTTGTATCCGAAATCGGGGCTGGGGGAACAACTCGAATCCAAAATCGCGGAATTGAAACGCGAAATCGCCAGCCAGAAGAAATGGAAACGCGCCTACAGAAAGCTGCAGAATCTGTCGGATGAAGGGAAATGGACGGAGCTTGTGGAAAATGCTGAGAATCTGATGCAGAAGACTCAGGTGGAGGATCGTAAAAAAATCCTGAGGAACCTGATCATCGCCTCGGCGCAGGATTGGCAGAGGAAACTGCTCCAGTCAGATCCGAGTGAAACCGCTGTGCACCAGTTTTTGGATCTTGCTGAAGAGCTGAATAAATACGATTGGTTCAAAAACAGTGTGACAATCTACCGGGCAGACCTGGAGCTGAAAATAGCGCGGGCGTATAAGCGGACGGACCAGATGGAAGCGGCTATGGAACAGGCCAAACATGTTATTAAGACCTACCCCGACACCCATGCCGCTCGGGAAGCACGACGTCTGCAGAACAACATCATTCAAAATGGTTTACTGGGACCAATGGATCTGGCGGCGTTTAGCGAAGAAATTCAGAAAAACGGGTTCAAAGGGCCAATCTGGAAGAAGACCATTCCGGAAGATGGACACCAGAGCATAGAAAAAGGCATTCTGGTGCTGAAGGTGAACAACGAAGCTGGAACGGTGAAAAATGCTCGGCGTACGATGCGCCCGGTGCGGCCGGGAATCGAGTTCACCCTGTCGGTGCAGTTCAGGGCGGATTCACGCAACATGGGGGAAGGCGCTCAGTATCTGGTCGGGATGAAGGTGGAGGATCGGAATGGCAAGGCGATAACGGTCAACTTTGATGGGGAACAATACTCACTCATTCAACGAAGGGGGGATTCATCCGGGGGCTCCCAGCTGCATAAGGCCTTCGGGGATGAAGGGGAAAAGTGGCACGAGCTGACCATACTGTATCAGTATGATATCGCTCGCGTGAAGGTTATGATTGATGGGAAGTTGATGGGAGAACGAGATCTTGAACTGGGGGTTTTCCAGACGGAACTCTTTGTCACGATGAAGGGCGAAGGCGCTGCCCAGGCGGCTTTTAGGAATTTGCAGTGCGAGTGAGCTTAGTCGGCCCTTCCTCGACTTGTCTCAGAATATTCCTCTGAAGGGGGAATACCTTGAATGTGCGGTATCTGCGGTCTCATAACTTACCGGTCAAACAGCGAAAGGCGGGCACAGAGGGACCGCGAGATTGTCGGACGTATGTGTGACGCTCTGGCCCACAGGGGGCCGGATGAGTGGGGGGTAGAGGTGCTGGACGGACAACGGTCCGCAACCAGGGCGGTTCTGGGGCACAGGCGTTTGAGCGTCGTGGATGTGCAGGGGGGACACCAGCCAATGAGTAACGAAGACGGCCGGGTGTGGACCGTTTATAACGGGGAAATATACAATCACACTCGTATCCGGCAGCAACTCCGCCGGGCGGGTCATCATCTGCGCACCCGATGTGATACTGAATGCCTGGTCCACCTGTATGAAGACTCCGGTATCAATTGCGTGGATGAACTGCGGGGAATGTTTGCGTTCGCGATCTGGGATCAGAAACGTGATCGTTTGACGCTTGCGCGCGACAGAATGGGACAGAAGCCCCTCTTTTATTTTCATGATGAGAAAAGGGGACTCTTTGCATTCGCCAGTGAGTTGAAAGCCCTCCTGGAGGTGCCGGATTTTCAGCGGGAAGTCAGCGCGCGGGCAGTTTCCGAGTATCTGACTTATCAGTATGTCCCGCACCCGCATTGCATTTTTGAGGGGGTCGAGAAACTCCCCCCCGCCCACTGGTTGCAGCTCAATGCGCGCACCGGGGAGAAAACCCGCCGGCGCTACTGGAGGCCGGATTATCGTGTTGACCGGACTCGATCGCTGGGCAGTTTCAAAGAAGAGCTTTCCGCGGAAATGCGGGAAGCCACAAAAATGCGTCTGATGAGTGACGTGCCTCTGGGAGCATTTCTCAGCGGGGGGGTTGATAGCTCCATCACGGTCTCGCTGATGAGCGAACTGATGGATCAGCCCGTGCGCACATTCTCCATCGGATTCGACAATCCCCGGTTTGATGAATCGGCCGAAGCGGGGTTGGTGGCCCGTCACTGCCGGACCCGACACACCGAGAAGACCGTGCGGCCTCAGGCGCTGGAACTGCTCCCGGAGCTGGTGTGGCACTACGATGAACCATTTGCTGATTCCTCCGCCATACCCACCTTCTACGTCAGTCGGCTGGCGCGGCGTGACGTCAAAGTGGTATTGACCGGGGATGCGGGCGATGAATGTTTTGCGGGATATCCCCGGTATGCCGCAATGTGGATCGGCGAGATGTTCGACCGCATGCCCGCGGCCGTGCGCACTCTGGCCAATCCGGCAATCTGGGATCACCTTCCGGGAACCGGAGCGTCCAAAAACGCGCTGCATCGGCTGCGTCGCCTGATGGCGGGCCTGAACCAGTCTCCGATACAACGCTACCTCGAGTGGATAAGTATATTCGGGAATGATCGGAAAAAGGAATTGCTCACGCCGGGATTCCGGCAGCAGAGCGGGGACGCGCGGGCTGCCGGACTCCTGGAAAAGTATTACGACGAGGTGGGAGGTGAGGATTGGGTTCATCGCACCACATACGTCGATGCGATGAGCTATCTGCCGTGTGATCTGCTGGCGAAGGTTGATGTCGCATCGATGGCGCAGGGGCTGGAGGCCCGTTCACCTTTTCTGGACCACCGTATCGTCGAGCTGGCGGGAAAGATCCCCAGACGGTACAAATTACGCCCCACGGCCCGCGGGCTGGAGGGGAAATTGATCCTCAAGGAAACGTTTGCTGATCTCGTTCCACGACCCATAATGCGGCGACGTAAAATGGGATTTGGCGTGCCCATCGGCCAGTGGTTTCGGGAAGATCTTCGGGACGTGGCCCGCGATGTGCTTCTGAGCCAGACGGCCGCTGAGAGGGGATATTTCCGGAAAGACGCGGTGCAACGGCTGCTCGACCAACATATAGAGGGGCGGGAGGACCATGCACAACGACTGTGGGCACTGTTGATGCTGGAGCTGTGGCATCGCCAGTTCATTGACGAGGGAGCACTGGGGTTATAGCCTGTAAATCACCATGGAACTTTTCGAAGAAGATCAATCAGACCTGCTCGAGCCCGACCCCGATGCGCCTCTGGCGACGCGGATGCGTCCCCGGTCTCTGGAGGAGATCGTGGGGCAGCAGCATTTCTGTCAGCCGGGGAAACTTCTGTGGCGAATAATCACCGCTGACCGCCTCTCGTCGGTGATTTTCTATGGTCCACCCGGCACCGGTAAAACCAGTCTGGCGTATGTCATTGCGCGGGAGACGGAGGCCTTTTTTGCGTCGTTGAACGCCACATCCAGCGGGGTGAAAGAACTCCGGAAAAACCTCCAGCAGGCCAGAGATCGGAAGAAACGGTCGGACCGCCGGACGGTTCTGTTCGTGGATGAACTGCACCGGTTCAACCGATCGCAGCAGGATGTGCTTCTGCCCGATGTGGAGGAGGGGACGATCATTCTGGTGGGCGCCACCACACACAATCCGTTTCATGCTCTGAATTCACCTCTGCTGTCGCGATCGCAGATTTTTGAGTTCAAAACCCTGGACAATGATGATGTTCGCGAATTGGTTTATCGTGCCCTCAAGGATGAGGAACGTGGCCTGGGCGGATATGCCGTTGAAGTGACCGACGAGGCGGTGGACCATCTGGTGGAAATGTCGGACGGGGACGCACGGCGGGCCCTGAATGCGCTGGAAATTGGGGTGTTGAGTTCCGAGCCGGACGCCGATGGAGTAATCGAGTTTGATCTGTCGCTGGCGGAGGATTCGATTCAACAGAAGGCGCTGGTGTATGATCGGGATGAAGACGAGCATTATGACACCGCCAGCGCATTCATCAAAAGCATGCGGGGCAGTGACCCGGACGCCGCCCTCTACTGGATGGAGAAAATGCTGGAAGGTGGAGAGGATCCCCGATTCGTGGCTCGACGGGTTGTTATCTGTGCGGCTGAAGATGTCGGCAACGCGGCCCCGAATGCTCTGTTGCTGGCAAATGCCGCGCGGGATGCCGTGGAGTTTGTGGGGATGCCCGAAGGCATGATACCGCTGGCGCAGGCGGTGACCTACATTGCATGTGCACCGAAAAGTAACGCCTCCTATAAAGCGGCGTCAAAAGCGAAGAGTGATGTGAACAACGGCCGGACGCTGCCGGTGCCCGATCACCTCAAGGATGCCAGTTATCAGGGGGCCGAACAGATGGGGCGGGGGGAAGGATACAAATATGCTCACGATTACGAGGGTGGATGGGTGGATCAGGATTACATCCCAACCTCCCGCATTTACTACCAGCCGACCGAACACGGTCACGAAAAAAAGATCAAAGAACGGCTGGAGATGATTCGGGAGATGCGCGGGGTGGAGGCCACGGACGATGAGTAATCCGTTCCCCTCACAATTGGACAGCTAACCGGGATTGTGTATACTGGAAAAACGCTCTCTGGCCGACGTGAACGGCCCATGACTTTGTTTTTAATTGTCTGCGGATGCCCCCCCTGATCGGGGAGCCGCGCGAATTGGATTATGTGAAACCATGAATATAACGATAACTCTTCCCGACGGTAGTAAACTCAGTCGTCCCGCCGGCGTCAGCCCCCTGGAGATCGCCGGTTCTATTGGCCCTGCGCTGGAACGCGATACTGTGGCGGCCCGCGTCGATGGCCAGCTGATGGATGCGACGGTGGCACTGCAGCGTGATGCGGAGCTGGAACTGGTTACGGTGGACAGTGATGAAGGACTGGAAATCCTCCGGCACAGCACGTCTCACGTGATGGCCTGCGCCGTGCAGCGGCTGTTCGATGGGGTTCAGTTCGGTATTGGGCCCGCCATCGACGAGGGGTTCTATTATGACTTTGACCTCCCCGAGACTATTTCCAGTGAGGATCTGGAACGGATTGAGGAGGAGATGAATCGGATTGTAAACGAGGAGATCCCCTTTGAGCGTGAGGAAGTATCCCACGGGGAAGCCCGACGACATATGGAACAGGACGGTGAGCCCTACAAACTCGAACTGATTGACGAGCTCGAGGGCGATGTCATTACCCTGTATCGCACGGGCGATTTTGTGGATCTGTGCCGTGGCCCGCACGTGCCGGATACCTCGCGCATCCGCGAGTTCAAGCTGCTCAACGTCGCAGGAGCCTACTGGCGCGGGGATTCCGATCGTCCGCAGCTGCAGCGAATTTATGGGACGGCCTTCGCCGAGAAGAAAGAACTGAAAGACTATATCCATCGGATTGAGGAAGCGGAAAAACGCGATCATCGACGCATCGGGAAAGAACTGGACCTGTTCAGTATGGATGAGGAGATCGGCCAGGGACTGGTTCTGTGGCATCCCCGTGGAGCGTCCATACGCATGGCAATCGAAGATTACTGGCGAGAGGAACATGAGCGGCGCGGGTATCGGTTCGTGCGCACCCCCCACATCGCGGGGGAGGAGGTTTATCGCCGGAGCGGACACATTCCGCAGTATGAAGATATGATGTATGCGCCGCTGGATATTGAGGGGAAGAACTATCGGGTGAAACCAATGAACTGCCCGGCGCATATCAAAATCTTCCAGACGCACATGCGCTCATACCGTGATCTGCCCATCCGATATGCCGAACTGGGTACTGTTTACCGTTATGAGATGAGCGGTTCGCTGCATGGTATGCTGCGCGTGAGGGGATTTACGCAGGACGATGCGCACATTTTCTGCACGCCCGATCAGCTTGCCGGGGAAGTGGAGGATTTACTCGCCCTGGTGGATGAAATGATGGATGCGTTTGGCTATGAATATCAGGCGTATCTTGCCACTCGCCCGGAGGTTTCGCTGGAGACGGCGACCGACGAGGAATGGGAACAGGCGACGACGGCGCTGCGGGAGGGACTGGAGCGGCAGGGCGTTGATTACAGGGTGGACGAGGGAGAGGGCACGTTCTATGCTCCAAAGATCGACGTAAAACTGTTCGATGCGCTCGGTCGTGAGTGGCAGGGTCCGACCATTCAGGTGGACCTGAATCTGCCGAAACGGTTCGATGTGAATTACATCGGATCCGATGGTGAGGAACACGAATGTATCATCGTTCACCGCGCCATCCTGGGATCCCTGGAGCGTTTTGTGGGTGGCCTGATCGAACATTTCGCGGGCTGGTTCCCAACGTGGCTCGCCCCCGAGCAGGTGCGGCTCCTGCCAATCACCGACGACCATCACGAGTACGCTCATTCGGTTCTGGATAAACTGCAGGAGAAGGGAATACGGGCGAGCTCCGATGACCGTAACGAAAAAACCGGTTACAAGGTTCATGAAGGTGTGGACGACAAAGTGCCGTATCTTCTGATCATCGGCGACCGCGAGGTGGAAAACGGTACGGTGAGCGTCCGCAGCCACGACCACGGCGACGAGGGGCCCATGCAGGTGGATGCCTTTATTGACCGGGTGGTGGATGAAATAGAGAACAAGACCATGCCGGAAGATTTTGGCGACGAGAGCCTCCAGTAAACCACGTTATTCCAGATGAGCCTACAGCCGGGCTTGTCCCGGTTGAGGCGTACTTCTGCACTACCCGAAGGTGCGCAAACAACGCGACAGGGCCTTAGAACCTAATCCTTCCCCCAGATCTTGCGC
>CAZXYF010000134.1:0-8513 GCA_964644705.1 uncultured candidatus Brocadiaceae bacterium | reverse complement strand
ATCTCCTTCGTCCTTCGCCTTCGTCGGCCGTTCCCCGGTGTTCCTACTCCAGACAGTCAACGAAGGAAACCGGCAGAGGAGAACGATAAAGGGGACCCTGGAAGCTCACTCGAAGAAACGCCCGATGGCGTTAAGTCTTTCATTCAACAGATCTTCCGTTCGTGCCTCCCCGGCCAGACGAGCCAGAGGTTCGGTACCCGACGGGCGCACCGCGAACCACCAATCGGCATAGTCCACGCGGACGCCCGTCGCGTTTTCAATATCCTCCCGTTCACAGTCACGCCGAATTTCCCACTCGAATTCACACATTATTTCACGTTCGTCCGGAAACATATCCAATGTCTCCAGCGCCGCCGTCCTGCTTGCCGCCAGGGCTTCCGAACGTTCGGTGTAGTGGAATGCGGGTTCGGGGTCGGGCTGTACCCACGGGCCGGGCAGTTCGCCAATGAGGGTCTGAAGCCGCTCATCCGCCACGGACTGGAGGAGATAGAGCGTCGTCATCAAGGCACTTTCACAGCAGAAGAATTCCCGGAAAAAATAATGGCCGGACTCCTCCCCGGCAAAGTCGATATCCGGATTGGATCGCATGATCCTCTTCACCTTGGCATGCCCCACAGGAACTATGAGCGGTTCGGGGCCTCGCTTCCGGAGAAAATCCAGCAGTTTCCGGCTCGATGTCATGCTTACCGCTGAATGGGCCGATGAGTCATCGGCGAACAGGCTATCCACCAGCGCGGCAATCATCTGACTGCCGCCCATCACCCGGCCATCGTCCAGCACCGCGACGGTCCGGTCGGAATCACCATCGAAACAGAAGCCGATGTCCGCCTCTTCCTCTCGAACCCGATCGATCAGCGGCTGCACGTTTTTCATCTTGGCGGGATTTGGCATGTGCGCCGGGAAACGCCCGTCGGGTTTGTAATTCATCTTGACCGCCTCCAGTCCCGTCGCTTCTTCCAGATCATCCCATAACACCCCGCCGGTCCCGTTCCCGGGATCCACCACCACGTCCACGTCCGAAAAATCCTTCCTGCCCCCGGTATGATCCATAACGTAATTCACATATTCCCCCCGGGCAAATACCGTTTGTTCCGGTTCGGAGAAACTGTCCCCCCCGGGTTCCGGGGCTTCCTGCATCCACTCTTTTATCGCCCCCAAACCGTCTGCTGAGGTCACGGGGGCGCCACCGGATCCCACCAGTTTGAACCCGTTATATTCGGGTGGATTATGGCTGGCGGTAACCATGACCGCCACGTCGTATCCGCGTTCATCCCCCATCAGGTAATAAATCAACTCACTGGGGCAGAGTCCGACGTAACCGATTTGTCCCCCGGCGGCCCGGACTCCCGCACCGGCGGCTCCGGCCATGGAGGGGGAACTCAAGCGACAATCCCGTCCCAGTAGCACCTTCTGGTTATCCAGTTCGCTAACAACGGCCTGACCCAGCGCATGCGCGAATGCTTCATCAATGTGTTCCGGATACGGGGCCCGTATATCGTTGGCTTTGAACACACTATCGTCAAAATTCACGGTTACTCTCTCCGATAGGGCAATAAATATTCATTACAGCTCCTCGGTAAACAGGGCTTTCAGTCGATCGGTGGCGACATCAATCTGTTTCTCGGTCAGGTCAGGATCTTCCACCGATATGGTGCCATCTCCGCCGGTTTTTTTGAAAATAAGGACGTCCGCACCGTCTCGTTCCTTCACTTTTTGGAACTTCAGCGCCTTGCGGCGCGCGAGATACAGAGCCAGCACAAATCGCATTTCTCGACGATCCGGGTGATCCGAATCTTCCAGTTTGTGAAAAAAATCGAAGACGACGGCCGTATTGACCTTTGGCTGGCTTTCTTCTTTACGGCAAACGGTCTTCCAATAGGAAAAAAACTGTGATGCATCTTCCCCCTGCCAGCAGCTCATACAATAATCCGACCGCCGGAATGGCTCATCCGTACGTTCATCCGTTTCACGCAGGGCCGAGAAATAGGCTTCCCCAGCCTCAAACTCTGCGCTGCACCTGGCACACGCGTTCTTCGACTTATTAACTTTCCAGTTACCGGGCATAGCGTCTCAGGAGGTGAGATGATCGTCGAGTTTGGCACTGACCTCATCGCGGCACCGGCGGGTCCTCTCCGTCATGTCGTCCAACTCGGGCCTGATTCGATCCACGAGGGATGAATCTTTGATGAATTTCAAGTTGACCTCCACGTTCAGACGCGCGGCGGCGCAGGCGGATTCCGCCAGGATGGCGCTCACGCCCACATCCGTCAGAAGATTCCGGTTGGCGATGTCCACCAGCCGGGCGCTCATCTCGGCCACTCGAACGCACTCCCGCATAATGTTCAGGGGCACGTGCATGGCACCTTTCAGGGCCGCCTGAATGGCCTCGTTCCGTTCTTTTTTTTCCTCGTCCGTTTCGCTGGCCATGCCGTACGCTTCCCCCACCTTGCCGTAAGCCTCGGCGTCGTCGTCCACCAGATACAGCAGTTCCTCCCGTGCAGCACTCAACTCCTCCAAACACTCCCTGACATCCTCTTCAACGTCGGCATATTTATCCTTCCCGGTGGTGAAGTTTGCCGCCATCTCGCTCATGGACGATGCCAGTGCACCGACCACTCCGCTGATGCTGCCACCACCAGGAGTAGGGTTATCCGACGCCGCTTCCTCGAGATATCCTCTCAAACTGCTGTCTGCATACTGCATAACCGTCACTCCTTAATAATGACTTTCGTCCCGCTGTTCACAAAATCATACAGTTCTTTCACGCTTTCATTAAGCATCCGGATACAGCCATTGGAACACATCTTGCCGATCGAATCGGGGTCACTCGTCCCATGGATGCCGTATCCACTGGCGCCCGGCTGATCGGACAATCCGATCCACCGGACACCAATCAGGTGATCTTCATCGCCGTACTCCACAACGCCTCCCCAGGGTGGGTACCAATCGGGTTTGATCAGCATTTCCTCCACTTCGAACTCGCCTTCCGGGGTTTTGTTGTTTTTACCCAGCCCGACCGCATATTCCCTGATGAACACGCCATCGATAAATAAAGTCAGGCGGAAGTCGCTTTTATCAACCACGATGCGCCGCGGACCATCCAGCACCTTCAGTTTCTGTCCGACCCGGATGAGACCGGGGCGATCAATACCATTGATCCGCTGAATCATCCGCCAGTTAACATCGTACTGATCCGCGATTGTGGAGAGCGTTTCACCGGACTGGACCGTGTGCACCCGCGCACCATCGACGACCCGGGGGTTGAAGACCAGTTCACGGTTTATCTTATGGAGCGCCCGGCGAGCACGTTCACGTTCCGCCTCGCCCGCATTGCGATACACCGCGGTGAGAACTTTTCTGGCCTTCAGACTCCTCCCTTTCTTCATCAGTGCGAGCCCCCGCTTCAGGCGCGCCGACTGGCCTTTTTCCGAGGCCCCCTGTTCTTTCTCAAAACTCTTCTCACCGGAGGAAGTGTTTCCCCCGCCGCTTTTCTTTTCTGTTTCTTTGATGCGGCCTTTACTGGCCGACGCCGCATCGTCCGTTTTTTTGTTTTTTGTTTCGTTTCCTGTGCGAGTTGAGCCGCCCGTTTTCGTGTCCCCGGTGGCCCCACTTCCCCCGTTCTGTTGCCCAGTATCGGTCACGGACGGTCCGGAAGAACTCCCGGCAGGCTGTGAACCTTCGCGCCCCACTTCCCCGCCAGCCGCCTCAATGGCAGAGTCCGCTTTCACCACTCTGTTGCCAGCCCCGGCATGATTCCCCTGGGTACCATCCTGGTTTTCTCCGTTCGGCGTCCTGGTGCGTGAGATGAAGAATCCCACTACCGCGGCAATTGCTATCAGGATCACAATCTTTTTCACAATCGTCTCCTCGCCGAGTCCACTGAGGACCGGCACATAAGCAAAAGAAAGGCCATTCCGCTGAACGGGAAAATGTGCGGGATAGCAGGGTAAGAGTCCATCTTAACGACAAAAAAGGGTAAGGGTTACAGCTCCTGTTGCAGCACCTGTATTTTCTCGTCTGACCCCACCACGACCAGCACGTCTCCTTCCCCGATAATATCAGTGGCTGTGGGCAGGTCGTTGAGGCTGATGCGAGTGCGTTCGGCGCCATTGTCACCAGTAATCGTTTCCGTGGATTTTATGGCAACAACGTTCACCCCGTAGGTATTGCGCATATCCAGTTCCTGAAGCGTTTTCCCGACGAACTCTTCGGGCGCTGTGACCTCGGCCAGGGAATGCCCTGTCGTGATGGAGGTGATTCGTTGCAAACCGGGCTGAAGCAGATTTTCCGCCACGGTGGTGGCCATTTCCTTCTCAAGGCTGACAATCTGGCTCACCCCCATGGCCTGGAGGATTTCCGCCTGATTATGGTCGATGGCTCGAACGATCACCTCTTCAATACCGTGTTTGAGCAGCTCCGCGGTGACCAGAAGGCTCGATTCGATGTTGCGCCCGATGGCAACAATGGCCACGTCCAGTTCTTCCAGATTGAGTTTACTCACCGCATGATCATTTGTTGCATCCATGCAGACCGCACGGGAGACCAGAGGATCAACCTCTTCCACCCGGTCGGGATTGCTATCAACAGCCAGAACATCGCAACCCATCTCGGCCATACGCCGGGCGAGGTCGCTACCAAATCGGCCAAGCCCCACAACGGCGATATTACTTATTTTTCCCTGATTTCTCTGTCTCATAATTCATTTCTCATCGTTGCGGATATCGATGCTCTCCTCATTCACCGGGAACAAACGCAACAGCTTCAGACTCCGGGTCCGCGCAATTTTGACATCGGAATATGGCTACGGTACCATCAAACACCTTTTACATCAAACTCTCAACCTCTTATTCGGCATCATCCGCCACCGAACTGTTATGAGTGCTGACTCCAAATTCGACCTGAAAATGGCCCTGCTGGGGCATCCCGCCCGGACTGCGCTGCTGAGTTTTGCAGCCATAATCCTGGTGGGAACGATACTGCTCTGCCTGCCCGTGAGCAGCGCGAGTGGGGTCTGGACCCATCCGGTGGATGCGCTGTTCACCTCCACCAGCGCAGTGTGTGTGACGGGACTGATCGTCAAGGATACCCCCGTTTACTGGTCCACTTTCGGTGAGGTCGTCATCATGGGCCTGATCCAGGTCGGCGGCCTGGGGATCATGACCATCGGCGCGTTCCTGGTCATCCTCGTCCGGGAACGATTATCCCTGGGGTTCCGCGATATGATGATGAACGTTCAGGAGGTGGAGGAGGAGGATATCTGGTCCCTGACTCGCTTCATCTGCATCTTCACGTTCATCGCCGAATTTCTGGGAACCATCGTGCTGTATTACGGGTGGAGTGACGATTTCGAAAGCACGGGCGAGGCCCTCTATGTGAGCGTCTTTCATTCGATCAGCGCCTTCTGCAACGCGGGATTCAGCCTCTACAGCAACAGCATCGAAGATTACGTCGGATCCCCCACCGTCGTTCTGGCCGTCGCCGGACTCATTATCGTCGGTGGACTGGGATTTGTGGTGATTCAGGACATTAAAAGAGAAACCAAATGGTTGCTGTTTGACCGGAAGGGGAAACGTCCCCACCTGAGCACACATTCGAAACTGGTCCTGACCATCACGGGAATACTCATATTCGGGGGATTCGCGCTGCTGCTGATCGCCGGACACGGCGAATCGATGAGAAACCTGTCGGGAACCGAACGCATTCTGGCCGCCTTTTTCCAGTCGGTCACTCCACGAACCGCCGGTTTCAACACCATCCCTCTGAGCCCCACCGCCATAACCGGGGCCACCGCGTTTTTGCTGATCATCCTCATGTTCATCGGCGGATCACCGGGGAGCACGGCGGGCGGGATAAAGACCAGCACCCTGGGGGTGATGATTTCCAGCACCATCGCGACGCTCAAAGGACGGGAAGATGCCGAAATGTTCCACCATTCGGTGCGCACCGAAACCGTCCACCGCGTCTCCTGCATCGTCCTGCTCTCCACCGGCGCGCTGATCGCCGGAACGCTGCTGCTGCTGGTCACCGAGCAGGGATCTGGTTTTCTCGATATCGTTTTTGAGGCCACGAGCGCTTTCGGGACGGTTGGACTCAGCCTGGGACTGACCCGGGAGCTGACCCCGTGGGGGAAACTCATCATCACCGCACTCATGTTCGTGGGCCGGCTGGGCCCCGTCACCGTCGCCATGGGAATGGCCCGCGTCACCGATAAGGCCCCCTACACCTACCCCCGCACCAACATCATGGTGGGGTGAGTCCACAATCGAAACCCTAAGCGGCTCGGACTGAATACTTTTCCGGTTTTAAGATCAGTTGTGTGTCGATTGTTTCGCCGTTTCCACACATTTATAGCAACGACCGGATAAGTTTCTCGATCAGGAGGCCCGATGAAGCGCATGTATACCAGACATTTATTCAGGTTGCTTCATCAGGCCCCGGTAATCAACGCTGAACCGGGCAATAGACGACAAATATAGCGACACAAAAGCGACGAAGAGTGCCCCCTCCAACCTTATCGCGCCTTTATCGCTGACCTTGTCGTCCGTTGGTGTTGTCCCTGGCAACAACGCAACCATCAAGCGGCTACCCTTATTTCGCCCTGGTTGGAGACTTCGCTCAGAATACGATCATGAAACTACCCATTGACAAACTTTCCGCCGGCACCGATAGTTTTAAGTGGTATCTGACACTCAAAAAAGCGTTCTCGGGCGCGGAATGGTTGGCATGACAGTACAAACAAAAAGCAAAGGGCTGGGCCCCAACAGATGCGACGAAAAGCAGCTTGACCTCATTCGCAAATGCATCGAAAAGGAAGATGCGACCGAATGGAATCGGTGGCGCGAGAATAATCCCGACACGGCAATATGGCTGCAAGGGGCGAAACTGAGCTCGGTAGGAAAACGGGCCTTGCTGCGCTCAATCAATTTAAACGGAGCCAATCTCTCCCGGGCCAAACTCCCCGGCGCGGTGCTGGTGCAGGCTGATCTCCGCAACGCCGTTCTCGTGGGAACCGACCTCCGACGATCCATCCTCGTGAACGCCAACATGCACGGGGCACAAATGCTGGAAAGTGACCTGCGCGGGAGCAATCTCCGTGAAAGCGACCTCAGGAACACCCAATGTGCTTATTCCAAAGTCGACGAAGAGACGATGTTGTTAACGGATAAAATCAGCCGCTCGACCGATTTTACCGGCGTCGCCCTCGAAAGCATCCGCGTTGATCCCGGCCTCAAGCAACTTTTGCAGTACAACACACGTCGTCAACGCTGGGAATCGTGGTATGCCGACCACCCCGTCCTCGCGCCCATCACCCGGCTGTTCTGGCTCATGTGCGATTACGGACGTTCAACGTGGCGAATTGTCATTACGTTCACACTGCTGGTCGTGCTTTTCGCCCTGATGTACACACTTTTCCCCAGTTCCCTGACGGCCGTCTGGGCGTCCGGACAAAATCCGACATTTTCTTTTGGGTATTCGCTCTATTTCAGTATTGTCACGATGACCACATTGGGGTTCGGTGACGTCTATGCGGCGCCCAATAGTGCACTGGGGCAGATACTGTTGAGCAGCCAGGTGATTCTTGGCTACATTCTTCTCGGAGCTCTGATCACACGTTTTGCCGTCCTGTTCACTGCCGGCGGTCCGTCGGCGCCGTTTTACAGGGATGATTGATCGGTATCGTTTTTTTGCCACTGTCGAGCTGACATCACTACAACCAATCACTTTAATGCCCGGGGATTGTTCAGTTCAGATCTGCCGGAGAAACCACATTTAACCGGCAATCACAGGCATTAAAGAGTTGGGGCCGTGAAGTTGTATTTATGTTTTGCGTTCCTTGTGTTTTCCTCTGCGACGCCCCCGTTGGGGGCTTTATCCTGGGGGACGGCCTTTGCCCCCGGCCTCTCTTCGTTCCCCCGAAGCTACTTCTGCTACACCCACTTCGTGGGCTAACGGCCTGACGTATGTTCGTTTGCTGCGCGCCGATTCTGGGCTGACTCCTATTCGGTTGAGCCCCTGATAAGGGGCGGTCGGAGACGTAGCCTGGGGTGAACCCGTTGTTTTGGGTGAGCCCCGGGTTATCGGTCATCCAACACATTTCCAAAGCCCCAACGGGGCGCTGCAGAGTAATTTGGGGGTCGTATTCGTATGTTGCGCTCCGTATATATTCCTCTGCTGCGCCCCTTCGGGACTTTCTCCTGGGAGACGGCCTTTGTCCCCCGGCCTCTCTTCGGTCGTTCGCCGTGCGGCGCAACTATGTCTGCTACGCCCCCGTTGAGGGGCTAAAAACTATCGTAACCCTTCTTACCCCCGGTGCTTGCGCGCCAGACGGCGGCGCGGATGCGCATCCGGGCTACGTCTGCGGGGCCCACTTCGTGGGCTAACGGCCATTTGTTTGAGCCCGTGATAAGAGGCGATGCAAAACTGCCCCGCGGGCGCACCTTCTCAATTGAACCACAATATGGAAACTGCAATCTGTACCCTCCAGCCAACTTTCCGCCTTCCGTGGGGTCCAG
>CAZXYF010000133.1:0-8544 GCA_964644705.1 uncultured candidatus Brocadiaceae bacterium | reverse complement strand
GGCGTATTGCGCAAAACGATAGAGCGTTTGCTCTGGTCCGACCGCTGTATATTCTCAGTTTTGAGAAAGTCGCGCTACAAAGGTCACGCGAGAATGGCGTCGTATTCAAGTAAAGCCTCTTTCAAACTATCATAGCCCAACTCGGGCAGCAGGCCATCGCGGTCGGCGGCCAGTGCCGCACCCGTTCCCGCCGCCTGCCCCGTGGCAAAACACTGCGCCATGTAACGGATAGATGTGATGACCTGCGGTTCGATGCCGATACATCGGCCGGCCGCGGAAATATTCTCGATCGACCGGGGGAGCAGGCTTTCCCAGGGGATAAGGAGAGCTCCCGGTATGGATGCTGATTCGGGGCTGCTGAAACTGTTGATGCCGTGGTCTCCGTAGCGCCGAATGCCCAGTGCGACAGGGTGTTTGACCTCGCGTTTCTCATCGACGTCCTGCCGGCTGATTGTATGGCGGGCGCGATCCGGAAAGTAGGAACTTTGGAAAAGTTCTGCACGACCGCTTAGAATATTAGTTCTTTTGGTCCCTGAAATGCGATCGGAATGTTCGCTTGCAATAATTGTCCCCCTCCTGGCGGAAGAGTTATGACCCCGTCTCGAGATATTCGTGAAGTCGATCTCACCGGAAACGCCTACGAGCGTGGCATGAGCCTGGGCGTGCGGCTGCGGGACAGCCTCCAGATCCCGGATGTATCCTGGAACCACAATTTTGTAGAAGGATGCTATGAGGCCGCGTGCAATGTCTGGCCCCCGGTGCGCGAGGAATTCCGTGGAATCGTTGACGGCGGCGAATTCGATCGGGAACGATTACTACCCTATTACTTCGCGCGGGTGGAAAACCTGATCGGTGGACTGGCCCCCGGCTGCACCATGTTCGGCATCATCCCGGCCCACCGAAAAGACGGCAGCCGTGGAGCGCTGATCGGCCGCAACTACGACTGGGCGACCGACGACCTCCGCTGGTGCGAGCTCCATCGCGTCCGCCCCGCTGACCATCCGTCCTACCTCTCCTACACCCACCACTGGGCGGGACACACCGATGTGCTCACGGACAATGGACTGTACATCGCGATCGCCTCCCTCCCGCCGGAGGAAATTCACGCTCCGGGGATGCAATGGCATATCCTCGTCGAAATGCTCGCCACCACCTGCACAACGGTGGAGGAAGCCGTCAGAAAGTGCGCCTCCGTCCGGCATCTCCGCCCGATGAGCTACCTGCTGGCCGATGCCTCCGGAAACGTGGGAATCGTCGAGGGACGTCCGATGACAGTAAAATTCCGGGAACCCCAGGAGGGAATCGTCGCCGCGGCCAATCTGCGACGCGGGGGACGAACAGTGCGTAAATGGTCGGACAGCGAACACGCCCATCTGAGCCAACCACTCCTCCCGGATCCGGCCAACTACGATGAGACCGCGGAAGACCGCGCCCGCCGGCGGGTGGATCGCGCGCGCCGGCTTTTAGGCCAGCATGCCCCCGAAATAACGCGGGACCATGTCGGTGATGTCCTGCAGGATCACGAGGCCCCTATTTGCACCGGAGACCACACCCATGAGGATGGATCCCCCCGGGCAACGATCTGGTCGGGTATATGCGAACCGGAACAGGACCTTTTTTCCATCGCCCCGGGATTGCCGTGCCGGCATTCATATCGAGATTTTTCCGTAACGCGCTAATCCATGGAAGCCCGAACGAAACATGAACACAACACTTGAAGTGACCGAAATTTTCCACAGCATCCAGGGAGAAAGCACTCTGGCGGGTCGGCCATGCGTATTCGTTCGCCTGGCCGGGTGTAACCTGCACTGTCACTGGTGCGATACCCGATATGCCAGCGACGAATCTGGCGAAAACATTCAGCTGTCCGATGTGGTTCAAATGGCGATGTCCTACAACACCGATCTCGCGTGCATCACGGGCGGTGAGCCACTTCTACAGTCCGGTGTCTCCAAACTGGTCGGCGAGTTGATCGAGAGCGGGCTGGTGGTGCAGGTGGAGACCAACGGTTCCATGGATATATCCGCCCTGCCCGACGGCGCCCGCCGCATAATGGACATTAAATGTCCCGATAGCGGCGAAAACGGCTCGACGCTTGAGAGTAATTTTTCCGAACTCAATAGCAGCGATGAACTGAAATTCGTCATCGCCAGCCGCAGAGATTTCGACTGGGCAATCCAGAAGGTGCGAAACAAATCCCTGTGTGAAATCTGTCCCGTCCTGTTTTCGCCGGTTGATTCAGACGGCGCAGGCATATCCCCGGCGACGCTTGCCGACTGGGTTCTCCGCGCCGGACTTCCAGTTCGCCTTCAGCTTCAGCTGCATCGAATCATCTGGCCCGAACGGGAACGCGGCGTATAACGTAAGTCTCCAGTGCCACACATGCGTTTTGTGATGCCCTGCTCGCCGGGCTTATCCAAACAGGGGCGTCCTTGTGCCCTACAACGGGCATACCACGCAAAACGATAGGTTCTTTTGGCAGGGCGCTGGAGCCATTATGGAGTTTGCGCAGAAACCGATTGATCTCCGGAAGCCTCTGTTGTGCGAGCAAACAACAGAATATGTTCAAGAACTGGGACAACACCGGTTTAGCCCGCATTCCACGAGCCGTCAGGCCCCCTTCTCCGGCTTGACTTCCTCGGAGGGAAACATTTCGGTGATCCCCTTTTTATCCCGTTCCTCGAACGGACCGACCACCGACAGATTCGCGTTTTCAGGGGTGAATATATCCTCAATAACCCCGCTCAAATCCTCCGGTGTCAGCTTTTCCTGTTCCTCCACAAACTGACCGGGCGGCTTGACCTCCTCCTCCGGCAGCAGCAATTCCTGGCGCCCGAGGTAGTTCGCCAACCGGTCCGGCCGGTCGCACATGATATCCATACCACACCGGGCATTTTCTTTGTAGGATTCCAATTCATCCTCGATAATCCCCTCCTCCCGGAACTCCGCAATCACTTCCATAACCGCTTCCGTAGCGGCAACCAGATTGTTCCGCTCAACACTGAACAGCACGTCCACCGCACCGGTATCGGAGTAAACCACCGGCTGGCTGTTGATCCGATAGACCAACCCTTTTTCCTCACGCACCTGAGTGAACAGCCGCGAACTCAGCCCTCCTCCCAGGATATGCGATGCCGAAGTCATTGCACCAAACTTCTCGTGCCCCAGGCCGTACCCGCGATGGCTCAGATCAACCTCCACCACCGGAGTTCTCTCGGTCTCTCGATAGACGGCCCGCGCCCGCTTTCTCTCAACATCTCCACTGAGCACTTTGGGAGGACAGCCCTCGTTTTTCTTCTGCCCCAAAGTATCATTGAGCTGCCCCACAATTTCGTCAAAATCATAGCTTCCCGCCAGGGAAATCACCATGTTCTCCGGCACGAAGAAGCGATCGAAATAATCGCGCACCATATCCTGATCGAAGCTGCGGATATTCTCCACACTCCCCCGGCTGCCCAGTTCATCCGGCTCCTCAAGAAACAGCAGGGAATAGGCCATTTCCGAAGCACTGATGTTCCGCCCCCGCTCGTCGCGATGATTGCTGATTTCCTGAATCAAAATGTTCTTTTCCTGCTCAATCTCCGCCCGGTCAAACAGCGGATTGAGAAGCACATCGGTGAAAATGTCCAGCCCTTTCTCCCAGTGTTTCCGATGCAATCCCACATAAACATCCAGTGATTCCGGATGCGTGCTGGCATCCAAAACGCCGCCGAGATCTTCAATCGACCGCATAATATCCCGCGAAGTGGGGTATTTTTCAGAGCCCTGAATGATCATGTGTTCCAGCATATGTGTCAGGCCCACATGGTCGCGCGGTTCAAACCGCGGTCCCGCGTGGACGCGAGCATGGCAGGAAAAATAATGCAGGGCAGGATTCTCGACTCCGATCACGCATAATCCGTTGTCCAGCTCAACACGTTTATATTCATCAAGCAAAATGGATGTCTCCTGTGATGTCGGTTGATATCGGTAAGATCTTTCATCCGCGGAAATGATGCTATAGAATACGGCTCAATGCGTCAATAACACAGGTTGAGGACTCGACTTTATGGAGCCACATGACCAGAGCCCCACCGACGGAACGTTTGCCAGCCTTATCACGCCCCCGGGTAAGGGGGGAATTGGCATCATACGGCTGGCCGGCCCCCGTGCCGAATCGGTGCTGAGCGGGTGTTTCGAGCCCGCCGGCACAACCGACTACCCTATCCGAATGGGACAATTGATTTATGGACATATCACCCGTGATGCGCAGACTCTCGATGAGGTGATTGTTGCGCGAACGGGTCAGCAGAAATACGAAATTAACTGTCACGGTGGCGTCGCGGCCGTTGAATCGGTACTGCACCGTCTGACCTCACGGCGGGAGGTGGAACGAAAGACATGGCAGGAAATCCTTTCCGACCAGCAGAACCTGGAGGGCCCGCTGTCAGAAAAATCCATTGACGCGTGTGTGAGGGCACATCTGCCGCGAGTAGAAACACGCCTGGGGGCGCGCATGCTTCTGTTTCAGCGCAATGGCGCTCTTTTCAAGGCCTGCCAGTCACTTCTCCGGAGCCTGAGAGACGATGATGATTATGCCGGGCAACTCTCACCAATCCGGGACCGATACCCGCTGGGTAACGCTCTGATCAATCCGCCCCGCGTATTGATCGCGGGTATCCCGAACGTTGGGAAATCCACCCTGCTGAATGCCCTGTTACGGCGGGAACGCGTGATAGTGCACGATAGTCCCGGCACAACCCGTGACATCGTGAGAGAAACCGTCTCCATCAACGGGGTCCCATTTGAGATTATCGACTCAGCCGGCATCCGGGACGACGTGGACGATCTGGAATCCCGGGCCATTGCACGAGCACTGGAGCTGGTGGATGAATGCGACGTACTTCTGTGGGTGGAAGACGCCAGTCAAACCGATCCGGAGACAGCCAATGTGCCGGATGTGTCCGCGGAAAAGCGAACCATCTGTGTCAAAAACAAGATCGACATCCTCCGCGAGGAAGTTTCCGGCCTTTCGGCGAAATATTCCGCTCCGCACGATAACAGAAACGTTCCGATCATCCCGGTATCAGCCAAACAGGAAACGGGGATTCAGGATCTTGAAAGGCACCTCATCAAACCGTATGAGCCTCTCATTGAAGAGGCGGAAGAGGGGGCGGCCGTCCCGTTCATCTCCCCGATGAAGCAGGCCCTTGATCAAATTGAGGATCAGGCGGCCGACGACCCCGAACGTGCCGCCCGAACCCTTCGCGGGCTCATGGGCCGGGGTGGCAATGCATAAATCCCTTTTTCGCAGTATTTTGACTGAACCACAAACGTTCACTATAATCCATACAGAATATAAACGGAGCTGAGGGGGCAGAATTTTCGGTTCTTTCCATTTTTCGAACGGACGCAGCGTCCGATCAGAAACGCATTCTACGTACACAGAGTATAGCGAGAGGAGACGTTCAATGGCGAAAGTGCTGATTGCGGACAAGTTGCCACAGAGCACCATCGAGATGGTTTCCGAGGCTGGATATGATGTTGATAATAGCCCCGGATTGCCGCCGGACGAACTGAAAGATGCGCTGAAAGATGCAGTCGGTATTATCTGTCGGTCGGGAGCCAAACTGACCGAAGATGTTTTCTCGACGGCCGATCAGCTCAAAGCAGTATGCCGGGCCGGCGTGGGCGTCGATAATATTGACATCGAAGCCGCCTCCCGCAAAGGCATCGTTGTCATGAACACCCCCGGTGCCAACACCATCAGCACTGCAGAACATACTTTCGCCCTCATGCTGGGGCTGTCCCGTAACGTCGGGCCCGCCTACATCTCAATGCGCGAGGGAAAATGGAATCGGAAACAGTATACGGGAGCTCAACTGGCCGGCAAGACCCTCGGAATCATCGGTCTGGGACGAGTTGGCCGGGCCGTTGCCCAGCGTGCACGCGCTTTCGATATGAAGCTGCTGGGGCTGGATCCTTACATTTCCCGCGATAAAGCAAACAAACTGGGGATATCTCTCCACGATTGCCTGGACAACATGCTGGGGAGCTGCGACTATCTCACCATCCACGTCCCCGTCAACGATGAGACGACCGGCATGATCGGTCCGGAACAAATCGCGCAGATGAAATCTTCCGCCCGTATCATCAACTGCGCCCGGGGAGCCATTGTGCAGCGTGATGCTGTTGTTGAAGCAGTCAGGTCCGGCGACTTGGCCGGCGCGGCCTTTGACGTTTACACCGAGGAGCCTCCCGCCGATCACGAATTCACTCACGACGACCGGATACTCGCCACCCCGCATCTGGGGGCTTCCACCGAAGCCGCCCAGGAAGCCGTGGGCGCGCAGGCCGCAGAACAGCTCATCGCGGCTCTTCAGGACGGCCATTTCCGGAATGCGCTCAATATGACCTCGGTTCCTCCCGAACAGATGGATGCACTGAGGCCGTTCTGTGATCTGAGTCTAAAAATGGGGAAACTCCTCGGCGCTCTGAATCAGGGTCGGCTTGAATCCATGACCGTTGAATGCAACGGGGAGATCGCCGAAGGTGATATCACCCCGGTGGTCAATTACGGCGTCATGGGCGTATTGCAAACCGTCCTGGGGGAAAACGTCAATATCGTCAGTGCCCCACATATCGCCGACGAACGGGGTATGGAAATCAACGGCCATTCCTCCAGCAATACAGAAGGTGGTTTCACCGATCTCATCTCCATTTCCCTTTCCACAGACGAAGGAGATATTAAAGTCTCCGGTTCCGTGCTGGGTGGAACGCACTCCCGAATTGTTCAGGTCGCCGGTTTCGATACCGAAATCGAGCCTGAGGGGCATCTGGTTCTGCTGTTCACTCCCGACAAACCCGGTGTTGTAGGCGAAGTGGGCGACACACTGGGAGATGCGGGTATCAACATTGCTCAGATGACATTTGGACGACAGCAGGCTGGTGGGAATTCTCTCATCGCCCTGAAACTGGATAACCCCTGCGAGGACGATACCATGCAGGCGCTCAAACAACTCGAGGTGGTGGAAAAAGCAGTGGCCATTTCCCTGTAGGATAAATCAATAATGCACACGATTATCGGTGTTGGCGAAGTGCTGTGGGACGTTTTCGAGGACGGCCGCGTTCTGGGCGGTGCGCCCGCAAACTTTGCCTATCATGTGCATTGTCTTGGCTGCACGGGACTCACTTTCAGCCGCATTGGCGATGATAAACCGGGGGATGACATACTGGCGGCTCTGGATGCCACAGGCCTGTGCACCGGTTTCATTCAGCGTGATTGCAACTATCCCACCGGCAAAGTGAATATCGAGCTGGATGAGGAAGGAATCCCCCATTTTGACATCATGGAGGATGTGGCCTGGGATTACATGCACCCCGAACGCCAGTGGCTTGATGCGGCACGGGGGGCTGATGCAGTCTGTTTTGGCACCCTGTCTCAGCGTAACCCCCGCAGCCGGGAGACAATCCATGAGGTACTCGAAACGGCGGACAACGCCGTTCGCATTCTGGATCTTAATCTCCGCGGTGACCTCTTCTCCAAAGATATTATTACGAGATCCCTGGAGCGCTGCGAGGTATTGAAACTCAACATTTATGAAATGGCCACCCTGCGGGAGATGTTCGGTGTGCCCCAACAGCACAATGCGCCGTTCGCCCGGGATCTGATACGGGACTACGGAATCGATCTGCTCTGCATCACACGGGGGGAAGATGGATGCGAGATATATACGGCTGATCAACAGGTCGAAGATACGCCGTCGGCAACATCCATCGTGGATACAGTCGGGGCCGGTGATGCTTTCTGCGCCGGCCTGACGGTAAAATATCTGGGGGGCGAAGATCTTGATCAGATTGCGCGTGGCGCCAATACGCTGGGGGCTTACGTAGCCGGCTGCCGGGGGGCCATGCCTGATATATCCGATGAGTTGGTGGAAGAATTCAGGGCAATCTGAGTCTGGTTGTAGCGCAACACCTACTGGATGCAAGTGGGTCGTGATCGCTGAGCGCGACCTGCCGCGTTCTGCGCATCCCGGAATCCCGCCGACTGGCAATAGGCCAGGTTACCTCTCAGTCTCCCTTACCGATGACTGCTGTAGCGTAAAATGCCGCAGCTCGTGGTTGGAAATGGAAGCAAAATCCTGCGTGCATCGCCTCGTATGGACAAGGTGCCGCGCAGTTCGCCGTTGGTTGTGCCATATGGCGTCATATGCAATATGTGACATATGGCACAACCTTCGGTACTGACATATGGCATGGCAAAGGTGTTTTTTGACTTGCCATATGGCAGTACCGTACGGCACAACACCTACTTAGCCCCCGCACATTGTTTGAGACGAACGTGGTTCACTCAATCCTCACTTTTTCACCCCCTCAAAATCAGCTGTAACAGGGCAAAGCTTCCCTGAGCGCAGGCTGTCCTCTGATCCCTGGCCTCTGCGCCGTTATGTCATTAATCAGCCGTACGGCGGATCTTCGACCAACGAGCAACAAGCAACCAGCAACTATCAACTGCCGCCCCCCCGTTAGCGCCGTTTTTCAGGGGGTAAAAAGCCACGCTAA
>CAZXYF010000132.1:5803-8549 GCA_964644705.1 uncultured candidatus Brocadiaceae bacterium | reverse complement strand
AGTGCACAGGTACGCCCCTACCGGGACAAGCCCGGCAAGTAGGGCATCACAAAACACACGTGGTTCGCCGAAACCTTACGTTGAAAACACCCTGTGATTCACAATTGTCCTGATTGTTCGACATTACCTGTGGCTGAGGATGCTTTTAGAATAATTTACCCTTGAGGTTTGTGAAATGTTCGGGATGAGGCGCATAACTTGTATGGTCGGTCTGCTGGCGTTGCTGAGCGTGGGAGTCATGAGCAATGCAGCGGAAAAGGGAAAAACCCAGAAAAAAGATGTAAAGGACGAACAGAAGAAAAAAAACCCGAAATCACCCGCGAGCAAGGAGGAAGTTCTGGAACGGGTGGAGAAAAAGCTGTCGAAGGTCAAAACCGTTCAGGCCGATTTCGTGCAGAAAAAAGACCTGGCAATGTTCAAACATACCATGATCGTCAAAGGAACCCTGGCGGTTGAGAATCCGGGCCGCATCGCATGGCACGTCCGTGAACCGGTGAAATACTCGGTGGTGATCAAAGGGGCGGTGCTGCGGCAGTGGGACGAGGATACGGACGAGGTGATGACGCTGCAATTGGATGAAAACCCGTCGTTCAAACCCGTTTTCCGGCAGTTGAGTGGATGGTTTGCGGGGCGGTATGGGGAAGTGCGAAAACGCTACAACGTGGAGGTGACCGGACGGAAGCCGGTGAGCCTGATGTTCCGACCGAAAAAGGACTCGGACATCAAAGACATAATCGATCATGTGCAGGTGACCTTCCGCGGGGATGAACGCTACATCAAGGAGTTGGAAGTGCTGCAGGCGGACGGCGATCGGACGACGTTTCGCTTCCAGAAAACGGTCCTGAATAAACCGGTTGATAAGAAAATGTGGAAGGTGCGGCAAGGGGAGTGATTTGCTCGTATTGGCAGAATCCTCCGCGCTTGTCGCGGAGATGTTTGGTTCTCAAACCTCTGGACTTGTCTGGCAGGTCACTTACGCTGTCTCGCAGGCCCAATCATCAATATTGCGCACGTCCGAATCAAACGAGACCCCAACCAGCGTCACCGGGCGGGGGTCGTCGCGATACGGCGCTGCGTAGCCCCTCTCCCGTATCTGGCTCATCGCGTCCTGGGCCGTACCCCGCAGTTTGAACTCAAAAATGAATATATCGTCATCGGTCTCCACCGTCGCGTCGATCCGGCCGGTGCTGGTGCTGACCTCCACCTGGATCATTGCTCCGATCAGTTGAAAGATGGTGTAGAAGATGGTCTGGTAGTATTTTTCCCGACGCACGGAGATGGTGTTGGGCACGCCCGCGAAGAACGTTTTGAGATGTTCCAGCATCTCCTCCACCCGTCCTTCTTCCAGCGAAGCCACCAGGTTATGCAGGCTGCTGCTGAACTCCGCCGATGACATGTGGCAGAAATGCTGGGCCAGCCAGAGGTTGAACGATTCCTCGATCTCAAAATTGGGGTAGTCCAGCACATACTCGCGCCGACGCCCCTTCCACTCCATCGTTTTGATGGTCAGGTAACCGGTCTGGAACAGCAGCGGAAGGGGATCGATGTTATCTGGCTCGTAACTGGAAAAACTCGTCTCCAGCGCCTTCATCTCCCCCAGTTCCATCGGCCGTTTTTTGAGCAGATCAAGCAGGAAGGTTGGTGTGCCGGTCTCGAACCAGTAATTCTGGAATTTACGCTCCTGAAAACACTTCATCACCGAAACGGGGTTATAGACAGTTTTAGCGTTTTCCTCAAATTTATACCCATTATACCAATCGCGTAGCTCATCAATCGTCGCATTATACGGCATGTCGCATGCTTCCGAGAGCCGCTGTATATATCCTCCAAAATAATCTTCCAGCTCGGACTGGGTGTATCCCAGCAGCGTCGCGGCCCGGCTCTGCATGGTCAGATCGGTGAGATTGTTGAGATCCGAGAAGATGGATACTTTGGAGAATTTACTGACGCCAGTCAGGAGCACGAACCGCTGGTAGGATTCGGTGGTTTTGATGATCGAATAAAACGTCTTGAGCACTGACTGAACATCTTCCACCAGCTCCCCGTCGAGGTGTTTCAGCAGGGGTTTGTCGTATTCATCAATCAATAAAACGACGCTCCCGTGCTGGTCGTGCAGACCTCGGATTAGGTCTTCGAAGGCATCGTAACAGTTGCTTGCCGTGAGTTCATAGTCGTATTCGCGTGCGCTCATCCTCACCCGACGCAGCAGGCCGGACTCAAGTTCCTCGATCGTGCGTGATCGGACCGATGCAAGATCAAGGTGGATGACAGGGTACGTTTGCCACTCATAATCCAGGTCGGTAATTTTTAGCCCGTCAAAAAATTCACGTTGCCCGAGAAAAATGGATTTCAGCGTACTCAACAGAAGAGATTTTCCGAATCGGCGAGGACGCGAAAGGAAATACTGGTCTTTGTAATCGCGGATCAGCTCATAGATTTGGCCGGTTTTATCGACGTACTGATACCCGCCGCGGATGAGGTCGGAGAAGGTATATATGCTGGTGGTTAGCGGTTTCATAACATTCAAGCATAAAGAGTTGTCGGACGAGCGTCAAGATTGCGGTAAGTGGAGGAATTTGCGCTGTGGTGCTTTTTGGTTTGTGGGGTCAAGTGTTTTTTCGGTGTTGCCCCGTGTTCCCAGAGTTTTAAGAGAGCACCCTCCTTATTTTTCCTGATCAGAAGGCGTTTCCTCTGTGCTTGTTGTTGACACTCATCATGGCCATATGCAGGTGTAGGTCATATAATG
>CAZXYF010000132.1:1990-5703 GCA_964644705.1 uncultured candidatus Brocadiaceae bacterium | reverse complement strand
TCTCATCCGCCGGGTGCACAGCTTTCCCGGCGGTGATCAGATGATGCGGGAGATGACTTTTTTCCTTGAACGCGCGCCCGAACTCCTCAGTGAAGAGGATATGGAGAAGCTGGAGGGACGGCTCTCACAGGAGGAGATCACCCGGAGCGTCAAAAAAAGTTATACCCAGCTCCTGCGTCCCGAGGGCGCTTTCGTGCAGGACGTCCTTCGCTACGATCCGCTGGGCGTGAGCCGGGTGTTGCTGAAACGGCTTCAAATGGCGTCGAAATCGCTGGGATATGACGTGAGCGTGCAGAATGGGCATCTGGTGCATCCGGATGGGGCACGTGGCCTGCTGCTGATGGACGCGAGTGTTCCCCTTACGGATGGGGCAGGATCGGCGCGGCTCGTGGATATGTTGCGTGAGATCACAGCCGATCTACCGGACGGCTACTCATCGACGATCGTCTGTGGCCACAGGCACACCGTCAGCAATGAACGGCTGCTTCGTCGTGATATCACCCTGACGGCGACGGTGGCCGCCGTGGGGTTTCTGGTCCTGTTTCTGCTCGTTTTTCATGACCTGCGGGCCGGTATTATTTTTCTGATTCCCGCGATCAGCATCCTCGTGGCGATCAATGCGGCAGCATTGGTGATCGGTCGATTATCATACATGGTTCTTGGCTTCGTGCCCGTCATGGCCGGGATTGCCGTTGATTACGGGATTCATACCTACGTGGCGACGCGCCAATCGGACGACCCATATCCTGCAATTCGGGGTATAACGCGACCGCTGATCATGGGGGCGCTGACGACGCAGTGTGTTTTTGTCGCCTTCCTGTTCTCCTCCATCCCGGCATACCGCGAGCTTGGCGGGCTGGCCATCGCGGGCATTACGCTGGCTCTTGGCGGGGCCATACTGTTTTTGCCAGCCGTTATCCAGATAAGAGATAGCGAACTGCCCGTGCCCGCTGCCGCGGCGCGTTGGCGAACCCGTGTTCCGGCTCTCTTGTTCCTGATTTCGCTTGCAGGTGCATCATTGTTTGTGCCGCATCTGCATGTGGACACGGGTGTTGAGAACCTGGATGGCGTGACCGACGACGTGCGTCGGGCGGAAAAGGAGTTCCAGAAGATGTGGGGTGGTGGACGCGATGCTCAGGCCATCGCTGTGGTCGGAGGAGACACCTTTGAGGAGGCCGCGCGTCGTGAAGATCGGTTGCGACGCCAAATGGAGGCGAAGTTTCCGGAGATGAGTTATCTCGGGCGCAGCTCGATCTGGCCCTCCGCAAAGACGCGACGCGAGAACGTGCAGCGGTGGCGCGCGTTCTGGGCCCCCGAGCGGGTGTCTCGGACCCGCGCACGGATTTTGAATGCAGCGGAGAAGTTTGGTTTTACCCGGGATGCGTTTCAGCCGTTTTTTGATCTTCTGAGCAGCTATAAACTCTCCTCGTCGCGTCCTGAGGGATCAGCAATCGTGCAGCGGTTGGAACAACGGTTCGTCAAAAAACGCGACGGCGGATACTGGTTTCTATCGTTTTTCCCTGATAGCCCGAAAAAGGTCAGCCGGGTGGAGGAAATAATGGAGGGGATGCCGGAAAGCTTTGTGGTATCGCGTGCCGGATTGGCCACGACGCTGGCCGGCGCCATCCATACGCAGGGCACGCGCATCGCCCTGATCAGCGTCGCACTTATTCTGATCGTCACCTTTGCGTTGATGCGGAACGTCCGCATGTCTCTGGCGGCTCTCTTGCCGGCGGTGACCGGGCTTCTCTGGCTCGTGGTGGCGCTGGTATTGATCGGCCATTCTTTGAATCTGGCCAACATGATTGCCGCCATTGTGGTGGTGGGACTCTGCATTGATTACGGGATTTTCATGGTGCATGCGTGGGCGGGCGCCGACGACGAACTTGCCCGGACGCGTCACGCGATCACGCTGTCGGCACTGACGACGTTGATGGGGGCCGGGGTGTTGATTTTCGCGCGGCATCCCGCGCTGTTTTCGATCGGGGTGACGCTGGTTGTCGGTGTGTTTTCGGGTTACCTGGCCGCCGTGGCCGGAGTCCCGAGTCTTTGCGTCCTGTTGAATGTGCGACGTAGGAGCGAGGATCAATGAAATCGGCCAAACTTATCATTGTCGTGTGCTGCTTGATCACCGCCGGATGCTACAGTCCACCGTTTCAGCGAGCCGAGATGGTGTCGATGGAAGGGCGGGACCCGGAAGTGATGGTGGAGGACTACCGCCAGAAGCTGCCGGTGGAGTTTGAGACCGAGGAGACGCTCATGTTTCGCGTCTTCTGGCGTAAATTCGCCGTACTGGGATATACGCAGGCTAACCGCGAGGAACGAACGTTTCGTTCGATATCTCTCAATCACCTGGGCGTTCCGCTGTTCAAGGTGCAGGGGAGTCCGCAGGGCGATATTTTCAAATCGCAGGTGGCCCGGATCGAAGAGTTTCCGCGTTTCGGGGAAAACGTCGCCGCGGACATTCGCCGGGTGTGTTTCGATGTGGTTCCGCCCGCGGATGCGGAAACCGACATTGAAGACGATCGCGTCATCTTTCGTGCACGGCAGGGGGACGCCATAATGGAATACGTGTTCGGCGGCCCAGATGGTGTCCTGCTGGAAAAACGCCACCTGACGGATGGCTGGTTGTGGAACAGCCTGGATTGGAAAGTGAATTATTATGAGTATCAGCGCCAGGATGGTTACCTGTATGCACGGGGCGTAGTATTGTACAATGCAGATTACCACTATCGCCTGATCATCACGCGTCGCGATATTACTTTTGACCTTCAATAGGCAAAAGTGTCGTTTCCCACACCGAAACGTCCCGATATCACCCGGTTGTAGTGTTGAGATTGGCGGTTGTGGACAGCGAGGACAACGAATAGACAGAAGATCCTCCACCCTTGTGGTGGAGAGTGTCAGGTTTCAACCTACAATACAACAGAGCATAATAAATCCTCCAGGCTTGCCCTGGAGATCATTAGACTTTTTGCTGTGGGGTGTCCATTCGGTTTTTGAGTTGTTCTGGCGTTTATTGAGTGCAAAACCTAACCCGACTATCTCCAGGGCAAGCCTGGAGGGGTTCAGGTCATGCAATCTCGCTAAATCCGATTTGGTTTGCGCCGTCAATCATGGCAGTTTTCAGGAGTCTCTCATGAGTGTCAATGGTGTGATTTCCTCCCGGCTTGAGAGGATGGATAAGGTGCTGGGGGAATTGGAGAGTTTAGGACGACTGACGTCCGGCCGGTTGCAGGAGAACTGGCAGACCAAGCGGGCGGTGGAACGGGATTTACAGGTGGTCGTTGAGATTGTAATTGACGTATGCCAGAGGATCCTCTCACTCAATGACCGCCAGGTTGTATCGTCGAGTGCGGAAGCCATTGAGCGATGCCAGGAATTAGGGATTATCAGTGAAGATGTGGATTACCGAAAGATAGTGCAGTTTCGAAACTTCGTTGTTCATCGCTATGAATCGGTGGAGGACGGTATTCTGTGCGATATCTGTAACAATCATCTGGCGGATATACGACGTTTTAAAAAGGACGTTAACAGCTATGTCGAGAGCCATTGATACAGACCAACTGCGCTCATTTTTTGAGGATCGGTCCAACTGTAATCTGGTGTATCTTTTCGGATCGGCCTCTGACGGGCGCGTGAGGGAAGGCAGTGATCTGGATCTGGCCATTCTGTTCGAGGAAAAGCCCGACATCATGGAACTGGCGGGGTTG
>CAZXYF010000132.1:0-1890 GCA_964644705.1 uncultured candidatus Brocadiaceae bacterium | reverse complement strand
AACCGGAGGCTTTTTGCTCTTCGGGCCAGAAGGAACTTAGAGCAGTTTTGCAGGATCGCGTGCGGGATGCGACCGGCAATTGCCCCGCGGATGATAGGATAGCCACCCGGATGAACGGCATATGAGCAACGGGCGATTACGACATTGACTTCGGGCCGCTTACAATCGAATTACGCTTCCCGGCATTTCACGCTCACCTGTTTACCGGCGACGATGATGGCCAGATGTCGGATGTCCTCAGGGTTCACTCCGGCTTCCCGGAGTTTCGTATCATACCCTTGCTGAATGGCCTGATCGAAGGCGAGCTGGACATGTTCTGCGGGGTTTTGGTCGGATTCAATCGATTTAAATTCGATCACGAACCCCAGGGGATAGTCATCGGTGGTGGGTTCCAGAAGGATATCGGCGCGGCCATATCCGCTTTCGGTGTTGGAGTGGACGTTGTAGATGGCCCGGAGGTTGGCGAGCAGGCCGAGGGCGAACGCATGGTAGGCCGCTTCGGGGAATCGGGCGGTATCGTGATAGCTGAACAATCCCTTGATCAGATCGGCAAGGAGTTGTTCAAAACGCCTGTAATCTTCCCCGATCAGTGCCTGCAGCAACTCCTCGGTCTGACCAAAATCCAGTTCATCATACCAGTTCTGGACGAAACGTTTATAAACCTCCCGCACCTCACGGTTAGGGATCGACAGTTCGTAGGTGAGACTGTCGGTGATTGGATTCCGGTGGGGATTACTGGCCCGAAGATAACCGGAAAAGGTCAGAAAACTCCAGATGTTTTCCCGGTTTTTCTGGACGTCCGAAAACACGATGTTTTCGTTGATGGGGTAACGCAGGGTTTGATCGGCCAAAAGTGTTTCAAGATCCTGTTTCAGTTCCAATCCTCCGGCTTTCAGTTCCTCATGGACCAGAATGTTGGCGGAAGTGTTGAGCCAGTGGGGACCAACGGGTAGGGGATGATCATTGATGAACTTCAGCACAGACCAGGGGTTGTAAATGGTGTTGTTGCCAAATGTATAGCCGTCGTACCACTGATGGACATCATCGAAAGTGTTGCTGAGGCCGAAGTCGTCTAGGGCACGGCGGACTTCCGTTTCCGTAAATCCGAATTTGTCGGCGAAAGGTCCGGGGTTGAGAATGGTCTGAACGTCGAGGTTATTGAGGCCGGAGAAGATTGATTCGCGGGCGATACGCAGGACACCCGAAACCACGGCGCGGAAAATGGCGCCACCGTGTTGATGCTTGAGCCCGCCCCCGAGCCACGCACGCATGAAATCGATCATGGTGTCGTAATAATCATTATCGTAAGCTTCAATAACGGGGCTATCATATTCATCAATCAACACCACCACAGGACGGTTGTGATAACGATAGAGGTGAGTTACCAGGTCTTTAAGGCTGTGTTTCGTGGTGGGTAGGTCACCATCCCGGAGACACAAGGCGTCGAAACTGTCCCGTTCTTCGGGTTTCAAATGATCCCGCAGATAATCGAAATGTCGGTAAAGTTCAGATATCTCTTTGACGATATCACTGTATGCCGTGGCCCAATCCGGTCCCCCTATGTCCTTAAGGCTTAAGAAAATTGTCGGATAACGTCCCTGATGTTTCATCGCTGAAGGATGATCGGCGATATGCAGGTCGTCAAAAAGATATGTTTGCGACTCATCGCTCAGTTCGAAAAAATATCGCAGCATCGACAGATTGAACGTTTTGCCGAACCGACGGGGGCGGGGGAGGAGCAGAGCTTTATTCCCTTCGAGAACATCGTGGATAAATAGTGACTTATCGATCAGGTAAGCACCGGTTTCACGATGCTCCTTAAAATCATCGGTTGTGATTTGGAGTTTCGGCATGGACCGGCTCCTGCTCTTGAGGTCAACTGGGTACTGA
>CAZXYF010000131.1:0-8601 GCA_964644705.1 uncultured candidatus Brocadiaceae bacterium | reverse complement strand
GAGTTATGCAGAATACTCATCCCGGCATCCATGTTTCCGGATCAGGAGTTCTGAGGTTTGTGAAATGTTCGGGCAAACCGTTCGTCAGAAGGCCTTCTGGACCTCCACGCCCTTATTCTCCTGCCGACGCATCCGGTCGAACTCCTGGACGTTTTCAGACTGGATGGCGCGCTGCTGTTGGCGGAGGTTGGACTGATAATCGGGCTGTTTGGCCTGCGGTTCTCGTCGGCGCCGCCGACGACGTTCCTGCGGGCGTCGCCCGAGCCATGTGTCGCCACGATAGAACGCGTAGCGGGATTTCCCCTGCCGCGCGATGACCGTTGCTTTGCCGCGGATGTTGTCGGCCACGAAGACTCCCCGCAGGTCGGTGTAGCCACTGCGGAATTTCTCCTGTGCGCTGCCGATGGCCTTCACGTGCACTTCAGGCACGTAACCATCCTTGACGGCGTTGATGACGTTGGCGCGCAGGCGTCCGCTGGTGGCATCTTCCTGCACCTCGATTTTGAGCGGCGTGATCAGCACCATGCCGCTGGTGAACAGGTCCTCGCCCCGGCAGATCACCAGGTATGCACCCTCTTTCTCCAGATCCAGGGAGGTGCTTTTCTCCTTCCGCGCGTAACCTTTGCCCGTGCCAAGCTCGACGGTCGTCTCCAGCATGGGTTCGATTCCAGCGAGGTTGATGCTGGTGATGTTGGAGAGGTTCTTTTCACGGAGGTAGAGTTTCATCAGATCAACCCTGTAAATCTGACAGTGCGCTTTTTTCATATTTCGGTAATCAATCTTCAGCTCCGCATCCTCGCCCGGCCGCACGATGGTGACTTCTTCAATGCTGATCTCCTTCTTCTGGAAGTAATCGATGGCCTGGCGCGCATCCGGATACCGCTTGTCCACCTTCTTATACCAGTCGATGGCCTGGCTGGCTTTGCCCAGTGCATGGAAGATCTGGCCGAGGATGTATCGGGCGTAAAAGCGGTCTTTGCTCTTGCTGTTGGCGACCGCTTTTGCCTCTTCGATGGCGCGGTCGTAGTCTTTAAGCCAGAAGTGACCAAGAGCGGCCATGTAGCGGAAGGCACCCACCAGCTTGCTGTCCGGATAACGCTCGGTGTAGATCTCGCTCAGCCGGACGACCTCTTTGTATTGCTTGAGATCCAGCGATACGTTGGCGACGCTGAAGGCGGCATCGTCGGCCAGCGGATTCTCCGGATACAGCGTGAGGAACCGGAGGAGCAGATCTTTGCTCTCGACCATCATGTCGATCTTGTTCAGTTTCGCCGAGGCCTTTTTTTCGGTGAACTGCGGGATATCGCGGGTTCGTTCGGCGATTTTATGCGCCTGCGGGGCCTTTTCATACAGGGATTGAGCTACGGCAAAGTATGAGGAAATTACCTGGGGCGAATCCGGATATTCCCAGCACAGATTCCTCTGGTAATCAACCGAGCCCATGAACTGACCCTGATCCTCAAGCACCGCACTGATGTTGGAATCGTTGATGAAGCTGGCCCGGATGGTGGAACGATAGATCAGGTAGGACCGCTCCAGCTCCCCGATATCCCGATATGCTTTGCCGGCCATCAGGATGCGTTTGAAGGGAATCTCCAGTTGAGGATAGCGTTCCCGGAGGACCTCGAAGGTCTGCACGACCTGGTGTGCGTCGTAATGCCCCTCGGTCGTGTAGATCCAGAACAGCATGCGGGCCACCTGCCGTTCGTGGTGGCCGTGTTTGTGTTTCATGTTGTATTTGAACAGCCCCTTGAGGTGCGAGAGGGCCCGGTCATACCGTCCGTCGTTGAAGTAACGTTTTCCCAGGGCGTAGTGCTCGTTGCGATTCATCTTGTAGGGGTCATCGGACTCTTCGCCCGGCGACAGCACGCGTAGCTCAGCGGTGTTCCCGACTCGCATGTGGTCGGGATGGACGGCATCGCGGATCACCGTGGGTAGCACGCGGTAGCTCCCGGTGGCGTATCCCACCAGTTGATAACGGATGTCACCAATATTTCTTCTGGGGCGGTAGTAGAGGATGAGTTTGTGGTCGCGGATTTCATGATGTTCGAAATTGCCTCTCAGGGATCCTTTCACATACATCATCCCTGCCGGCAGGGGCTCCTCGATCACGAAATACCGTTTGTCCTCGTGGTAATCGTAAATGTCCACCCGGACCATCACCCGCTGACCGAGTTCCACATTGCGCACGGGCGAAGTGCTTCTGACGCCGATTGATTTGCCCTCGTATGTCAGCGGGGCATGGCGGTAGTAACGCTTGCGGACGTAGGGGCGTCGCCATGATTTTGGGTCGCTGATATCCCTGGAGAAACCGCGCAGCGTGGCGCTGTAGGCATATTTGCCGCGACCCTTCATGCGGGACTCAACGTTGTTCTCACCCTTTTTCACCATCTCCCGCGGGACGTTCAGGTGCAGGATCTGCGCGGCATCCTCTGCCCTGATGGTTTTCAGTGTTTTGCCGTTGACCAGCACGGTGAGCGTGTAGTCGTTGTCGGTAAACTGGGTGCGTCCGTAGTAATCCGCAACCGCGGACACGGCCGGGCCGTGAGCCTTGGCCGGCACAAATCCGTAACTTCCGTGTCGGCTCATGATGTAGTTGATGGCTTTCGTGATCCGCTTTGAGTTCGGGTTCACGCGCATGAGCGCCATCGTGCCGATAGCGGTGGTCTCCAGCGAATCGTTGATCCAGGCGTAGGCCCCTGAGCCTTTCCACCGGAGGGTGGGGCGTGAGCCGATTTTTCCGGTGATATCCTTCTTCTCAAGGACTTTCAACATTTCCCGTGCGAATTCTTTGCGATCAAGATTGGTAAAGGTCAGGGCCGTATAGGCCAAAGCGGGGGCGCTGAGATTGTTCCGCTGGCGATGCAGTCGGTTCGCATGCGCAAAATCGGCATCGTCGCTGACTGACAGGGCGTGGAGAATCACCGCCTTGGCGTCGGTGTCGTTGGTGCTGGTGCGGCGGAATTTGTTTTCCAGGTAATTTTTGGCGCGCGCTAAGGTTTTGCTCCGCACCTTCAGTCCCGACTGGCGGGCCCGGCTGAGCGCCCAGTAGCTCATGGCGGTGACCGCCCAGTCGGTGTATTTATTGCTGCGCGTCCACGTCCACCCACCGTTGCCCCGCTGGGAAACCACCAGGGAACTGATCAGCGATCGGGCGCGATCCGATAGTGCCTGGATGTCCGGACGGGGAGCTTTGACGGTGCGGGCATAATTGAGGGCGTTGACCGTCGCCAGAAGATCGCTGCCGGCAAACCGTGGTCGAACCGGGGGCAGCACGGTGCAGGGACGTGGTTTGACGGGAATCGGACGGGGGGCATCGCGCAGGGCCATCTGGATGACCGACCGTTTCAGATTCGGACCGACTGAAATGGTCATCCAGCGGGAACCGTAGGCCCGGCCGCCGGGAAGCTTGAGGAGGGCGGTGGAGTTACCTTTGCCCACGCCGCCAGCCTGATCGGCGAATTCCAGTCCCCACGGACGCACCGGCAGGACCTTTTCCAGCGCGTCGGTTTTTTCTCCGGCAGTGGCCTGCACGCGTATCTTCAGGGCGGCTGCCAGGGGTATTTCGAAGGCGCTGAACAGCGCTTCCACTGTTCCGTGTTCCTTGAGTGTGGCGGTCGTACTCTGTTCTGCAATAACCCTGTCAAGATCGCCGCCGCCCAGGACCGTCAGCTTGAGATCCACCGGACCGGTCTGATCGGTCATGTTATGGACGCGAGTCAGGAAACGAACTCTGTCGCCTTCCTGAAGCTGGGGCGGGGATTTGATGGAGACGAAGAAATCGCGTCGCGTGATCACGCTGGAGGTGTCCTCGCCGACCAGCGTTTTGACGGTGCATCCGCGCGCGGTCAGCCGCCACTCAGTGGTTTTCTGCGGCATGGGCACCTCGACTGTGGCTTTCCCCTCGGAGTCGGTGACGATGGAGGCATTCCACCAGCCTGCACCCCGCACCTCGCGGCGCGGTTCAGGGCGGTCTTCTTCCCGTCTCTTGTCCCCTAATTGTTCATTGGAGTCTTCTTTAGCATACATTTTGGTTAGAGTCCGCCGTTTTACGTCTTCTTCCATTTCGCCTCCAGAGATGGCGGGATGTGCGGCGGGGCGGGATCTGGCCTCTTTCATTTTTTTAAGTTTTTCTGCCTGTTTCCGGCGTCGTTCCAGCCGCTCGGCCTCTTTCTGGATGGCTTTCAGGACTTTTCTGGTTTGGGCGGTGTATTGAAAGACGCAGGAGCTGGCCGTGCGGAACTCGGCGTAGCGATGGGCGTCTTTCTGGAAGAAATCGAGGATCGGGGGCGTTTTATCGGGATAGAGGGCGAAGAGCGCTTCGTTGACAAGCGCCAGACTCAGTTCGGCCTGGACGGGATTACCCAGCTGGTCGGTGACGGTGAGACGCACTTTGCCTGTCTTGCCGGGACCATACACCTGCTGGAGCGGCTCAACCGCGACGTTGAGTTCCCGTTCCACCTCGAACGGTTTGGACGCCGTGCGGAGCTGGCGGTCGTCGATGGTGGCAACGGCGACGCGGAAGTTCGGGAAATAGTCGTTCGTCACATCCAGCTCAAGGGGATTGTTGCCCTGCTGGAGCGAGATGATTTTGTAATTCAGTATGTTCTCTCCCTCCCAGGTGAGCAGGGCCAGCTGGGATTTGATCCGCGAGTGCAGGCGGATGCTGGCCGTCGAACCCACGTCGAGCGTATCGGCATCGGAGAAAAAGCGCAGTTTGGTGGCGTCCTCGTCGTCGGACACCCGCAGGGTGGCCTGTCCGGTCACGCGATGATCGAACCGATCGCGTCCGCTGGCCCGAAGGATGTAGCGTCCGCCGTCCTCCAGATCCAGGCGCACCGTGGCGTTCCCGGTTTTCCCGTCGGTTTTCGTGGTGATTTTCTGCACTTTTGTTTCCGCCGCCGGTTTGGATCCCACGGAGATCCATGGCACGCCCTGCAGAACCGGATCCGGTCTGGTGTGTTCCCTTTTGAGCACGGTCAGTTTCAACTCGCGTCCCACGGGTTTGCCGCTCGGTGTGGCGGTGTGGAGGGTGACCTCGAAGGGCTCGCCGGAAAGAACCAGGTCGCGCTGAGTGCTGACGTCGATGGTGTAGCCGTTTTCGGCGAGATAAACGCCGTGGGTGTTGCTGACGTTTTCGCCCTTGATGAACGCTTTGAATTGCAGCTCGCGATCCGCGCGGACCCCCTGGGTCTGGTAAGTGACCTCCAGTTGCCCCTTTTCATCGGTTTCCTTCACGAAGTGTCGCCCATCGGGCAGATGATAGCGGATGGCTTTGTTGGGCACGGGTTGTCCCCAGTAATATTCGGCGCTGATGGTGAGTTTGACGGTTTCGGAGGGGAAATAGACATCGCGGTCGCTCTCCATGGTCAGACGCATCTTTTCCAGCTGGAATTCTTTGACTTTGAACGTGCCGTTATAGGTGCGGCTCGATTTGTCGCTGTTGCGCACTGTGATGGTGTATTTCCCCACCGGAGCTCGTTCGTCCAGGGGAAGCTGGGCGTGAAACGTGCCGAATTTGGACAGCGTCTGCGGTTTTTGCCAGAGTATGCGCCCTTTGGAATCGGTGACGCTGACATTGTAGGTGGTTTCCTTATCGGGTACCACATACGATCCATCCTTGACCGACCGGATGATGCCGCGGAATTTGACGGTCTGGCCGGGCTGGTAGGCGGGACGATCCGTGTAGATGTATCCTTTTGGCGCGAGCCCTTTGCTGAACTTCAGGGACGACATGTTGAGGTCGGTGGCGGCGACGTGGCCATCTCTGACCGCGAAAACGCGCAGTTTCGACGTGTCTTTGAGCTCCTCGAAATCCTTGCGGAACACGCCGTCTTCTCCGGTGGTTCCGGTGCCGAATACTTTCTGGCCGTCGCTCAGCAGGACCCGGGTTTCCGGCAGAGGTTCCTGCACGCGGGCATTCTGGGCGAAAATCAAGCCCTCCCGGCGCGACGTTTTCGTGATGATCTCCAGGTCGCTGCGGATGACGAGGGTGGTGGCCCTGTAATCATCCTCGCTCACGTTCACGATACAAACGCCCGGTTTCTGTTTGTCAAAGGGGATCTCAACGGATTGTTCAATCGGCAGATATTTTTCGTAGTTCTTGACCTTGACCTCCCATGTGTGATCCGGCTCGATAAGATCGGTGTCCAGCTGCTGGACGTCGCCGGTCCCGTGTGTTTTGCGGAAGTAGGCTTCCAGATCCAGGAAGTACTGTTTGAAGGTGAGTTTGTCGATATTGCGCAGGTTGAGGGTGACCTTCGGAGCCTCATCGGTGCGGAAGGTTCGTTCTGTGCGCACGCGCAGCTGTTTTTCCGTCATCTCGGCGATTCGGTTCTGTGCCTTTTGAGCCCATCGACCCCAGTTCAGCTGCCGGTAAGAATCCAGCGCCTTTTCGAGTTCTCCCAGTTTCTGTTCGTAGGTGCGTCCAATCCGGTAAAGGGCCAGCGATGACTCCTGGGTTCTGGGATACTTATCGACCAGCCGCTGCCACCGATTGATGGCGGATCGGTAGGCTTCGTTGACCTTTTCCTGTTTTCCATTCTCATCAGCCAGCTGTTCACCTTTCACGTATTCCATCTGGCCGAGCGTGAACAGAATACGACGGACCCGGTCATCAAGCGGATGCTGAGTCAGGAATTGCTCGAAGAGTTTGGTTGCGCGGGTGTAGTTTTTCTCCCTCACCTGGTCAATGGCCGTCTGATATTTGGTGTTGATGATTCCCTGCTGACACTGTGCCCAGTGGGAGCCGTTGGGGTAGCGAGTGACGTAGCGCGACCAGACCTGGCGCGCCCTGTCGTATTCTTTCTGCTGGAAGCGAATCTGGCCTATGCGATAGAGGGCCAGTTTTCGCCACTGGTCCTGCAACTCAGCCGGCGATTTCCCGAACTGATCCAGCTTTTCGTTTGCTTCCGGCCCGTCGGGGAGAGAATAGTGTTTTCCCGCGATGAAACTCCTGTAGTGTTTGATGGCGTTTTCCGCGTGCCCCCGATTGTCATAGGCTTTGGCGATCCAGTAGGCGGCGGCGACAGAGCGGGGGTCGCGGGGGTGTTGTTCAAGAAAATATTCGGTTTGATCAACCGCTTCGTTCAGCTGATTTCCGTTCACTCCGGGCATACGGTAGGTTCTGATGATGAGCCAGGATGCATCGGCGAAAAGGGTGGGGCGTTGATTCTTTTCGGTTCGCATCTGCAACAGGCGCTCGAGGTTGATCCGCGCGGCACGATGGTTTCCGGTGTCGAGTTGTGCTTTTGCCAGGAAATATCGGGCATCGAGGATGTGATCACCCGGCTGTACCTTCTCATTAGCCGGTTGGCGTGTCCGGCGTGATGATCCGGCGCGACCGGGCCAGTCGGGATCGAAACGTTGCAAGTATTTCCGAAAATCGCGGATGGCCTGATGGTGGTTGCCGGCCTTCTGGATTGTGCGGGCGAGTTTGAACCGCAGATCATCCTGCAGGTCCCGGCCGATTTCCAGCTCAAGTGCTTTTTTGTAGAGTCGGTAGGCCTTGTTGTAATCCGGTTTGGGGGCATCGAGTTTGTTCGGGCCGGGTTTGCGGGCCAGGGCATCGGCGAACTGGATGAGGACGTCGGCGATCTTTCGTTTGCGTTTTTCCGACAGCAGCCGGTTGGCCTCTTCCCGGTAGATTCGCTGGGCCGTTTTGAACTTCCGCTGCGTGGTGAGGGCTTTTGCTTTCAGGTAGCGTGCTTTGTGGAACCAGCGGGAGTCGGCATGGTCTTCAATCACACGGTCGGTGAACGTGATGGTCCGGGTGTGATTTTTCTGGTGATGAAAAGCAAGCGCCTTCAGGTAGAGCGCTTCCGCCACGGAGGTGTTTTCTTTTTCCAGCGCCTCATCGATCTTCTCGATAGCCCCCTCGTATTTTCGTCCCCGAAGT
Source organism: uncultured candidatus Brocadiaceae bacterium (assembly GCA_964644705.1). Classification (GTDB taxonomy): domain Bacteria; phylum Planctomycetota; class Brocadiia; order SM23-32; family SM23-32; genus CAZXYF01. The sequence continues at coordinate 704 of CAZXYF010000131.1, read as the reverse complement.
GCCCGGCGAGCGGCTCCCAGGTTTCCGCCAGCTCCTTCTTGAGCGGCGTGAATTCCCGCAAGAGAAAACACAACAACTACAACAACGAAAAGTCTTGCCAGGCGGTTGGTATCCATGTCCGGTCCCTTTCAGTTATTCAAAGAATCTTGCTTCAACCCATTCACGTATCGTATAGAAAGACGGAGTTTATGCAAGCAGACTTTCACTGCCTGCATTCTCTTAGACGGTTGAGGCGGGAAGATGTTCCGAAATTATTGTGTTTTCGCGATAAAACGTTTGGGCGGGGGATATGTCATATGACCCAATGAGGGACAGACCCGGCCAAATTGCCTGGTGGAGGCCCCATAGCGCTGCCGGTTGCTTGTGGAAAGGCAACGCAAAAAGGCAAATGCGAGCCTGCTACGTGTGAGACGTGGCCAGCCGTGGCATAGAATGCGAACCGGTGGCGATTTCCCTCTTTGCGTTGGAACCCACGTGTAGGGCGAAACATAACAATCCTCGGCGCAAGGCACGGGGTATTATCAACAAGATGACGTGGTTCACCGAAAACCTTACCATTCTCAAAAGCAGGACAGTGGAAAATAACTTGACACCTTTTTGTGGTAAAGGAGCCTCAATTCGATAAAACAAAGCCGAACTACGGTCCCCAAATGCCCTCCTCCGGCCCCTCATCTTGACATATGTCATGAAGTCGTGCGCGCGCA
>CAZXYF010000130.1:0-8610 GCA_964644705.1 uncultured candidatus Brocadiaceae bacterium | reverse complement strand
TGCCCCAACAATAGCATAATTACCGTCTGGAAAGGTGAGTAGAGTGGCGCTGAAAAAATACAACGTCCTGCTGGTGGAAGACAACCCCGGTGATGCCCGATTGATTCAGGAGATGTTGCGCGATAAGCAGGGATATGATTTCCAGTTCGAGCACGTTAAAACGCTCGAAGGTGCCTCTGAGGTGTTATCCCGGGGCGAGCCGGATGTGGTTTTGCTGGATCTCTCCCTGCCGGACAGTCAGGGGCTCTCCACGCTGAACGGAGTTCTGGATGAGGATCCCGAAGCTGCGGTGGTGGTTTTGACCGGTTTGAAGGACGAGGAAACGGGTCTTGAGGCCGTGCGTCGGGGGGCGCAGGATTTCCTGATGAAGGACCAGGTGAACGGGGAACTGTTGGCCCGAGCGATCGGTTACGCGGTGGAGCGAGCGCAGCTGGAAAAACGGCTAAAACGAACAGTTCATCGAATTCAGTCCGAGTTTGACGTGATCGCCAAGTTGCAGTCGGACCTCCTCCCACCGTCCTTGCCGGACGTTTCGCATCTGCAGATAAGCGCCCACTATCATCCCTCGGAAGTGGCCGGCGGAGATTACTACGATTTTTTTGATCCCTGGGAGAACAAGTGCGCGGTGCTGCTGGCGGACGTAAGCGGTCACGGTGTTCACGCTGCCGTCATCATGGCGATGACTCGTGTGATTGTCCACAACCTTGCCCAGATGCAGGATCCCGGCCATGTGCTCGACGCCATAAACAGGGACCTTCATTCCAACATTCCGGCCGCGCATTTTGTCGCCTGTTGTTACGGTGTGATGGATATGGAATCCATGAAATTCACGTTTTCTGTGGCAGGGCATCAGCCGCCGTTTTTCGTGCCGGCAGCGACTGGCGAGGGCCGGCACCTGGGAGGTGATCCGCAGATGCCGCTGGGCCTGCGGCGCAACAGCAATTACGTGAGCCGGACCGTTGAATTGCGTCCCGGGGATGCTGTTCTGCTCCACACGGATGGCGTTGTGGACGCTGAGAATGCGGAGGGGGAGTCATTTGGATTCGAGCGGATGAAGAAGGTGGTGGAGGAACATGCCGGCCGGGGGAGTGATGCCGTGAAAAGCAATCTGGCCAATGCGCTGGAGGGCCACATGGGAGATAACATACCGTCCGATGACGTCACCTTTTTGGCGATCAGCGTGACCGACGACGACGTCTCTCCGGATGGGGACGGATCTTCCGCGATGTAGTCGATGAAGGACCGCCGACTCCAATGGCATGGGGAAGTGAAAGGGAAATCGCGGCCCGGCGGCGATTTCCTTTCCTGCGTTGGAGCCTTCGTGTAGGGAGAAACATAACGATCCCCGGCGCAAGGCACGGGGTATTATCACAAAAACGCAACGTGGTTTACTGAATACTTACTTCTCAACCGTGCCAGCGACACCGCTCTGGTCTACGAACGAGCCGTCAGTTGCGCTGTACGGCAAACATCTATAAAAACAACCTGCAGTTGCGGTGTAAGACCACGAGCGTCCTTGTCTGTTCGTATAGCTGGCGCACTGACAAATCGTGAAATATACGGGTAAGCGAGGACGTGCAAGCGTTTTTCATAACTCCCAGCTGTCGCCACAAACCGTGTTAATGACGTGTTAAGCGAATCTGACGACATTTCATGATTTGCCAAAATCCCCGACAACGCCAACGAAACCCCCCTGAGCCTTAAAAACAAAATGGTACGCCCTGGAGGATTCAAACCCCCGACATCTGGCTCCGGAAGCCAGCGCTCTATTCGCTGAGCTAAGGGCGCACCGATTGACAAGCAATAATACTCAACGCGGTTCAGGCTGTCAATTGGCCGCTGTATGCTTGAGTTTGTTTATCTGGCGTTCGATGATGACCGCCTTGAGCACATCGATCGCGCTGTCCAGCTGGGTGTCGTTCAGTTTTTTATCCTCTTTCTGCTCATCCTCCCCGTTCTGGTTACTGGAGGATGGAGCCGGTTTTGCGGATTCCTCGTCGCTGTCTTCCTGGACGGGTGGGTAACCGTTTTCAGCGGCGATTTTACGCGCCAGATGGCGTTCCTGATCGTGGCTCAATTTCACCTCAATCTGCGGTTTGATCCCTTTGTCCTCGATGCATACGCCGTCGGGGGTATAGTATCTGGCAGTCGTCAGTTTCAGGGCTCCCTGATTCTTTCCGAGAGGGAGAATGCTCTGCACGCTGCCTTTGCCGTAGGTTGTATCGCCCACGATGATAGCTCGGTTATTATCTTTCAGCGCGCCCGCCACGATCTCTGAGGCGCTGGCGCTGTAACCGTTCACCAGGACGGCTACCGGCGCATCCACCAACAGGTCTTTGGACTGGGTACGATAGGTTTCTTCGGGACTTTTCCGGCCACGGGTTGAAACAACCGTCGAGTCGGTGAGAAACATGTCGGAGACATCCACCGCGCTGGAGAGGAGGCCGCCGGGGTTGAAACGCAGATCGATGATCAGCCCTTTCATCCCCTGTTGTTTGAGCTTCTTCAGGGATTGGCGCAGATCCTTGGCCGTGCGCTCGTGGAAGTTCGAGATGTAGATATAGCCGATTTTGCCTTCCGGGTCGATCATTTTGGCGGATTGTACACCCGGGATCGTAATGTTGCCGCGGGTGATGGTGATTTTCTCCTGCTTGCCCGTTTTGTCGTGAATAACCGTTATCGTGACGTCGGTACCGATTTTACCGCGCAGAATGCGGACCGCATCGTGGACGTTTTTGAATTCCGAGGTCTTATACACCTTGCCGCTGGATACTTCTTGCACCTTCGTGATGATGTCACCGGCCAGAACACCCTGTTTAAAGGCGGGGGTGCCCGGTATGGGTTGGTCCACGGTGAGGACCTTTTTGACCGGATCGAAGCGGATCTGGATACCCAGCCCCCCGAATTCCCCCTCGGTGTCTCCCTGAAACTCCTCAAGACGTTTCCGCGGAATGTAGCTGCTGTATTTGTCCAGCTGGCTCAACATTCCGTTATAGGCCCCGATGAGCAATTTATGTGGCGACACGTCTTCAACGTATCGTGCCCGCACCTGATGCACCGCCATGCTCAGCGGACTGAAGAATTCGGTCTTGAGTTTGGACCAGTTGCTGTTTGCAGAACCGGTGACAACCGACCCGAACAGGAGTCCAACGGTTATTCCCGTGATGAATACCGCTACTATGTTTCTTTTTCGCACGATAACGGCCCTCTTTTTAGTGGCAAATGGGGTATTTGAATGCAACGAATCCAGCCGACCTCCTACCCTCGACTATATCACCTGGATCGCTAACTGGTCAAGTTTGGGGGGATGGCTGCGGGGCGGGGGGCGTGCGGAATGTCCGGCTTCCTGGCGGAGGGGCATCCGCGCAAGGATGTGGGGGGAGGATGCAACCTGATCGCGTTTCGGAAGCAAGTGATGGGGGGAGGGGCGGCTGGGGCGAACCGGATCTATTGCGCCATGTTGTGCTTGGATCCGCGGATCACTCAAAAGATGTCGTTGCTGCGGCGTTGACGGGGGCTGACTCGGAGAAACCGCTCACCCAGTCTCCACCATCTGATTTGCGCAGCAAAATCTCACCATCGGAAAGGATGGCCAGCAGCTCATCGGGGAGGGGTAAAAAACGCTCGACCATTCGTTCGGCCCAGGGAGATGATAGATTGCCGCTGGTTTCCGTCCACGTCTTACCACCGTCGCGGGTCACTTCAACACGTCCGTTTTGCGATACGTCGTCGGCGGGGCCCAGAACAATATGATTGGGATCCGACGGGTGGATCCAGGCGGCCCGGCAGTAGCAATCATAGATCTTCCCCCAGCTCTTCCCCCGGTCCGTGGAACGGTAGAATCCACCGCCGCAGCAGGCAGAGATCAGATCCGCTGAAGATGGGTGAGTAATAACCGAATGCACATCGGGATGGAGCATCGTGGGAGGGGCGGGCATATCGGGCGTGCCGGTGCATCCCTCAATGAGATTCCAGTTTGTTCCGGAATCCGCGGATGCCAGCATGCCGCCGACCTCAACCGCCGCATAGGCGTAATCCCCGTGGAAAGCGAAATCCCGAATGCATCCATCCTCCGGGGAATAGGGCAGGTACCATTCACCGTCGTCGCGGAATTGCCCCACTTCCCCTCGTTCAAGCCAGGTCCTTCCGGCATCGCGGCTGATGAATATGCCGGCGGGTTCAGTGCCGGCCAGAACGGACTGTGGATCCTCCGGGTTGTGAGACACCCACCTTAAGTGCGGAAGACTCAACCCGCTGCTGCTTTCCTGCCACCGCTGACCACCGTTATCGGAACGATAAATCCCCTGAGTGGTTCCTGCGACGATGCTCTTGCCGCAGGCGGAGATGCAGGTGACATGGATTCCGGCAAGGTGTCTATCTTTCCGGAGGTAGTCCCCGTGGTCACGAGCCCAGATGGAGACGCCATCGTCGGTTGCCAGAAATATCATTTGACTCAATGCCGGATCCTCCGGAACGCTAACTGAGGGCCAGAAATGACTTGCGGTTGAGAGAGCCTCCAACGAGACCCACAACGCGCCGCCGGTGAGGCGAGCGTGGTATTTATTCGGGCTTGAGTTCGGGGGGCATCACCTGAGGGGTGAGATTGGCTTTTTCAAATGATCCCTCCTGGGTCCGGGCCTGAGTCTCACTCGGCAGCCCGTGCAGCTTGATAAATCCGAGTGCGGCCTGGTGCTCGAATTCGTCTTCTTCGTCATACGTGGCCAGTTCTTTACTGTAGAGGCTGACCGGGCTTTTCACCCCGGCTTTGGTCGCGTTGCCCCGGTAAAGCTTCATGCGGGCCGTGCCGGTAACCGTGCGCTGGCTCGACTGCACATAGGCGAGCAGATCCTGATGGAAACCGCTGAACCAGAGTCCGTCGTACACCATATCGGCATACTGCTGACTGACCTGTTCTTTGAACCGCATGGCGGGGCGCGTCAGGGTAAGTCCTTCCAGAGCTCGATGGGCCTTCTGGAGTACGACGGCGGCCGGAGCCTCATAGATTTCACGGCTTTTAATCCCCACCAGGCGGTTTTCGACGTGGTCGATGCGTCCAACCCCATGCGATCCTGCGATGTCATTCAGTCGCGCGATGAGTTTCCGCCCATTCATTTTTTCGCCGTCCAGGCCGACGGGAACCCCGCGTTCAAACTCAATCTCCACATACTGCGGTTCCTCGGGTGCATCTGTGGGATTGACCGTCCACTCGTAAGCATCTTCGGGAGGTTCGGCCCACGGATCCTCCAGCACGCCGCACTCGATGCTGCGTCCCCAGATGTTCTCGTCGGTGGAATAGGGACTCTCCGAGGTTACTTCGATCGGGATGTCGTGTTTTTTGGCGTATTCGATCTCGTCGTCGCGGGTCATGCCCCATTCGCGTGCCGGAGCGATGATCCCGAGCTCGGGGGCCAGTGTCCGGGTGCCCACGTCGAAACGGACCTGATCATTCCCTTTTCCGGTGCAACCGTGGGCGATTGCCTGCGCGCCATGTTGGTGTGCGGTATCCACCAGAAGTTTGGCGATAAGGGGGCGACCGAGGGCGGTGGCAAGGGGATAAACACCCTCATATAATGCTCCCGCCTGCAGAGCTGGCCAGCAGAAATAGTCGATGAAGGTGTCGCAGGCGTCGACGACAAGAGCATCAATGGCCCCGACCTCAAGTGCCTTCTGCCGCGCCTCCTCGAGATTCTTCTGGGTGCCCATGTCGATCGTGAGAGTGATGACATCCATGTCATAAGTTTCCTGAATCCAGCGGACCGCTATGGATGTGTCGAGTCCACCGGAGTACGCCAGCACAACTTTACCTTTACTTGCCACAACAAGCCTCCTCAGTGTTTAACTAAAACCCCATCGGCGAGGGCGGGACGTTGGTCTCCGGGAAGAATGCGCCGGGGGTGGTGTTGATTTAAACAGTACTGACTTATACAGAATTCCCCCGGGACCGTCAACCCGGATAATCGCACTGCTGGGTGTAATATGGGGGTATGGTTCCAGACGGGAGGGCAGAGAGACCGATCTCGAAATCTTGCATGAGGCGCGCGGAAACCATATAAGATATTTACGTCTTTGTTTTTGTGATCGGGGATATGCGTGCGAATCGGGATCAATGCCACAGTGCTGGGCGATCGTGATACGGGGGTCGAGGTGTGGACTCGCGGCTTGATCCGGACTCTGAGCAGAATAAACGGAGGGAACGAATACGTTGTCTTTGCACGGGAGGGAGTTGGCCTGTTCGGGGAGACGGGTCCCCCCGAATGCATGCGGGTTCACCGGGTCCGCGGAGTTGGAAACAGTCGGACGGCGCGCATTTTGTGGGAGGAGACTCGTCTGCCGGCCCTATCGAGTGGCTTCGGTCTCGACCTGCTTCACTGTCCCGCTTATGTGGCCCCTGCTCGGATGCCCGTTCCAACCGTTGTTACGCTCCATGACCTGTTCGTTTATACCCACCCGGCGTGTTGTCGGTTGCGCAATCGTATCCATTTCCGTCTCCGACTACCTGGATCGATTCGCCGGGCGGCACGAATCCATTGCACGTCCCATTGGACGCGTGATTGTTTGAGGGATCAGTTTCCTTCCGTTCAGTCTCGTGCTTGCGTTGTGCATCCCGCAGTGGACGATATTTTTCGTCCCCTCGCGGAGCGGGTGTATGATGAATACAGGGAGGAGCACCGTCTGCCCGAGAAGCCCTTTTTATTCGTCGGGAATCCCGAGCCCAAAAAGAACCTCTCGTGCGTGCTGCGCGCTTTCAGTCGCCTGCAAACACAGGGAGAGGGGGGGGAGCATCTAATACTCGTGGGCGGAAAAGGATGGGTCACGACGCGAGTTGACCGTATGATTCGGGAGTTTGGTCTGGAGGGTGCGGTGACTCGGACGGGGTATGTAACCAGAAAAAACCTCCCCTTTTTATACGGTATGAGCCGTGCTCTGGTTTTTCCCTCCGTGGCTGAGGGGTTTGGCCTCCCCCCGCTGGAATCCATGGCCTGCGGCACCCCTGTAATCAGCACGCGGGCGGGGGGGCTTGCCGAGAGCGTTGGTGACGCGGGGCTTATCGTGGATCCCTCCGGGGTGAAACAGCTGGCGGATGCTATGAAGCACTTATCAGAGTCATCCGGCAGGAGGGCTGAGTTGTCTCGGGCGGGGTTGCATCGTGCGCAAAAATTCCGGTGGGACAGGTTGATCGACGACATACTTCGGATGTATGCGGAAGCGGCAGGGGCGCAGAGGGGGTGATAGCCCGTTAGAAAAGTGACTGGACGGCGGGGGAGGCTGGATTCAGACCTGCGTATATCGGCTGGATACTGTCCTGCTTTTTTTTGGGCCGGTGAGGTCTTCCTTGATGGTGCAAGGATCTGCCCCGTACAATTGTGTCAGCTGTTGTCAGGCGGTTCTGCAGAAGTCTTTTTGGGTTTTTCAGGTGCCAGATATGTTCAGAAATTCAGAAATAGCCCAGTAATAAAAGCTGTAAAGATGCAGGGGGGCACAGATCCATGCTGGATCCCTGCATTAGTGAATTTCTGAATCCCGGTATTGTTCCGAGTTGTACGGCCGGAAGATGAACTGCGGAAAGCAGATTCGGAACGCTGGAAAACTTATGAAAGACCGCTCGATTCCGCAAAGGTATTTCTCCAATTGCAGTGTGCATCCCATGCCCAGAGGTCAATCACAGTTCCGGCGCAGTCTGATTGTCACCGCGTATGTGACGGCCATCGCTGTGTTGATTGTACTTTTGCCGGCGCGTTTTACCACTCCGGTGAGAGTGGTTTTCACCGAGGTGGTGGCCGGTGCTGAAGGGCTTGTTTTTGAAACGGCCGGGGACGCGCTGGCGACGACAGGCACACTTCGGGATGCCATTGTTGTGCAGGAGAAAAATAGGCTGGCAGAAAAGAAGGCGAGAGAACTGGCCAGTAAGAATGATCGCCTGCGTGAGATGTTGTTGGCTCTGCGCCGACGTCTGAAAGATCAGGAAAAGCTACCTCTACGGGCGGACTTTTTTACCCCGGTCGCGGCGCGGGTGGTATCCTACGATACGCGTTCAATGCGCAAGAGTCTGGTTATAAGCGCTGGCGGGGCTGAAGGCCTGGATGAGGGGATAGCGGTGACCTCCGAGGGAGCCTTGATCGGGACGGTGTCGGAGGTGGGCCACTGGTTTAGCCGGGTGCGACTGATTACGGACCCGGGAAACCGGACCTCCTGTCGTGTGCAGCGTAATCGCTCCCTCTGCATCGTGAAGGGGACGGGGGATCAGGAGTGCTCGATAGAGTGGCTCGAACGTGAAGCGAAGGTGGAAAACGGCGATGTACTTGTTACCTCGCCCGTGGAGGAGGAGCTATCCGCCCGCCCTAAAATACCCGCAGGACTGCCGGTGGGGGCTGTGACCGATGTTCGGCCGGGCCGGATTCAACCTTTGTTCCAGGATGTGAATGCGGTGCCGCGCTTGAATCTGGAAAGGGTGGAAACCGTGCAGGTTCTCCGGCCTCGGAGGAAACAGGCGAAAAAAAACACTCCCGCTGAGTAGCTGAACGGAGTTGAGGCATGTAGTGGAGGGCCCACCTCGATTAGATCGACCGCATGATGGCGTTCATAACGTGTCGGGGCTCGGGCCAGTCCTCC
>CAZXYF010000129.1:0-8632 GCA_964644705.1 uncultured candidatus Brocadiaceae bacterium | reverse complement strand
ACGATGATAAAGACAAAGATTCATGCTTCTCGAAACGCTGTTTTGGACAGGCCTGAACTGGGGAAACGTTGTACCCTATAATTTATTAGCGGTATTGAACCGGTTCAGAAGGGCGTCTGGGGATATGAGCAAACGCGAAATTAAAATCCCGTATGCCGAGCGTGACGGGGAGCTCGTGCACGTTTCAGCCGTGGACCGCGGGCTCGATTGTGGCTGCATCTGTCCGGTCTGCAAGGAGCCCGTTGTTGCCCGGAAGGGGGAGGTTAAGCGCCACCACTTTGCGCATTATGCTGGAGGAATGTGTGATCCTGAAGGTGTGTTGCACTTTATGGGAAAAGAACTGCTCCGCCACCGAATCTCCAGGAATATACGGCATGAACGACCACTCCGAATGCAATGGCAGTGCTGTTATTGCGGCGATGTGCACGGGGGGAATCTGCTCAAAATGGCGGAGTCCGTGGAACTGGAACACGCGTTTTACGGTTGCCGACCGGACATGACGCTGTTTGACTGTGATGGTGTTCCCGTTTCGTTTATCGAGGTGATTGTTACTCACGCGCCGGAGGATCATGTTAGAGAATACTGTGACAATCACGGTGTCACCCTGGTTCAGTTCCATATCAGCAACGGCCGGGACCTCCTGGCACTGGAACATGAGCAACCGTTGAGACCGGATCTGGTGGATCTCTGTTTGCGGCCTCAGTGCCCGGAATGTGCCGAAGTTCTGGTGGAGGCGGATCTATACGTCATTGAAATTCCCTGCTGGCGTTGTGGACTGACTATGCCGGCAGCGGTGGTGCGGGCGGGTGGTCATCTATTTGGTCCGGAGAAATTCAGCGACGACCAGGTGCAAATCGCGGAACAGCACGGGGCGCTTCTGCAGACGAAATACAGTCTGACCAGCCATAGACGCTATCTTACAAATACGTGCCCTTCGTGCGGTGCGTTTACCGGTGCTTCGTATTTGCGTCAGTACGGCTCTCGGGCAGAGGGGCAGGGCGGGGAGCCGATTGGGCCAATCTGCCCGAATTGTGACCGGAGGAATGAAGAGGGATGACGCCCTGGTTCGTAACAATGTTCTGGCCGATTGCGAACGACGTCACGTTTCCAGTGTTTCCAGCATGGATTCCACCGTTTTGTTCAGGATGGGATGGAGTGCATGTGGCGCTATTTCGTTCAGTGGCTCCAGCACGAACCGCCGGGTGTGCAGGCGGGGATGAGGTACAGTGAGAACGTTTGTGTCAATGATTTGTTGTTCGTAGAGAAGCAGATCCAGGTCGAGTGTCCGGGGTCCCCATCGTTCCAGTCGTTCGCGCCCGAAATCTTGCTCTATATCGTGTAGAGCGTATAAAAGTTTTATGGGGGACAGGACAGTATTCATTTCGGCTGCTCCGTTAAGATAAGGGGGTTGCGGGGGGCCGCCGACCGGATCGGTCTCAATGAAAGAGGAGACCCGTGTCACCTCAATGAGTGGGCGATCATTCAGTGACTCCACGGCACCGTTCAAAATGTCGTTCCGTTCGCCCAGGTTGGAACCCAGTCCGATATAGGCCCTGTGTTGTCTGCTCATAACTTACTGTCTTGAATATGGCTGATGGTGTTTTTGACCCTGCGACAGTTGTTCATATCACCACCTGCTTTTCCTCACGCCTCGTCAGCGGGGGGCAGGTCAGTGCTGTCCAAAACGTTCAAAAATGCGTTTTCAAACGGGTTTTCCGGTAACTTTGAGCCGGGAATACAGTCCATCTCGCAAACCACCCCCCAATTACGTTTAGGGAGGTGTATCTAACCTCTTTATCTTCGTCTTTGCCTTTGTGTGCCTCTCCATCGATACTAAGACCACCAAACACAACGGCAGATTATGGTAAAGACGATGATAAGGACAAAGAATCATGCTTCTCGAAACGCTATTTTGGACAGGTCCGGGGGCAGGTGTGCGTGATAAAGGTTTTCTCCGGGGCTAAAGTTTTTCGCTGAACATGGCACGGTGGTTGAGCGGACCGTGTCCGGCTCCCAGAGGCAGAGCCTGTTCAATGGCGACCTGAAGGGACTCCCGCGCCTTACCCACCGCGTCAGCGATATCCATGCCCGCACCCAGGTAGGTGGCGATTGCAGCTGAATAAGTGCATCCCGTTCCATGTGTGTTGGTGGTGTCGATGCGTTCAAATTCCAGTTTGTGGAACGAACCATCCGCATACAGAAGGTCCACCGGAGTGTCTTTCAGGTGTCCGCCTTTGATCAGTACCGCCGTGGGGCCCATGTCTTTAATCTCCCGCGCAGCGTCGCGCATCTGCTCCGGAGTGCGCACGGACCGTCCGCTGAGCACTTCGGCTTCCAGCAAGTTGGGAGTGACGAGCTCCGCATGGGGGAAGAGGTGGTCCTGCAGCTGAACCCCGGCCTCTTTTTCCAGCAACCGGGATCCTCCCTGGGCGATCATTACGGGATCCACCACCAGATGCGGGATGTCGTGGGCATCGACCGAAGCGGTGGCGGCCCGGATGCAGCGGGCGCTATAGAGCATTCCCGTCTTGGCAGCATCAACCCCGATATCCTCTGCAACGGCATCGATCTGGAGCCGGAGGAACTCAATGGGAGGTACATGCACGTCGCGCACTTCACAGGTGTTTTGAGCGGTGAGAGCGGTGATGGCGCTCATTCCGAAGCCGCCGAGCGCGGTGATGGTTTTGAGGTCGGCCTGGATGCCGGCACCGCCTCCGCTGTCGCTGCCGGCGATCGTAAGGATTCTGGGGGGACCGTGTTGATGACTGGACATGATTGCTTGCGGGTGCCTCCACTTGAAGAAAAACGACCTGGAGAATACCATAAGCGGTTCAGGGACAGATTACAACGGGACGAAGAGTGTCGCCGTCTCCACGCCCCGTATCGCATTATTGTTGTTCATAGAACACCTGTTACAGGAATGGTTGAATTCAAATGGCTCTGGTAGTGCAGAAATTCGGTGGTTCATCCGTATCAACCCCGGAGAAACTTCAGCTGGCGGCCCGGCGTGCGGTTAACGAATTCCAGCAGGGCAACCAGGTTGTGGTTGTGGTGAGTGCGATGGGTGATCAAACCGATCAGCTGATCGAAAAAGCCCGTAAATTGCATTCCGAACCCGATCCCCGGGAGATGGACATGCTGATGGCCGTGGGGGAACAGATGTCCATTGCGTTAATGGCCATTGCAATCCACGCCGAGGGGTATGAAGCGATCAGCCTCACCGGGGCACAGGCGGGCATTCGCACCGATAGCGTATCCAGCAAGGCCAAGATAAAAACGATCAATACCGACCGATTGAATCAGGAGCTCAATCGGGATCAGATCGTGATTGTTGCCGGGTTTCAGGGTATTGATTCCGAGGACAATATCACGACGCTGGGACGGGGCGGATCGGATACGACGGCGGTGGCCCTGGCTGCGGCGCTTGATGCTACCCGCTGTGACATCTATACGGACGTGGACGGGATTTACACTGCGGACCCGCGGCAGGTGACCGATGCCTCGCGGATGGAGGTGGTTGATTACGATGAGATGCTTGAACTGGCCAGTCTGGGAGCACGTGTGATGCATTCCCGGGCCGTGGAAATTGCGAAACGATTCAATGTCCCCTTTCGAGTTCGGTCGAGCTCTGGTGAAGGAGAAGGAACGCTCGTGACACAAGTAGAAGATATGGAACAGGTTGATGTGCGCGGTGCTGCTCTGGAGATGAATGAGGCGAAAGTTACCATTCGGGATGTGCCGGATACCCCCGGCATCGCGGCCCGCATCTTCGGTGGAATCGCCAGCGACAACGTGAACGTGGATGTGATCGTTCAGAATGTGAGCGCGGCCGGCACGACCGACCTCACCTTTACGGTGATCAAAAGCGATCTGCCGGCGGCCCGAGCGACGGCCAAACGACTCGCCGAGGAACTCAACGCCGGATCGCTGGAAGTGGATGAGGATGTGGCGAAGGTGAGCATCGTGGGCGTGGGTATGCGCAGCCATACCGGTGTGGCCGAACGGATGTTTGAGGCGATGTCGGAGGAACGGGTGAATATCCAGATGATCAGCACTTCGGAGATCAAAATATCGGTGGTGGTTGATGCCGATGACGGCGAACGGGCACTTAATGCGGTGCATGAGGCCTTCGAGCTCTAAGTTGCAATCCGGTGGCCAAGCTATGGTGCAGATGAAGACGATATGAGCTGGTTGATTTTCTCGTATGACCTTCAATTTCATGGAAGAGATGAATAAAAAACAGGATCAGATATATATATACGATACGACCCTCAGAGATGGATGCCAGGCCGAAGGTGTCTCGTTGTCTCTTGAAGAAAAATTGGAAGTGGCACGGAAGCTCGACGGTATCGGGGTGCATTACATTGAGGGCGGATTCCCTCTGTCGAATCCCAAGGATGCCGAATTCTTTGAGCGGGCGCAGGACCTGGATCTGGATACGGCCCGGCTTGCCGCCTTTGGGAGCACCCGCCGGGCGGAGACACAATGTGAGGATGACCGCGGGCTGGAGGCTCTGCTGGCTGCGGAAACACCCGTTGTTACCATCGTGGCCAAAGCGTGGGATATGCACGTGGAAAAGGTGTTGGATACGAGCCTGGATGAAAACCTGCGCATGGTGGAGGATTCGATCAAATACCTGAAAAAACATGACCGGGAGGTCATTCTGGATGCAGAACATTTTTTCGATGGACTGAAGGAAGGCGGAGAACACGCGATGAAGGTGGCGCGGGTGGCCGCGGATGCCGGTGCGGATTGGATCGTGCTCTGCGATACCAATGGTGGGGGGTTGACGTCAGAAATTGCTGAGGGCACGAAACGTGTATGCGAAGCCGTGGACATGCCGGTCGGGATTCACTGTCACGATGACAGTGGTCTGGCGGTGGCCAACTCCGTTGCTTCTGTTCAATGCGGTGCCCGCCATATCCAGGGCACATTGAACGGATTCGGCGAACGCTGCGGCAACATGGATCTATGCGTGGGCATCCCGATCATTGAACTGAAAACACCATACGATGCGATCGGGGGGGAGAATCTGAAAAGGCTGACCGAATTGAGTCGGTTTGCATACGAAGAGGCGAACATGATGTTCCGGGGGGACCAGCCGTTTGTGGGGACCAGCGCTTTTGCCCATAAAGGTGGTCTGCATGTGGACGCCATGTTGAAAGATGAACTGACCTACGAGCACATCGATCCGTCACTGGTGGGGAATGAACGGCGCTTCCTGGTCAGTGAACTGTCGGGGAAAGCCACGGTTCGTGAGATGTTCGAACGCCACGGCATCGATCAGGACAAAAAGGTGATGTCGCGCATACTGAACCGTGTTGCCGAGCTGGAGAACGAGGGCTACCAATTCGAAGCGGCTGAAGGCTCATTCGTGCTTCTGGCCAAGAAAGAATCGGGCATGTATCGCAGTTTCTTCGACGTGGATGGGTATCATGTGAACACCATGAAACACGAGCGCTCACCGCTCGTTACCGACGCAAACGTGAAACTGTCGGTCAATGGCACGCGGGAGCACACGGCCAGTGAAGGGGATGGGCCGGTGAACGCGCTGGATGGGGCGCTTCGGAAAGCACTTGAGCCACATTTCCCGGTGCTTAAAGAGATGCACCTGAGCGATTTCATGGTCAGGGTCATCAACCCCCGGGAGGCCACCGCGGCCCGCGTGCGGGTGGTGATTCAAACCACCGATCAATCCCATACGTGGGGGAGCGTGGGAGTGAGCGAAAATATTATTGAGGCGAGCTGGGAAGCGTTGATTGACAGCATTGAATACAAACTGCTGATGGAAGCGGATGAGAACTCATAAACTGGATCTGCTACTTCTGGTAGGACACACACCATGATTGATATCGAAGTTGGCAAACGATATGACCCTGAGAAGATCGAAGCTCCGATTTATCATTTCTGGGAAGAGGGTAAATACTTTCATCCGGAGGCCGATGATTCCGGAGACCCATATACCATCGTTATCCCGCCGCCGAACGTGACGGGGGAACTGCACATCGGGCATGCTCTCAACAATACCCTGCAGGACATCATGATCCGCTGGCGGCGCATGCAGGGAGATAACGCGCTGTGGGTTCCGGGTACCGACCACGCCGGTATCGCGACGCAGAACGTCGTGGAACAGGAACTTGCAAAAGAAGGGCTTCACCGCTGGGACGTTGGACGCGACAAATTTATCGATCGCGTCTGGGACTGGCGGGAGGAATACGGTGACCGGATTACGAACCAGCTGCGACGTCTTGGATCCTCACTGGACTGGGACCGGGAACGTTTCACGATGGATGAAGGACTGAGCGATGCGGTGCTGGAAACGTTTATGCAGCTGCACGAACGGGGTCTCATCTATCGCGGTAAATACATTATCAACTGGTGTCCGCGCTGCGGAACAGCTCTGGCCGATGATGAAGTGGAGCATGAAGAACACGATGGGCACCTGTGGTACATTCAGTATTCGTTCAAAGAAGATACCCATCAGTATCTGACGGTGGCCACCACACGGCCGGAGACGATGCTCGGGGACACCGCGGTTGCGGTTAATCCGGACGACGAACGGTACAAACATCTGGTGGGTAAAACGCTTATCCTCCCCATACTGGGACGGGAAATACCCATCGTGGCGGATGAGTGGGTTGATCCGGAGTTCGGAACGGGTGCCGTCAAAGTGACACCGGCGCATGATGCAGACGATTACGATATTGGCGAACGTCACGATCTGGATGTAATACAGGTCATCGACGAGGAAGGTTGTATGACGTTTGAGGCCGGTGAGAAGTATGAGGGCATGGATCGGCTGGAATGCCGTGAGGCACTGGTTGAAGATCTGCACAAGCACGAAGAACTGGAGACCATTGAACCCCACGTTCATTCGGTCGGTCACTGTTACCGATGTAACTGCGTGATCGAACCGTATCTGTCGGATCAGTGGTTTGTGAAGATGCGTCCACTGGCCGAAAAGGCGATTGAGGCCACCAAAAACGGTGACGTGAGCTTCCATCCCGAACGGTGGGAAGATTACTATCTCAGCTGGCTCGAAAACGTCCGTGACTGGTGCATCAGCCGCCAGATCTGGTGGGGCCACCGCCTGCCGGTGTATTACTGCCAGGATTGCGAAAATACGGTGGTCGCCCGGGAACATCCCGATAGCTGCCCGGAATGCGGTCATACGGAGCTGAAACAGGATGAAGATGTGCTGGATACCTGGTTCTCCAGCGCGCTATGGCCCTTCAGCACGCTCGGATGGCCCGAGGAGACCGAGGATCTGAAAACGTATTATCCGACCGACACGCTCGTCACCGACCGGGGTATCATCTACTTCTGGGTGGCGCGCATGGTGATGATGGGACTGGAACTGATGGATGAGGTCCCCTTCAGTGACGTGCTGATTCATGGCACCATTCTCGATGAGATGGGCCGGAAAATGTCGAAGTCCCTGGGCAACGGCATCGATCCTATCGAAATGATCGAGCAGTACGGGGCCGATGCGGTGCGGTTTAGCCTGATCATGCTGACCACCGAAGGACAGGACATCAAACTGAGCGAGTCGAAGTTTGAGATGGGACGGAACTTTGCCAACAAGGTCTGGAATGCCTCCCGGTTCACGTTCATGAATCTGGAAGAAGAGGACGATGAGGCTCCGGATCTGAGCGCGGAACAAATTGAGCAGGAACGGACGTTTGAGGATCAGTGGATTGTCAGCCGCCTGATGGCCACCATCGATGAGGTTGATGGCTATCTGGAAGAGTTCCGAACGAATGAAGCGGCTCAGTCGATCTATGATTTCTTCTGGCACGAGTTCTGCGACTGGTATCTGGAGGAAGCCAAAATCCGGCTGCGTGAGTCGGACGACCCGGTTGCCAGAGCGTGTGCGCGGGAAACCCTGGCTTCCGTGTTGGACCAATCGCTGCGTATCCTGCATCCGTTCATCCCCTATATGACCGAGGCCCTGTGGCACCAGTTGAAAGATGCCGCGGACGAAGGCGCGCCGGTGACCTCAGAACGCATGGAATCCGATGCCCTGATCGTGGCGGAGTGGCCCGAAGTCAGTGACGATATGCGTGACGAGGAGATGGAGGAGGAGATGGAATTCCTCCAGAAAATAATCAGCGCGGGCCGTCGCCTGCGAAAAGATAAAGGCATCGCCGAGAATACTCCCATGCGCGTGGTCATCTCCTGTCCCGATGCAACCACCGATGCGGTGGTGGAGAAACGAGCTGAATTCCTCCAGACCATGGGGCTGTTCGAGAACATTGAACATGGGGTGGATGTTGAAAAACCATCGCAGTCGGCCGCCAGCGTTGTGGAAACCACCGAGGTGTTCTTTGAACTCAGCGGTTTGATCGATATCGAGGAGGAACGGGAGCGTCTGAAAGCGCAGAAAGCGGATGTGGAGGATCACATCTCCAAAATCGAGGAACAACTCCACAATCCAGACTTTCTCGCGAATGCACCTGATGAAGTTGTGGAGCGTCAGAAGAACCGTGCGGAGGAACTTCGTGAAAAACTGCAGAAGGTGATTCAGAATCTGGCGGAACTGGATTAAGCTGAGCGACCTGGACTTTGTTCCCGCCACATAGGGATAGCACAGAATGCAGGTGTTTCTGAGACGCCTCCGCCAGCGCGAGCC
>CAZXYF010000128.1:4645-8859 GCA_964644705.1 uncultured candidatus Brocadiaceae bacterium | reverse complement strand
CCATTCTCAAAAGCAGGACAGTGGAAAATAACTTGACACCTTTTTGTGCTAAAGGTACCTCAATTCGATAAGAAAAGGAGCCGAACTACGGCGCCAAAATACCCTCCTCCGGCCCTGTGCCGGGGGGCAGACGATTAGCCACTACGTGCGGTTCACTGTATTTTCCAACGGATCAGGAGGTCTGGGGTAAGGGTCAGTTTTCCGCGGCGTGAATTACCCCGTGGTCCCGGCCGCGGATAATAACCCGCTCGACATACGGGTCGGAAATATCGGCCAGTTCGTCCATCTCGTCGGGGGAGAATGGGGTTATCTCGCGCATCGCTGGATCCAGACAGTGGTCGGGCTGAAAGTTCTGGAGTGCATGTGCACGGGCGCCTTCCAGTTCCGGCGCAATGTGTTTGAGCTCCTCCGGTCCAACCAGACCGGGCACCACGGTCGTTCGGAACTCGTATTCGAGTCCGCTGTTTTTGATGATCTCGATTGATGTCCGCAGTGCATTCACATCCATATCGGTCCGGGTGATTTTCCCATAACCATCGGGGTCAAGCGGGCCTTTTACGTCCATGGACAGGGCAGTCAAAAGCCCTTCGGAAAGAAGGTCATCCAGCATATCGGGATTGGTTCCGTTGGTTTCCAAAAGCACATCCAGCCCCGTTGCTCGTATGTCCCGTATGAGTTCGCGCAATTCCTCGCCGTGGAGTGTTGGTTCTCCGCCGGTGATAGCCGCGCCGTCCAGCCATCCTTCCTGATTCCGCATGTAGCTGAGTACTTGTTCCCGTGGAATGGTTGGGGTGTCCTCGGGCTCCAGCAGATGAGCGGCGTGACAGTACGGGCACCGGAGATTGCAATAAGGGAGGAAGATGACGCAGGAGAGCCTCCCTTCCCATTCGATCATGCTGTTTTTCTGAAACCCTTTGATTTCCAATTGATTAAAGCTCCTTTTTCAATTCAGTCCAGATCTCACGAACGGCCTCAGCCGCGGGCCCCTGACCGTATTCGATGAGATTTTGGCCTTCTGCCAGTGCCGCATTGACCTGCGGATCGAACGGTATTTCGCAGATGACGCGGCCGCCGAAATCTTCGGCCATGGATCGGATTCGGTTTGCCTGTTCGGGGTTGAGGTCGCATTTATTGATGCAGACAAGGCTCTGGACGCTGAAATGCTGACACAGTTCCAGTACCCGTTCCATGTCGTGCACCCCGGAGACGGTGGGTTCGGTGACCACCAGGGCGATATCAACACCGGAGATCGAGGCAATCACCGGGCATCCCATGCCGGGCGAGCCGTCGCCGAGAATTGTCGAACAGGCGTTTTGGACGGTCAAATCCGACGCGCGGTCGCGAACGCGAGTCACCAGTTTCCCGGTGTTTTCTTCTGCTATGCCCAGTCGAGCGTGAGACATTACGCCGTATTTCATGTCTGAGACGTAGCTCTGGCCCGTTCTCGATTTTCTCACATCGATGGCATCTACCGGGCAGACATAACCGCACAGGCCGCATCCCTCGCATTCCAGATTATCGACCTGGTATGTTTTGGGAGCGCCGTTTTCATCGCGCCTGGTTACTTTAATCGCGTCGAAGTGGCAGAGTTCGGCGCACTGTCCGCAGCCAGTACAATCCTGAGGTCGAATGGTGGCTTCAAGCCCGCCATAAAATTCGCGCACTTCGTGTGTGTCTGGTTTGAGCAGGAGGTGAAGATCGGCGGCGTCCACGTCGCAATCGGCCATCACGTGATCATCGGCCAAAGCCGCCAGGGCCCCCGTCACGGTGGTTTTGCCGGTTCCCCCTTTGCCGCTGATCACCGTGCATTCCTGGTAGTTTCCTCCACCACCTTCCGGAGGCTGGCTGGTATCGGTTGGTGTGGCTTCGCCCAGCAACTGTTCCTCGGGAACGGCCGGAGGTTCAGTCCCGATCAGATCGCCTGCCGACTCATAGATGGCCATGAGTTGTGCTTGTAGTTCGGGGAAATCATCCACCAACAGATTTCCTCGAGAATAGGTTTCCGCGAAGTCGCGCCGGAAGGGAATACGGCCGATAATGGGTACTCCGGTGTCCTCCGCGTATCCCTGGATGATCTCGTCTTCTCCATCTGAGCGATTCACGACGATGCCGGCGGGGATTCGCATCTTCAGTGCCATGTTCAGGGCCAGCCGGAGGTCGTTGAGCCCGAAGGGGGTCGGTTCGGTCACGAGTATGCAGACATCGGCGTCATTCATGGCTTCCACCACGGGGCAGGCGGTGCCGGGAGCCGCATCGATCAGCGTGATACCGTTGTCGGCCACATGTTCTTTGACCCCTTCCACCACGGCCGGTGCCAGAGGTTCACCGACATTGAGGGTGCCGTGACCAAAAAAGAATTCACCGTCGTCCGGGTCGGCTTCAACTTCACCGATACTGACCGGTTCCTCGATGAGGGCATCCTCCGGGCAAACATAGCTGCAGGTCCCGCATGCATGACAGAGTTCGGGGAAAACCATTACTTTTTTCTTATCACGTCCGGGGATCGGCACGGCCGCGATGGCGTTGTAGTTGCAGGCCTCCTGGCATGCGCCGCATCCGGTGCAGCTGTCTTCCTCCCATCGGGGTCGCATGACAGTTACTTCATGCCGATGAGAAAAATTGGGTTGCACGAAGAGATGATCGTCCGGTTCCTCCACGTCACAGTCAAGCAGACGTATCGCTTCATCAATCCGGTTGTTTCTGGCCAGTGTGGCCGCCATGTTGACCGCCAATGTGGTTTTGCCCGTGCCGCCTTTACCGCTTGCTATAGTTATAAGCATAGAAGCTCCTGTTGAAGTTGATGGGAGTTCTCAATGTGTTTCTGTCTCTGCGAGAAATGTGAAAGTACTTCTGAGGTCCGGGTACGAATAATTCACGTTTCAGGTTTGTGAAATATTCGTGTCAGCCGCGTTCGCCTCTTTCAACCGCCCGGTTTTTACAGATTACGCTTTTCCACAAATGAGCCGTGTTCGTTTTGCGGCGGCACCGGACGGGAGAGAATCGACCGTGCTCCGGCATTCGATAACTCCAACATTGTAGTGGTATTCAAAACCAGTGCAAGTGCCGATCCCATATAAAAGGTCGTTGCTCAGTTTTTGGGCTGATCGATCGGTCCTGCGATTGCAGGGCCATACCGATGTTGTTCGATTGCATGAGAATATACTGTGAATAGGAATTGCCCTGACTGCTTGACCTTATGTGTGGCTGAGGATGCCTTTAGAATGATTCAGGCATGAGGTTTGCGAAATTTTGGCTGAGGAGGAGGCTCATTTAAGACAGCTCAACTTGACAGCCAGGCGTTGAAAGCCATGAAAATGGCGGCGGCCAGTGTTGTGGAGGCAAAAATGCGCTTGAGGTTGCGCGGTTTTGTCTTCAGTGAAAAAGCTCCTCCCAGGAGGCCACCAATTACTGCTGCTGCGGCCAGGGGAATAGCTGAAGCAGGATTGAAGTCGCCGCTGGCCGTGTGACCGATGAAGCCCATAAGTGCGGTGGCGGTGACCATGGCCGATGAGGTTCCCACGGCGACGCGCATTGGTACGCCGCAGGCCAGTATCATCAGGGGGACCTTGAAAGATCCGCCGGAAATGCCCACCATGCCCGCCACGAATCCCGTAGCCGCCGTTATCGGTATGACCGCCCACAGGTTGACCACATATGTGTCGCCCTGGTATTCCCTCTCCCAGAATCCGAATCGGCTTCCAGAATAATTCGCGCGTTCATTGACCGGCCGAAGCATGAAATATGCGGCCAGTAGCAGCAGTCCGGCAAAAATAAATTTCAGCACTTCCTCGGGAAACACATGTGCGTAATACCCACCGAACAGAGCGGCGACGTCGGTTGGTGGGTCAATCACCAGAGCCAGCTTCCAGTCCACCGCACGTTGGCTGGAGAAAACGAGCATTGCAGCGGCTGCGCTGGCAATCAGTATGAGCTGAGCGGTGGTGGCCGCCTGGTGCGCCTGAAAACCGAGTGCGATCAGCAGGGGGACGTAGAAATTCCCGCCCCCTCGACCCGTCATGGACATCAGGGTGGCAACGGAAAGGACGCCAACGATGCCAATAGCTAAATACATGTTTTACTCTCTCGGCTTAATGTTGTGGATTAATGAAAGGTTTGGTACTGGCCCGGCCCTCGGCGTAGTCTTCATGCCAGTGTTTCGGCACGGGATGTTTCACATACAGTTCTTTTCGTCGTGCTTCAAGAAGCTGGCGGGG
>CAZXYF010000128.1:0-4635 GCA_964644705.1 uncultured candidatus Brocadiaceae bacterium | reverse complement strand
GTAAAAATTGCCGCCTCCCCGACCCGTCATCGACATCAGGATGGCAACCGCAAGGACGATAGTAACGCCGATAACTAAATGCATGGGTAATACCTCGGCCTATTGTTGAGAACTGGTGAAAGGAGTGCAGCCGTTGCATGATTCGCGAAGTGCCCGCACCAGCGTTCTCAGCTGCTTGCCGGGCAGTGTGTCAGGATACTTTTGTGAGCTACTACGGTTGCTGCTTACTGTTGACGTTCGAATAACCTAGCATTATATTAGAGATCAAATCATGTCAAGGATGTGTCGTTGTGATCCTGGCAGTTCACCGCTCGGCATAAACGCCGCCGACGGCTGCAACTGGTGAAATATCCTCGTTCCGCTTATGGGGAGTTTGAGCCGAGTGTTGCCAGGTGCACGATTCTGGTCGATTGGCCCCCTCAAAAACCCGGGCACAAAACGGCGCATACAATCAGACAACTTACAATCTCGCTTTTTTCTGAAAAAGAGAGGAACGTACGATGGCTCAGTTGCCCGAAAAAGTTGTAGAAGCATGGGAAGAACGCGAAGGACCTGTTGTGTTGACCACCGTGGATGCGGATGGGAAACCTAATTCCATATACGCTACGTGTGTCAGTCGATACGACGACGAGACTCTCGTCGTGGCCGATAATTATTTTGACAAGACGCGGGCCAACATTCTGGGTGAATGTTTGGGGGCTATTCTATTTATCACCGGGGAGGGTGACGCGTATCAGGTGAAAGGTCCCGTTGAATATCACACCGAAGGCTCCGTATTCGACGACATGGAATGCTGGAATCCTGAGGGGCATCCGGGGAATGCCGCCGCGGCTCTGAAGGTGGAGGAAGTGTATTCAGGGGCGGAAAAGTTGCTCTAATGTGAAATGTGGCTGGGGGGACAATATTTGTGGCCTCCCGTCCACGCCGCAATTGGGCACGGGATCCGACTCGCTGAGAGGCCATATTCTGGTTGGGGCGATGTCATTGTCGAAAATCTGAGCTGCCAGCACTCGGTGCGCGCCATACATCCGCTATTCCATCAGATTGATTCTTTCACATCTGTGTTTTTTTGTGTTGTCGTCTGACATTCGTCGGGGGTGGTCAAAGGACAGCTGCCCTCGCAGTTGCAGCCGTCTTCGCCCCGGGCGATTCGAGCGAATTTGCGCGCGGTAAAAATCAGCGCCAGGGCCACAATTCCGATTACGGCTATGGTTTCGATAACAGGCATCGTTGTCTCCTCCCTAAGCGAAAATGCTCCCGACCTGATATACCAGGAGCGTTATCACGTATGCCAGGCCCGTTAGGCCTCCAACCTGGAGGGCGGGCCATTTCCAGGAACCGGTCTCCTTCCACGTCGTCACCACCGTTACCATACACGGCACGCTGATGAGGCAGAAAAGCATGATGCAGAATGCCTGAAGGGGGGTGTACTGTTTGCGCAGGGTTTTCCTCAGTCGTGTGGACTTCGGACCGACTTCGCCGAGTGAATTGACGATTCCCAGTTGTGCCACGAACATTTCTTTGGCGGCGAACGCACCGAGCATGGCCGTGGATGTTTTCCAGTCGAAACCGATCGGTTCCATCACCGGTTCCATCGCGTGTCCGATTTGTCCGGCCACCGAATGGGACAGTTGCATCTGGGCCGCTTTCCTTGGCTGTTCCTGAGGAACCTGTTCGGCGGGGAGTTTGGGATAGCTGGTGAGGGCCCATAGCACAATCGAGATCCCCACGATGATCGTTCCGGCTTTGCGCAGGAACATCCAGGCGCGCTCCCACATATGAATGAGCGTGCCCTTGATCGTTGGCATCCGATAGGGCGGCAGTTCCATCACAAACGGGGCCACTTCCCCTTTGAACAACGTGCTCCGCAAGAGTTTGGCCAGCACCACTGCAAGCGCGATCCCGATCATGTAAATCCCCCATAAAAGAGGGGTCTGCCATTCGGACGGGAAAAAGGCCGGAATGAACAGAGCGTAAATGGGCAGACGCGCCCCGCAGCTGATCAGCGGAAGCACCAGAATGGTGGTCAACCGATCACGCCGACTTTCCATCGTTCGTGTGGCCATAATTGCCGGGACCGTGCAACCGAAACCCAGCAGCATGGGAATGAAACTTCGTCCGTGAAGGCCGATTTTGTGCATGAAACGGTCCATGATGAATGCGGCCCGTGCCATGTAACCCGATGCCTCCAGAATGGATATGGCCAGAAACAGAAGCAGTATCACGGGGAAAAAGACCAGCACGCCGCCGACGCCTCCGATAATTCCGTCGACGATGAGGGATTTCAAAGCGCTTTCGGAACCGGCCGGCCACAGACTTGCCACGTTGGTGCCCAGCCAGGCGAAAAAGGCCTCCACCCAGCCCATCATGGGCGCGCTCAGAGTGAAAGTGAGCTTGAAAACAAGATACATGAGCCCCAGGAAAATAGGAATTCCCAGCACGCGGCTGGTCACCACCTGGTCAATGCGGTCGGAGAGTGTGTGTCGGGCTTCGACCGTCTGTTCAACCGCTTCCGTGCAGGCTCCAGAGATGAATCCGTAGCGCTGATCGGCGATGGCCATCTCGGGATCTTCTCCGAAGTCCCTTTTGATCCGATTTGCTGCCTGCTGGGTTGCTTCGAGTAGGGCGTCGGGGTCGGCGGCCCACTTTTCAACGGCTTCGCGAATTTCGCTGTCATTTTCTAGAAGTTTCACGGCCATCCATCGAGCGTTGTAGCGCTGACGGAGGGCCTTATCCTCGTGGATCTGCGGAATGAGTTTATGGATTTCACGTTCAATCTCCTCACCGTAGGTTACGACGGTCGGTTTTTTGGGCGTTTTGGCTGCTCCCACCTCCACGATGGCTTCCTTCAGTTCCTCCAGTCCTTCTCCCCGATGACCGACCGTGGAGACGATTCTGACGCCCAGCAGTTCAGACAGTCGATCGGTATCGATATTAAAGCCCCGCGCCTCCGCCACATCGCTCATGTTCAGCGCCAGAATCACGGGGATGCCCAGTTCCATGAACTGGACTGCCAGATACAGGTTGCGTTCAAGGTTGGAGGCATCGACGATATCCACCACCAGATCGGGTTGTTCTTCGATCACGTAATCACGGGCCACCAGCTCCTCAATGCTGTACGCGGTGAGGCTGTAGGTGCCGGGTAAATCGACCAGTTCCACCTGCTCGCCGTGGCAGGTGAATACACTTTCCTTTTTTTCAACCGTCACGCCCGGATAGTTTCCAACGTGCTGACGGGCGCCGGCGAGGGCATTGAAAACGGTTGTTTTGCCCGAGTTGGGATTTCCCGCCAGGGCGACCTTGATGTCTGCGTCCGGGGCCAGTTCATCCTCTGTTGATTGGGGCATCAGTATATCTTTCCGATGAGTTCTTGGAACGTTCAAACTTCGTCTTAAAAAATTATTCGACGGTTTCTGTGATCACCCGATGGGCCATGCCTCGTCCGATAACCACCCGGCTGCCGCGAACTTCTACGATAACGGGTCCGCCCGAACCTCCTCGCACCAGCGATACGATTTCTCCCGGATAAATGCCCATCGACGACAGTCGTTGACGTATGCCCTGTCCGCCACGGATCTCCAGGATTCTTGCGTTTTGACCTGGCTCCTGCATCATCAACGGCATGCTGTGCTGTGATCGTGATTGATTCATGAGTTGTCGGTATCCACTGTGATGTTTGCGGCTTCTTTTTTGCGCAATGTCAGGTTGTACCCTTTGATCTTGACCTCCATCGGATCACCCAGGGGAGCCACCTTCACGACCTCCACCGTCGTTCCTTTTACGGCTCCCATGTCCACCATCCGACGGCGTATTGATCCCGTTCCGCCCACCTTTACTATTGTTGCTTCCTGCCCGGATTCCAGCTCATCCAGTGTCGTCACTCTGTCGTCTCCTTCATTATCGGTATCGAGTTTCTTCTGGAGGTTGTGTAACCAGTCAGCAATTGCCTGCTCATCCTTCGGCGGTTCCCCGTCATGCTCGAGAAAATAGCGGAATTTGTCCAACCAATCCTCACCGGCGCGCGGACATTCCTTGACGAACCGACCGAAAAGGGACAGATGTTCCACCACTTCTCGATCCAGCACATGTTCCATGCGGCATGCGTTCTCTTCGGCCACCTCCTCGTCCACCAGGAGGATGCCGGACAGGAAATCGCTGATGGCCTCATGGCGCCCGACAATCCGGTCCGCAACTTTTTTTCCCTCTTCCGTCAGCGTTGCGGCTTCGTACGGACGATAGTTGACAAGACCTTTCTCCGCCAGCGTGTGGAGAGCGGTGGTGACGGTTGACATGTGCACCGACGTCGTCTCAGCGATATCCTTCACGTGTGCCGCCCCCTCGCGGCTCACCAGACGACTGATGGCCTCCAGGTAATCCTCCATTGTTGACGATAGGGCAGCGGTATCTGGCATCAATTCCCTCCAAAGTTTGATTCATCCAACATTTTATCCTGACGTGTGCAGAGTGTCAAGGAAAAAGGCAGTGGGACCCCGAGATTTGCGCCGAAGGCGGGAACACGCTTTGATGTTCGATGTGTCGAAGGATATACTATAGATCGAAGCCTCGCTAAGCGGTCTTGTATAGTGTGCCGTGGAAAGGCACAGGATTTCAGCAGGAGAATATACCTGCCCGGTA
>CAZXYF010000127.1:0-8874 GCA_964644705.1 uncultured candidatus Brocadiaceae bacterium | reverse complement strand
GGCGGTGCAGAAGGAGGGGGAGGTTGCGGTGTTTTCGGAGCCTGACTTGTTTCCTCAGGATCCGACGGTATTTCGATACGTTTTTCGCAATTCGGACACCGTCCTGATTTGCCCGCTAATGAATCTGCCACTCTCAAAGTATGCCCGCAAAGGGGACATTCAATTTTCATTTTAGACATGTTGTAACTCCACAAACGAAAAGTATGCCCCCATGTCTGGAACGCCTCGTTCAACACCCAGGTACTGGTCAAAATCGTTCTGACATCAACTACACAGCATCTCTTTGTTGGGCAATCTTACTTTTTAGCCCATCGGGATCAACCACGCCTCTAAATTTCATTTCGACAGCGGCAGTACCCGCGCAGGCAATTTCGACCGAGCCAATACCCAGCAGACGCTCAATTATTCCCTGCTTCATAACGATATTGCGGATATCATCCAACATAATTTCTTCGGTTTGGCGTGAAAGGATGCCATTTTTCATTGTCACTCGTTTCGTAGTCAACGTGTAAATTCTATAACGTTGGTCCAGGAAAGCCCATACAATGATCATGAGTCCTAAAGGAGCCGTTATACCGCCTAAAATATATATACCGCCTAACAGAACCGTTATAATGCCTAAAATATATATACCTCCAAAAAAATACGCTACTATATAGCACAAATGCGAGGGATGACCTTTCCAGACCAACTTCTCGCTCTGGGAATTGACCTTTTGGGCATCGCCTGTTGAAGTGTGGTTACCAACGGGCCCGCCACCTGCATCACCTTCCCGCTCATTGAGAAATTCTCCACAGTGCTTACACTTCCTCGCCCTCGCCAGTATTTCCTCCCCACAGAACGGGCAACGTTTGGTTTCGCTCGATTTTTCATCGCCCGGTTCTATTGCAGAGGTATTGTCAGGTGGTAAGGACGGATCATCTGCCTTCTCCTGGCTTTCTCTTACGGTAAACACGGTCCCGCATTCCGGGCATCGGCCTTTTTTACCAGTGAGGTTTGCCGACACTTCCATGGAATTTCCACATTCAGGGCATTCGATGTACATGCCTTTCTCCTCTGCATTTTATTTGCATTATAATTATTTTTTCTTCAGACCCACCACCAAATCTTTGTGATCCCAGTTCCGTCCTAAATCCCATTCTCGTCTGCCCTGTTGGCCGTTCATTACTTTGATTTCATACCCATCTACAACGTCACTCCAGTACCAGTTTTGACCACGGATTACACGTAGTAACCGATTCCCTTCCCCAGGGAACGCATTATCCAAGAAATTAACGAGTATTTGACGTCGGCGAGCATCGTCTTCATGCAGGGTGAGAAGAGCCCATTTCCCCCGCCCATCAGTTTTCGGCAAACAGATTTGCGCCTTCGCCATGAGACCGATAATAAGGTTCCCCTGCCGCTGCCATCTTTGGATGGGTAAATTTTGAGACATACGTTTAGATGTTAGTTTACCGACTTTTTCTATCGTTTTCTGCAAAAGTTCCAGCCTGGCCATAACTGTATTTTTCATGTAGCTCACCGGGACCCGCAGGCTTGGATACTTCTTCAGTAACTGAATAATGTCTGCACATGCCCGTTTCCCTTTTTTGATGTGCTGGAGTTTGGGGGCAGTATTGTCCAACAACCCTTGTGGAAATTTGAACGATTTGGCAAACAAGTTGACTCCCAAACTGCGCTGGTGACTTATTAACGCGTCAAATTCCTGGCCAAGCCGTTTCTTAGCTCGTTTCAGTGCTCTCAGCCTTGATCTCTGACGTTGCACCAGGTTGGTGTAAATAGCACTCTGCAACAGGTTACGAGCTCCCGGCCCGATGATACCTCCATCCTGTAATTCGCGTGCACTGTCAACCACCTGTGCCAGATTCCACTGTTTCATCTCTCCAGCAGTCAAGGTCAGTATATCACCATCTGGTTTGACCACGACACCTTTTTGTCCGGACGATTCGCCATAATACATCCTGAATTTGCGCGGCTTAGCATTACTAACACGAAGTGTCCCGTCCGTATCCATCATTGCTTCCACCACCTCTCCCGGATGATCGTTTTGCTCGGCGAAGGCGCGGAACCGGGCTTTCAATGCAGACACTTTCTTTTCTCCGCCTGGGAAATGCTCAATCGGAACTTTGCCAGTGGGTGAGCTTTTTGACATAAAAACCGTCTGAGCCGCTCCGATGACAGCGCCTTTCTGCATAATGATTTGATCGCAGGCGAAGGCGAGAAGAGCTCCCGCCGAAAATGCACCACCGCGCTTCCCTTTGGCGATATAGGCAAAAGTTTTATCGGGAGCGTTATTGCTGTTGAGGGCAGCACCGATTTTGGCTGCCGATTGGGTCAATCCACCCGGTGTATCCAGCACAAGAACCACAGCTTCAGCGTTCTGTTGTCGGGCTTCCCGCAGCCCAGAACGAACCAGTTCAAGCGTTTTCCCGTTGATGCCCCCCCGGATAGGTATGGCCGCGACTCTGCCCTTTACCACGGGATCGCCACCCCCTCCATTTTTGCTGGCAGATGTGTCCGGCTCTTCTGACTGAGTTTTCTTGCCGGAAGATTTGGGGTCCGAGACTCTTGCATCCTCCCCTGCTGGATCCTGTGAGGCATTATCTCTCGGCTTTTTATCTTGTTCCGACGGTGATCCGTTTCTGGCGGCTACTGTTTTTTCTTCCGTCTCTGTGGTCTCTTTCCTGTCCGGAACATCACTGGAGACACTGACCACTGTTGCCACCACGATGCACAATAGAACAAAAGCCCCGATTGCCCCGATCACCCCCAACCACATAAGAGGACGCGCTCCCGATGTCCGCTGCGGGTCTTTCATCCGTGTTTTTCTTCTGAGTTTCTCTCCTTTGGAAGACGACGCTTTTCGTGGGCCATTAGAATCAGCTACCGAATTTGTCTTCTCAGGAACCCTGACCTTGGACTCGCAGTATGGACACCGCACCAAAGCTCCCATATTCTCTGTGTCAGCGGTCACCACTTCATCGCATACACCGCATCGAAATTTCATTTCGTTTCGTCCCATTTCAGTCCCTGCCTCTTATGCTCACTCCAAGATGTGTGCGTAATTATTGATCCACACTTTGGTATATGCCGCCGTTGCGTCTGGCAATTGCTTTCAAAACAGTATCGTCGGATACATCACCAAAACCTATCGTGTGTATTCGCGCATGTACGGGCTTGTTAGCTTTGGTTATGGCATGTACAACCGCATCGCCCGATAATTGATTATCCGAAAGCAGCCCACCCGAAAACTCACCATCGCTAAGCAGGAAAATGGCGTCCGGCTCCATCTGAAGAGCTCGTTTTACGGCCGGAACCGGCCGTGTGCCCCCGGAAATAGTAATTTGTTGGACCCATTTGACCGCTCGCCGCACACGCTGCGGCTCAGCCCGTATCCACGATTCGGGGGGAAGCACCGAATAAGAATCGGAATAGAACGCAATAGAAAACAGATTATCACTGTCCATCTCTTTCAAACTTTTGATGAGTTCTTTTTTCGCGTTTGCCAGTCTCCCGTCGCTCATGCTACCGGAACGGTCAATGATGTAGACAATATTTTGTCCCTTGTCCCAGATACCGAAAAACGATGGTGCGTCACTGCCCGAACCATCGCGTGCTGCACCCGCCGAACCGACTGAACCAGTCTTCAGCACATAAATATCCTCCTCAGTTTCCTCCGAGGTGGTTTCCTCTGCATCCTCCGCGGGACGGGCAGTCACCGGAGTCTGGCCCTGGTTGTTCTTCGATTCCGCGGATTGCGCCGGAGTTTTGCGCTCGTTTTCCCCGTCCTGCTCCGACTGATTGTTTGTCCGAGGGCGCTGTTGTCTGTCTCCCTTTCCCTGTCCATCTCGATCTTCGCCAACCGTCTTGCCCCGTCCCTCTGTCGCATCCCTCCCCTGTCCTTCTTTTCCACTCATCGCAGTTTCTGCGCCGCCACCCTGAAGGGAAGACAGAAGCAACATAAAACAAACCAGCAACATCAGGAATCCCGCCACTATTCCCGCAGTAATCACGGGTTTGCTGGTTAATACATCTGCTGTTTTTTTCTGATCCGTTCCCATAACACGATTCAGCCGATCAAATGATTACCGGTTCATGCACGCTCCTGCATCACTGTACAGTCGTTTTATCACTCGATCCCAGTACCAACTTTTGGTCCATTTTCCTGAGCGGAACCCAGTTCCACGCGTAACCTTTGTCCCGGAAAAAATCCCGTAGTCCAATAAATGTGTCGTATGAATCGGGGAAAACCGCAAACTGCAAACTTGCCAGTTCGGAAGGAATAGCATCTAACATGCTCTGAACGTCCTGACTTTTTTTCCAGTTGCCCCGCAGGGCAGTTCCCCGATTTTTCTTTGGTTCTATCACTGTAAAGCCCTTCGCCTTTCCGATCCGCACATCGTCCGTGTTTCTCCTGAAAGTCCCCAGCGATCCCACCGGTTCCTGAATGAGATACAGCCTGTCCCATTTTACTATCACCCAGAACGTCCCTTTGTCCGATTCGCGAACGCTCCGGGCGGTCAGGGTCCGCTCTTTCCCCTCCTCCAGGGGGGCTAATTTTTTCTGGAGCTTGCTGACTTTCGCCTTCAGTTCGCTTACTTTCTTCTGAAGTTTTTTTTCTTTTTGGGCCAGATCCTGCTGTGTTCTGGTCTCCTGTTCGGCCCGCTTTTCCAACCGCTTTTCCTTTTTACCAAGTTCACGATTGGTATCCCTCAAACTCTCCAATTTTGCATTCAGGCGTTTGAGTTTTTGCCGTTCCTCTCGTCCCGAGTCCGCGGCCACCGCCTGAACATCCAGTTGCGTCTCCATCTGCTGGATTGTCGCCCGCAATTCACGCTCCTGGCTTCGCAATTTCTTCATCGGAACCGGATCCTCCTCCGCATTGGAACCAACCCGCGTAAATTGAGACAGAACAGCGACCAACATGGCGATGAAAATAACGCCGCCAAAAGCATTACACATCGTATCCAGTAACAATCCCAAACTACTGAATCCAGTGGTTCTTCCTCGTCGGCTCATTTCGTCCCCCTCCCCTGAAACGCCGACACGCTGGCTTCCAACGGTTCGTATCCAATCTGATAATCGCGCCCCCTGAGGGGCTCGATGATCTTCGCATCCGCATAGGAGGCCGCCTCCGGTCGGATCAGCACGAAAAAGCAAACCTGACTTGCGCTATGATTTTTGGCCCACTGCATAAATTGCGTCACAAAATTTTGCCCGGTGAACGTCTCTGGTTTACCCGTTCCGCGGGCTTTTCCCGCCTGTATTTTATCCTTTTCACATTGCACCAGTATCGGTGTGCGGCTCTGTGTTCCCTCAATCTCATATTCCACCTTACGATTTACCTTCAGTTTGTTGTATCGCCGGCTTAATTTCCGATGCTCTTTCTGCAACTTCTCACGGGCATGTTCAAGAGCGGACACCGTCTCGTTTTCTTTCTGCCGCTGAGCTGTTTTCGTCTCCACCATGCCTCGGTACCTGGAAACTGCGGCTTCCAGTTTTTCCTGCTTACTCTTTGCGGTGGCAATTTTACGGCGAAAATCCTCCGGGTTCTGCGTATAAGTCTCGGACGACAGCCGGGCATCTGCTTGTTCCACCCGTTTTTGCAGATCCTCCTTTTTCTCTCGCAGCTGCTTCAATTTGCTTTTCATCGCCTCCCGCTGAGCGTCCTTTTCCTGGGGAGTTTCAGTGATTTTGGATTCAAGAACATTCAAAACCAATAAAATAACCACCAGAAGCATAATACCCGTAATAGCCGTGATGATGTCCTGAAAGGCAAACAGGCTCACCGGCCCTCCCTGGCTACCACTTCGCCGACTCATGAAGTCCCCTCAATCTCATGTTCTTCCGATACCTGCAGCGTCTTCAGCTGGCTCACAACATGCTGATGACAGTATTCGCTGCAGCGATCCAGCAGGAACTCCTCCTTCCTTTTCACCAGCGTGAGTATAAACTGTATGATCACCGCCGCCACCAAACCCAAAAGGGTGGTATCGAAAGCAACGGACAATCCTCCCGTCACTTTCTGGAGAGCTCCGCGAAGTTTGTCAATACCCTCAGCACTGGACAACACACTCCCGAAGCTCCCGATCGCACTGGACAGTCCCAGAACAGTACCGATAAAGCCCAGTATTGGAATAGCCCATATAAAACCACGCAGGGCGGTGTAGGTGGTCTCCATGTGGTTTTCATCATTCTCGGCCTGTGAACGCATGATATCATCGACATCCGAGACCCGACCGATGTTTCGCAGACTCGAGATGGCCCTCTCGATCCTGTTCAGCACAATGAATTTTTCCGGATTATCCGCCAAATCATAGAGCATATCGTGAACTTCGTCGGCCGTGGCGGGTGACAAAACAAAATCCCGGGCGTCCGGCACCACCCTCCTGCTCAATGGTTTCTCCTGCAGGCGAATTTTGCGCCATTTAACCAGCAACGTCGTCAGCGACCACATGCTGAGAAACACGATGAAATACGGTACTGGACCCCGATCATAGAAGATGGCGGCGAATCGCGTGGCCCGAAACGGGTACATGCAGAGGTAAAACAACACCGACAACAGACCCGCCCCCAGCAAGCTCACAAGAAGGTTGCAGCCGGTATATTTGGCAGCGGGGAACCCCAGTTTCTTCTCGAACGCTTCGCGCTCCCAGTCCAGTTCGGGTACCATCTCTCGTTGGCTCATAATGTTTCATCCGTTTCTATTTGTGTCGCGCTGTAATGCACGCTCGCAATTTACCGTGCACGAAAACTGGTTCAATCGAACAATGGTCTAAACAGTCTCAGAGATCATCTCTGGTTTCAACAGTATGAGAACCAGTATCACAATAACATACGCAATTAGACCGACAATTGCGGCGATAAGAGACGCTCGGCCGGTGGCCTGTTTCTGTTCCGAATCCTCCCCAACGTAGATTGCCCCCACGATAAAACCCACCAGAGGAATCAAAAAGCCCACCCCGACGAGTGGATAGCTCGGCGAAACCGAACCGCTCGGTTCTTCAAAGGGCTCCGCTGTTGGTATTTCTTCGGAGCCATTGGGTCCTCCAGGAGGAGATGCCGGCCCCGCATCAGCCATTCCACCGTTCATACGAGCCTGAAACTCGGGTGTTTGACTGATCATTTCCCACCCATCGGGATCGTCAACCGGACAAACCTGATCCTCCCTGCTCAACAACCCGCTCTCCAGCATGCTTTTGATATCGCTCGCGGCACATGGACCCTCCACTTCATCACCAACGGCATAATACCAT
This sequence comes from uncultured candidatus Brocadiaceae bacterium, assembly GCA_964644705.1. GTDB lineage: Bacteria > Planctomycetota > Brocadiia > SM23-32 > SM23-32 > CAZXYF01. The sequence continues at coordinate 1,618 of CAZXYF010000127.1, read as the reverse complement.
TTTTTTTCTTCGGCCCTGACGGGAGTAAAGTCGGATTCCTGGTCAGATTCAACACGATCCTCTGATTGTGTCTCCTCGACAGGAGCAAACGCATCGTCCATCTCGATTTCTTCGACGAGCTCCTGCCAGTTTTTGCGATCCTCCGATACTTCATGCCACTCGCAGATATCGTTACGCTTCACCATCTCGCATAGTTCGTCCTCGGAGTACGGACCGCTCACGTCGCCGCGCCATCGCATGTAATACTCAGTGTCGGACATCAGTTACCTCCCTGCTGCTTCTTCGTTGGCCTTTCGTTCACGGGCCAGGCATCCGGCCACAGTTTGTTCCACTGTTTTTCTGGCGGATTGAATCCATGCGGTATAAGCATACGGCCCATGCGCTCGGTGTCCTGGCCATCCCGCGGCGCATACACAGGACATCCTTTATACAAATATTGTCGGACGCCCTTCTTGGCACGAAATTGCCCATTTTCTGTTTCCTCGGCTGCCACATATACTTCCCGTTGCCCCGTTTGATTCTCTCGAACAATCCAGAGTTCTCCACTGGCGGCCCGGCTCACCTTGAACCGGTACGCACCATCATCTTTATCCACAACACCGACAAATGATACGGATCGATTCAACACTGTTTCCCTGGTTCTGCACTTCATCTCAAGTCGTTTCCTCAGAGGAGAGAAGCGGTCAAAATCCTTCAGTTTTTTCTGTATCTTTTCTCGCGCGGTTACCACGTCAAACGACCGTTTGTAACTCATCCAGGGAACATCCATCTCAATCTTATCCAGCTTTTCAGATAATTGAGATAAGGAACTATCCTCGATGCACATCGCTCGCACGACCCAGTGCAAAAGATCGCGGAATATGCGACCCTTCACAACAGATTCCACTTTTTTATCTTTCCCGAGCTCCTCCAGCGACTTCAACGTAACCCATCCGTAATTCACAGGTTCCGTGTTCGACAATTTGTCTTTGAACTCTCGCACCCAGCGACAATGTTGAGCCAACAAATTCTTTGGTTTCAATTGAAGTTTCTCCTTCACCACCACGGTGCGGATAGAAAAGCGACTGGGGCTTTTTAAGGCTTTGATTCTGTATCCCCAACTCCCTCCTCCGCCCCCCTTCAATTCCGGCATATCATAGGAGAAAACCTTCTCGCCATCTTTGTTGGTTACCATAATCACTTTTGTGAACAAAGGGGATTGGGACATATTGTCCATCTTGTCCCGTAACTTCTTCCGCTCGCTAGCGGTCCCTGCCACCTCACGCCACCACCCCAGCGTATTCTGCCATACAGTCTTCTGTCCTTGAGGCCCATTCAACAATTGCTGCGCGGACGCTGGAAAAGACAGACCTGTCTCCAGTTTCCAGTCGTTCACCCGCATCAAGTCTTTACCCAGCTTTATGTCACTTTGGATTTTTTTTAATCGTTCGTTCTCTGGCCCATTCGGAAACTGACTTCTGTATTTTTCGACCAGTGCAACATAGCGACCGAGATTATGCTGTGCTTCCGTCAGTTTTTCCAAAAGTTGTCTGTGCTTGCGCTGCCATTCTCGTGCTTCCCGCAATCTTTCCCGTCTTCGTTTCAACTGATTTTCAAGGGTTTTGATCGCGCCCATTCG
>CAZXYF010000126.1:0-8954 GCA_964644705.1 uncultured candidatus Brocadiaceae bacterium | reverse complement strand
CCGCGGTTGTCCTGATGACCGTAACCGGCTTTGATCGCGGCGGAAAAATTGTCGGTAAAATTGTGTTTGATCACGAAGTCAATCTCCTGATCGAAGGCTCCATTCCCGACGTCGCTGTCGTGGTCGGTCACAAACCACAGCCCATAGAACAGGGTATCTCCCCACGTGTAGGTGCTTTTCAGGAAGGCAGAGTTACTATCACCAAGGTTGGGGCGGGTAAACCAATCCAGAGTGTACTCCCAGGTGAGGCTGGATTCCATGGGATGACGTAAAGCATCCTCGCTCAGCACGGTGAAGATTCCCGGTTCGATCATAAAATTATTGTGCCTGAACTGTAGCGATGATTCCCAGGCGTTGGCGTCGAGCCCCTGACCCAGCACCTCGTCGTAGTCTCCGACGTCTGTCTGGTTGATGTAATGGTTGTTCCACACCAGACTGCCTGTCTCTGTGCTGTCCAGTGTCAGGGCCGTTTTCACGCCGAATGTGTTGTAGAGGTTGTGGCCGTACAGGTCGTAGAGTGTGAGGTCCAGGATGGAGAAAGGTTGGGCTTCGATGTTGATGAACTGCATGTTGGAGGCACTGTCTGGTGTTGCAATGTTATCATGATCCGCAATGACATCTTCAATTTTCTGATAACGGTAATGCAGGTAATCTCCGCCTTCGTTACGGCCCGCCCAGCTGCTGAATCGCTCGATGTGGCCCAGATCGATGGATACATCCTCCCATTGTCCGATGTGCAAAAACAGTCCTTCCAGCCCCTGGGGTTTCTGGCGGATCGCAAAAGAAGGGGCAAAATCGTAATCACTATTTTTGCGTCCAATGGTGAAATGGGAGTCTTCGATCCCGAGGGAATCCAGCTTTATTTTCAAATACGCTTCCTGAAGGATGCTGAACCTGTCGTTAAGTACCCGGTGAGCCCCGTCTTCGGGTGGATTGAGGCTGCCGCCTTCAAACAACAGGGCGGTGTGGATGTATGAAAGTCCGAGCTGGACCGGATATTTTTCCGGGGAGAGGTAGCGGAGGGTGGTGGCCAGCGTGCCGCTGGAGGCATCCTCATGGTCAAAGTTACGTCGCATCATGAGGAGTTGCAGTTTTCCACTGAATGTACCGGGCACCTGCGTGTTGAGTTCACCGAAAACAGGTGATTGTTCTTTTTCTTCCGGTTCCGCCGCAAAGGGATGACTGCTCACGGCAAGGATGATGACCAGACAAAAAGCAAGTTTATATACAGGCTTATCCATTTTCATTCTGTTCTCGCCATATCTGAATGAGAAGAAGTAAGCATTCTTCAAACCCTTTCTTCTATATTAAGTTCGGCGTATTGAAGATCAACCCGGCCGCGGGAAAACGGCGGGAAGCGGGAGGAATGTTTCCCGCGGCGGGCTGATGGTTAGAGCAGGGCGGTTAGAAATCCTCGAAATCGTCGTCGCCCAGAGGTATGACCTCTTCGGCTGACTGGTTATCTCCCGAGTCCGCAGAGCCCGAGGACGATGATGTTTGTTGCTGCGCGCCGCCACTGCTTGATTGGTTATTCGCGGAACCCTGCTGGTTTCCGGACTGGCGGGGCGCGGAGGGCTGCCCGGAACTGGTCTCAAATGAAGTCATGGAGTTGTCGGATTGCCCGTTGACGATCGAAGCAAGCCGTTCCACCATGGTGTTCATTTCATCCGCCTGCGAGGAGAGTTCCTCCGCGGCACTGGCCGTCTCTTCCGAATTGGAAGCGCTCTGCTGAACCACTTCGTTCATCTGAGCCACGGCCTCGTTGACCTGTTCGATGCCGTCGGCCTGTTCGTCGGAAGCGGCGCTGATCTCCGAGATCATGGTCTGGGCTTTGGAAGTGCGTTCCTGGATATCTTCCATATTATCACCCAGTTCGTCGGCGGCCTCCACGCCGTCCTCGACGTTTTCACGCGAGCCTTCGATCAGCTCCGCGGTGTCGCGTGCGGCTTCGGCACTGCGCTGAGCCAGGTTTCGCACTTCTTCGGCCACCACGGCGAAGCCTTTGCCGGCCTCCCCGGCGCGAGCTGCCTCGACGGCGGCGTTCAGTGCCAGCAGATTGGTCTGGAAGGCGATTTCATCGATGGTATCGATGATCTTGGCCGTCTCGGCGGAGGATTCGTCGATGTCCTGTATGGCCTCCGACATCTCCTCCATGGTTTCCACGCCATCCTGAACCATGTTCTCCGTTTCCTGCATCAGCCCGTCGGCCTGGCTGGCGTTGCCGGAGTTCTGCTCCGTCATTGAGGACATTTCCTCAAGCGACGCGGAAGACTCTTCCAGGCTTGATGCCTGTTCGCTGGAACCTTCGGCCATCTCCTGGCTGGACTGGGATACCTGATCCGAGGCGGATGCCACCTGTTCGGCACCACTTCGCAGTCCCTGCACCACTTCCCGGATGGGATTGGCAATGGAACGGGCAATGAAGTAGGCAATCACCACGATCGAGGCAATGCCGATAACGCCCACGATGCCGATGATCCACTGCAGCTGGGTGACCGAACTGAACGCCACGGCTTCATCCTGCTCGCTCAACAGAGCAAACCGCTTGTCATAGACCTCGACGGGGCCGTACGACGACAGAACGGATTCGCCGTTGTAATCGGTGATGATCTCGTTGCCGCTCTGGCCATCCAGAGCTTTTTGGACGGCAACGGTATCCACCTGTCGGTCATTGGCGAAAGACGCGTCGACGGTGTAATCGTCATTGAGAACCGAATCGGATCTCATAAGTTTATCCGGTCCCACGAGATAGGATTCCAGTTTGTCCTTTTTATTGGAACCTTCTTGGACAATCGAATTGATCCTTTTGTTCGGTAGCTGAAGCCCGACAATGAGATTGACACGCCCGTCCTTCATCACCGGTTGAGCGATGAAGGCCGCTGGTTTGTCGCCGCTGGGCGCATATGGGGCAAAGTCAGCAAATCCAAATTGGTGTGTGTCCAGAGTTTGCCGGACAAGTTGACCCAGATTGCTGCTGCTGTACTGGCCGTTGGCGAGATTGGTGTGATAATCGCTTTCTTGGGCGACGCTGTAAAAACAGAACCCTTTGTTGTTGAACAGGAACACGTCGTAGTAGCCGTAAGCGTTTTTGTAGTGAGTGAGGAAATCCTGACTGCTGCCCGCCACTTTGGGCACGAATGCTTCCTGAGCGTCGATTTTGGAAATCATGGCCCAGTGCAAATCCATGACTTCGATGGGGTCGGCGGCCACCAGAACCGGTGCGCCGGACGAATCATTGTAGATTTGTTCAAATGATTCTCCGGACAGCGCCCGTTCAATGTAGGGCGTGGTGATCTGATATCCGAGGACATATTTACCGTCGCCCATTGTAGTCATGTTGGAACGGAATTCCGATTTCCCGGTTTTGGGATCCTTCGCCATGAGGTAGGATTCACCGGATTTGCCCATGCCTTCCCGGTCACCCACAATGGCCTGAATCTTATCGTGCGGCAGTTGATAGGCGACAATGGCGACCGGTTTTCCGTCATCGTTGTAGAGTGGGGCTCCAGCAAAGGCGGCCTGCGCGCCTCCACTTGGCGTGTATTCGGCAAAATCAACGAACGCCGGTCCCTGCCGATCTCGCACTTTCCTCCACAGACGGCCAAGCCCTTCTTTTGTCTGGGGGCCATTGGCCAGACCCACATTCGATCCCAGGTCGCTTTCCTTGGCCTCCGTGAACAGCACGTGTCCGTGTTTATAACAGATCAGGAAAACATCGTAGTATCCTTTGGCCTTGCAGACTTTGGCCAGCGAATCGTAATGTTTGTCATAGATCTTCCGGTACTCTTCCGTGTCAACGGGCAACTCACCCTGCGGGTCAGCGTTGACCTTGTCGTGGTACTTTTTGAAGTCGGCAAACGCACTGCGCGCCGCCACCTCCAGGGCTTTGACGTCGGTTATCATCCCCTGGAGAAGCTCTTCAAGTTGTTTCTTTTTCAAATCCTGAATGGCGGTGAGCTGCCGGAATGCCTGCTGTCGTTGCGCGGCAATGTTGTCCGTCAACACTTGCATGTCACTCTTGCGGTCCGCAAAGTAGTTTTCAACCTGCTCTGTTTTGATTTTGCGGAGTTCGTTGAGTTGGGCTTCCGTCGATTCGGACAGAGCACCGCTGGATTTCATCAGCGAGATGACGCCCACGATGGCGAACGGGATGAATCCCACGAGCAAAAATGCGATGATCAGTTTCGTTCTGAGTTTCATTTTCTTAAACATTGGTTTCGACTCCTCTGGAAAATAATACTGAGTTAATTACTGTTCGTTGTTCGTATCCTGCATCTCGTCGAGTGCATGGAGCTCGCCGCTGGAGAGCACTTTGTCAATATCCAGCAACATGATGAGTTTGTCCTCCACGCGCCCCATGGCGAGGATGAAGTCGGTGTTGATGCTTGTGCCGAAGCTGGGACTTGGCTCAAGCTGTTCGGCGGTGATGTCCAGAACTTCCGAGACCTCATCGACAATAATGCCCATCGTGACGTCGGTGTCGCCATTGCCCACCTGGACCACGATGATGCAGGTCTTCTCGGTGTCCTCGACGGAACCGAGTTCAAATTTCTCGCGAATTTCCACGACGGGGATCACTTTCCCGCGCAGGTTGATCACTCCACGGATGAAATCGGGAGTTCGGGGGACGGACGTGACGTCCATCATGCCGATAATTTCACGAACCTTCAGTATTTCAAGACCATATTCTTCCTTCCCAAGACAGAAGGTCAGGTATTTTCCGGCCAATTCCGAAAGCTCGGCATCGGCCGCGCCGTTGTCTTCGGCCTGCGCGTGTTCTTCCGCGACTGCGCTGTCCTCAACCATAGCGATGCGCCTCCTTGATAAAGGTAAATGGTAGTTACAAGTTAAACTTTCATTGTTTGCTGCGTCCGCGCGTGGCCATCCATTGTCTTCTGGGCCATTTTGACCAGCCCCGGCACGTCGAGAATGAGCGCCACTTTTCCGTCGGGCATGATGGCGCCGCCGGAGAGGCCGGGTTGTTTCTGCAGACCACCCCCCAGGCTTTTGATCACGGTCTGTTGCTGACCGAGCAGCTCATCCACAAACAGCCCGATCTGACGGTCATCGCAATCGACGACCGCGACCAGGCCTTCCTGATATTCGTCTTCTGCATCGTCAATTTTGAATAAACGGCCGAGGTGATACATGGGGATGTCTTTGTTCTGAAAATCCAGCATCTGCCCCTTGCCCAGAACATGGGTAATGTCGTTCTCGCCGGGCCGCACGGACTGTTCAATGGACAGGGTCGGGATGACGTAACGTTCGTCGCCCACGCCGATAACCATCCCGTCAATGATCGCGAGGGTGAGGGGGAGCCGTATGCTGAATGTGGAACCCTCGCCCGGTTCGCTATCGACTTCCACCTGGCCGCGCATGGATTCAATGTTTCGTTTCACCACGTCCATGCCCACGCCACGCCCGGATACGTCGGTGACCTCCGTGTTGGTGGAAAAACCCGGCCGGAATATCAGGTTATAGACTTCCGTGTCGGTCAGCTCTTCACCATCTTCGATGATGCCTTTTTCGCGGGCTTTGTTCAGAATGGCGTCCCGATCCAGCCCCTTACCGTCGTCTTCAACCTGTATGTAGATGTTGCCGCCTTCGTGAAACGCACGCAGGTAAACGTGTCCGGTCGGGGGTTTTCCGCTGGCGCGACGCTCCTCGGGAGTCTCAATGCCGTGATCGACGGCGTTACGGATCAGATGAACCAGGGGATCGCCAATCTGATCGACCAGCGATTTGTCCAGTTCGGTGTTCTCCCCGGACATCTCGAAGTCCACCTCTTTCCCGGATTTGCGGGAGAGATCCCGCACCAGCCGGGCCATTTTCTTGAACGTAGCGTTGATCGGCACCATGCGCAGCGACATGCCCACTTCCTGCAGTTCACGCGTCATCTTGTCGAGCCGGTCCAGCTTGCGCTGTATTCCGGTGGCGTGTCCGATGTCAACATCTTCCATGGATTGTTGCACCATGGATTGGGCAATCACCATCTCGCCGATTGTTTCAATCAGATGGTCGAGCCGGTCGGCATCGACGCGGATGCTTTCCCGCACTGTGGTGCCGTTGTTGCTGCTGGTTTTGCTCTTCTGGCTTTTTTGACCGTCGCTTTTGGATCCTTTTTTCTTCTTCTTCGATTGTTTGTCCTTCGAACGGGCTTGATCCTGCTGGCGGATGGCTTTCGCGACGTCTTGCCTTTCGCGCTTCCTTTTTCGACCAGCTTTTCGCCAATCGGTTCCTTCTTCGGAGGTTTTTCCTGTTCGCGCAGCGCCTCACGGACGTCCTGGCGCGTCACCTCGCCTTTCTCAACCAGCAGCTCCCCGATCAACTCATGTCGTCCGCCTTCCAGCTGCTCCGCTATGGCCTCCCGCACCTTTTTGCTGGTGGTTTTTGCGGCTTTCACCAGCAGTTCACCGATGGGTGGATGCTCGGATTCTTCTTCGGCCTGTTCCTGGAGGGCGTCGTCCAGCTCTTCCTGCGTTACCGCGCCCTGTTCCACCAGGATTTCGCCCAGTTTTTCGTGGGGATCCAGCGTCTGGCTGGGCTCTTCCGCGGGAGTCTCCTCCCGCACGGGAACGTCGCCATTCAATATCGTGTTGATGTCGCCGAGCAGATCGGAGGCGCCGCCGCGATGGGGCAGGGGAGTGCCGGATTCGAGCGTCTCGCGCACGTCCGTAATAAGCTCCTTGAGCATATCGACCGAATCAAAGGCGCAGTCCGCCACTGCTCCCTGGAGGGTCAGGTTGTCATCCCGTGCCTCATCGAGCATATTTTCTGCGCGGTGGGACAGACGCTGCACGTGTTCCAGTTCGAAGAATCCAGCCAGCCCCTTGATGGTGTGGAAAGCGCGAAAAACCGCATTGACGGCGTCGGCGTTATGAGGGTCATCCTCCAGTTCCAGAAGACGCGCGTCGGCGGTCTGGAGGTGTTCCAACGACTCCTCGACGAATTCGATGACCATATCAGGGTCTTCCATCAGAACGCCGGGCGTCTCGCGTTCTTCCAGCACGACGTCTTCTTCGTGATCTTCGGCTTCGTCTCCGGCGGACGCTTCTTGATCGGATTCATCGGACATCGATCCGTCATCCGAGGCGGTCCCGTCGGACGTATCCGAGGAACCGTCATCCGAATCTGCACAGTCAGATGCGAGATCATCCATGCCGTGACAATTTTGTATTTCCTCAATGAGCGGTTGTGCGGATTCCCGCGGGGTGGTTTCCTGAGCATAGGCGTCGAAGGCTTCTTCGAGCCAGTCTTTGGCCCGGAGCACATAATCCGCATCTTCGGTGGCGGGAGTGTCGGATTGAATGAGGGTTTCAAGCTGATGGCAGAGAGCTTCCAGCTGGTCGAGGCCCAGCATGCCCGCTTCACCCTTGATGGTGTGGAGCAGCCGCTTGAGTTCTTCCTCGTCGCCATCCCCGTCTTCGATGTCGATGGAGAGTTCCTGAATGTCCAGCAGGTTTGGCCGCCGGTTTTCGACGAATTCGTTCAGCATCTGAGAATCGGTCGAGGCGGCGAGATCCAGGTCGTTTGTGCTTTTGTCACTGGCCGTCTCGATCGATTGGAAAACGTCGTCAATGGAGCGTTTCGGGCGGGTGTTGTGCAGGAAGGATTCGAACGCGTTGTTGATCCACCGGGTTGCTTCGGGCAGAAAATCGGCGAACCACTGAGTCGGTGTGTCCGATGCGACGGCCTCCTTATATCGGTCACAGAAATCCTGAATGGCGCTGAACCCGAATATGCCCGCATCGCCCTTCAAGTTGTGGAAGAAGGTGTCGATGGTGGCTCTCTGCTCATCGGAAAGCGTACCGGTGTCGTCGATGGTCCAGGCCAGCTTGTTGAGGGAGTCGATTTCCTCACTGTATCGATTGAGAAAATCAGCGAGCATCACCCGATCGGCGTTGTCCGGCAGAGACAGTTCGGCTTCGTCGGGGATCTCCCATGCACAAGAATCACTGTCCTCTTCCTGGACGGTGCTCAGTGCCTCGCCGATCCCTTTGAGCATATCACCGGCTTTCTGGGGGCTTTGCTCCATGGCCGAATCGAGAACCTCGATCTGATTGGCCAGGAGTTCAGCAATTTCGTCGGCGTTTTGATCCTGAGCCTGTTGATGCAGATCGCTCAGCGTCTCACGGAGTTGATCAAGGTTATCGGGTTCGTTTGTATTGAGCAGTGGGCTGGTGACGTCGATTTCCTGGAGATTACTCAGAAGTTCGGGGGATATCTCCGGGGTGGTCTCCTCCTGATCGGCCTCATCAGTTTCAGGTGGCGGATTCTGGGCCAGGTCCCGTCCCTCGTCGATCAATTCCGCCAAAGTGTCGAGCGCATCAGAGGCGGCCTCCTCCAGGTTGTCAGACGGGTCACTAACAGCTTCGTCGATAGCGGTCTTTCCCGGAAGGAATAGATCAACAATATCGCTCCGCGACTCAGCCTCGGCTTGATCGATGACGAGCTGGAGTTTTTCCTGCACGCCGATCACTTCATCTTTCACCGACGGGTCGGCCATGGCGTGTTCCAGCGCCAGGTCCTCGATCAAGGAACTGAGGGAGTCATTCCCTTGCACCATTGTTTCTGGCCTTTCAGTGGTAGTGTCTCGGAATATTGATGTTTGTTTTTAAGGCGACCATACATAGTGCAAAGTGCATACCAAAGCCGAACGAAAAACGTAAGTGGTGGCTAAGCCAAGAGTTGCAGTGTTCGGTGTTTTTGGGGCCGGGTGTGATCTGACGGGAATTGGTAAGTAGTTGACGGCTGGTTGACGGTTTTTGGTGATAGTTGTTAGTTGCTAGTTGCTAGTTGATAGTTAACGGCAGAACGGCAGCAGCGGGGGTGGCGGGATTCGCGGTTCGGGATACGGGATGTGGGATGCGGGATTCGGGATGCGAGATTCGGGATGCGGGATGTATGACAGGCATCTTGCCTGTCCCCGGTGGAGTCAAGAAACCCGAGGAGTG
>CAZXYF010000125.1:0-9060 GCA_964644705.1 uncultured candidatus Brocadiaceae bacterium | reverse complement strand
CAAACTCACCGGAGAACCCGTTTGAAAACGCATTTTTGAACGTTTTGGACAGCACGGATGGTAGCCAGTTCAAATTATCCGTAAAATCCGGGCTAGTATGCAAATGTAAATGATGGCGTGTACAATCGGATGCAAGGGCATATCGCGATGAAAGACATGACTCAGATCAAGTCGTATCAACGGAAAGGGTCTATCATGGTTGACGACACAGTTGGTCTCGGAGTGCTGGGATGCGGCGCATTTGGACAATTCGCCCTATCCTATCTTACGGAACTGCCCGCAGTGGAACTGGCGGGCATCGCCGCCACTTATCCCGATGCCGCACAGGAGGTAACCGCGCAATACGGCGTGCGGGATTACGAAACCGTCGATAATTTGGTCGAGCAGCCGGGGGTGGATCTCGTGTACATCGCCACGCCGCCCTTCCTCCACCATGAGCAAAGCATACAGGCGCTGGAGGCCGGGAAACACGTGTTGTGCGAGAAGCCACTGGCCCTCACCCTGGATCAGGCCCGCGAAATGCTGACGGTGGCGGGCAGGCGGGACCTGATGATGGTTGCCAACCTCGTCCAGCGCTACAACCCCCTCTATGGCCCCGTGAAAAAAATCATTGAGGTAGGGCTGCTCGGCGAACCGGTCCGCGCTTATTTTGAAAATTACGCCAAGGATGAGTTTCTGCCGCCCGGACACTGGTTCTGGGACCGTGAAAAAAGCGGCGGGATTTTCGTGGAACACGGCGTTCATTTCTTCGATATGTTCCGGGGCTGGTTCGGCGAAGGGAAGGTGGAGTCCGCCGAATATGTGCTGCGACCGGGAGGCGGCCAGGAAGAGCAGGTTCAGTGCACCATTCGCTACCGGGACAGCATGCTGGCCAATTTCTATCATGGATTCCATCAGCCGGCGCGACTGGATCGACAGCAGATGCGGCTGGTATTCGAGCGGGGCGACATAGTTCTGGATGGGTGGATACCGGTCCGCGCCACCGTCAACGCCATTGTCGATACCGATCGGAAACAGCGCATTCAGGAGCTTCTGACCGACCACACCACGGAAGTGGTTGAAAGTTACGTAGGGTCCGATTGCGCATGCAAAGGACGTCATAAGAATCTGGAGGTGGACCAAAAAGTCCGGATCCAGACCCCCGGCGGGATTGACAAGAGCAATCGATACGGTTCGATGCTCAAAAGCCTGATGTCCGATCAGATCGCCTGGATTCGGGATCGCGACCACGAACGGAAAATAACCTCCGATAATGGGTTGGCCTCGCTTGAAACCGCACTGCGAGCGGATACTCTGGCGCATGTCTGACCGCGCGCAAGTTGCCTGAGCGGATAGAAACAAGTATTTTTCGGATTTCAGTTTGGGCCACCACCGAGACGAGCTCGGTCGGATCTTGTAACAGGGTGAGTGATATCAAAAAATCTGAAATCCGGAACCGACTTTTTTCTCTCCGCTTGGCCCTTCCCTATCCATTTGTGTCTTCCTTCTGTTTCTGCATCCTCTCCGCCAGGTCGGGATAGAGTTTGTGCATGCAGTCGGGGCAGAGGCCATGGGTCAGTTTGATGCCCGCTTCCTCTCGGACATAATCCTCCATCGGGATCCACCGATCGGTGCCCGTCTGGTCTTCTTCCTCCTCAACATGTATCTTCTGGCAATTCGAGCAGATGGGCAACAGCCCTTCCAGCCGTCGCACATGCTGGAGCGTATCCTCAAGTTCAGCGATGACCTGCTCCTTTTCCGCTTCCGCCTTTTTGCGAAGCTCAATCTCCTGCTGCGCACGGGAGAGTTTTTCGCGGACAGCGGCCGCCTCCGTGATGATGGCCAGCAGAGGGCGGTTTTCAAGCTTTTCGCCGCTTCTTTGGCGCTCCCATTCGATGTAGGCAAAGAGGAACGGCCAGGCGACCAAACCAATAATGGATCGGGTTATGAACGTCGCGCCCATGATACTGGAATAGACCTCCGTCCCGGCGAAAGCACCGCTGGAAAAAAGCACCACATCAAGCCACATCACCCCCAGCAGAACCAGAAATGTCCGGAGCCAGGTTCCGACCTTGAACTGCTGAATGCCACATATCTCCCATGCCACCGCCAGGAAAATCAGATCCGCCACCGTGGTCAATACGGAAGCTACATTGATCCGGAGATCGGGGGTTGGAATGGCCAGCGCGGTATTGGCAAACGGCGATGCATGCAGGATTGCCGCTGTGACGGGCATGAGAATGGAAATCACCGCTACGGTCAAAATCGCAATTCGGGCTTTTTGGGGGCCATCAAAGACATACACCACAAACACTCCCAGCAGCAATGCGGTGTAAAAAACCGTGGAGCCGATCATGAATGTTAAACCGCCAATCTCCACATGCACGCCGGCGTCCGTCGTCCACGACATGATGGCGGCCAATCCCCCGAGAAGGGCATAAAAAGGCCCCAGGCCCGCCCAGCGACGGATCGAATGAGCCGCCAGAACGAGCAGATAAGCCGAGATGGCTTCCAGCGCTAAAACCCCGAAAGTTGTGGACATACATTCACCACTTATCTAAGTGCTGCTTAACACGTCCGATCCCAGATGCATTTGATTATAACACAATAAGGAACACCCCAGAGGTGTTAATACTAAAATCGCAATGTGCGGCGTGACAAGGTGTATTCAAAGGCAAAGATCACGGTAACGGCAATCAAACTGGAACCTTCGCCCTCCCAGAAGGCCCTATCGCATTGTTTGCGCGTCTTCGGGGAGTGCAGAAGTACGCCTCAAGCGTGAATTATTCTAAAAGCAGCTTCAGCCAGAGGTAATGTCGAACAATCAGGCCAATTGTGAATCACAGTGTGTTTTCAACAACTCAAACGACACCGGTTTGATCTCCGACCGAGCTGTCACTTCGACGTACGGCGCCACTTACGACTCGTAAAATGTCCGGGATAAACAACCGCCGACGGCACAAACGGATGCGCAACACGGGCCTGTACTCTACAATGACTTCACCGGTAAGTGAGGCGCACCGAAAAAATACACGCAAAGTGAGGAAACGCCGCTATGGTTGCCGAACGACAATTCAACGAATGCGTACTTCACCCCGACGACATCGAACCCACCCGACCTGAACTGGAGGTGGTCAGCGCTTTCAACCCCGGAGCGGTGGAAGTGGACGGGGAGACCGTTCTCATGGCCCGTGTGGCGGAACGACCACGGACGCAAAAACCCGGCATGACTGGACTCCCACGGTGGGAACTCGGTGAAGGACCCGTTGTGGATTGGGTCAACAATGAACAGCTGAATCCGGTGGATCCGCGCATGGTCCGGATGAAAGCCAACAACAATCTGCGCCTGACGTTTATCAGTCACCTGCGTCTGTACCGTTCATCCAACCCGCGTGAAGTCGATCTCTCCTCCGAACAGCTTTTTGTGCCGCAGAATGAATACGAGACGTTCGGCGTCGAGGATCCACGCATCACCCGGATCGGCGACCGGTTCTGGATCACTTACGTCGTGGCGTCGGAACACGGTCCCGCTACGGCTCTGGCCAGCACAAAAGATTTTGACTCGATCGAGCGCCATGGCATCATTTTCTGTCCGGAGAACAAGGACATCGTGTTTTTCCCGGAAAAATTCGACGACGACTACCTGGCCATCCACCGGCCCAATCCCCACCTTCACTTCGCTCCGCCGGGTATGTGGCTCGCGCGTTCGGCCGATATGCGACGCTGGGGTGGCCATCGCGTGCTGCATGCCGGAAGTTCTGACTGGGAAGCGGGCCGGATTGGGGCGGGCCCCCCGCCCATCAAAACGGATGACGGGTGGATGCTGATCTATCATGGCAAGGCCGGTACGGCTGAGGAGGGCACTGTCGCCACGTATTCAGCGGGGATCATCATGCTGGATCGCGACGATCCCTCACGCATCATCGCCCACGCCCGGGAACCGTTCATGGTGCCGGAAACGGATTTCGAAACCGGTGGCTTCGTCCCCTCGGTGGTCTTCCCCACGGCGACCATCCAGCGGGACAACCGGCTTCTGGTCTATTACGGCGCCGCCGATACATCAACCGGACTCGTCGAATACAACATGGATGATCTGCGTGCCACAATGGACATATAACCTCAGGAGGAAGATACGGGCCAATGGCCGGAGAAGCGACACACATTATGTGCCTCGGCGATTTGCACCTCGGGCGCCATCCAGCTCGTATACCGGCGCAATATGACGGCGAACGCATGTCTCCCGATTACGTGTGGGGTGAGTCCGTAAAACGGGCCATCCGGACCGATGTGGACCTCGTGGTGATCACCGGTGATGTGATCGACCTGGAACGGGGTTACTACGGTGCGTATGGTTCGTTTCTGGAGGGAGTTCAACAGCTCGAAGAGAACGGCGTGCCTCTGGTCTGTGTGGGCGGGAATCACGATGCGGAAACCCTCCCGCGAATGGTGGCTGATGTGGATTCGGAGAATGTGCGATTTCTCGGGCAAAATGGGTCATGGGAACGCTACACTCTCCACAGGGACGGTGAGGCCGTGCTCCATCTTGATGGATGGTCGTTTCCCACCGAGCACGTCGCGGAATCTCCTCTTGCCAGTTATGACCTGTCCCGCGAGGATGGTCTTCCGCACATCGGAGTCGTGCATGGCGATCTCGGAAGCCGTGAAAGCGAATACGGCCCCATCACGCACGAACAACTGGCCCAAACCGAGAACGACTGCTGGCTGCTGGGACACATACACGCCCCGGGGATCAGAGAGGAACAGAATCCTCTCGTCCTGTATCCGGGCTCGCCTCAACCCCTGGATCCGGGCGAAACCGGCCCGCACGGCCCGTGGATCGTTTCTGTGGCGGACACGCAGAATCACGAGGTTGAGGCTCGACAGTTGCCCATCGCGACGGTCCGATACGACCCGTACGATCTCGATCTGTCCGGGACGAATGACCTCTATGATGTACCACCGCGCTATCACGATAAACTGAGCGACGTGCTGGGCAGTGACGGGCTCCCTCAGACGCTGGAACTGATGTTGCTCCGGGTGAAACTCAGTGGACGTTGCCCGTTTCACGCCGAGCTCTCGGACACAATCCAGCAGCTGTCGGAGGATCTGGAGGCGCGGCGGAATGACACGCTGATTCTTCCGGAAACAATAGAGGTGGACACCCGCCCCGCGGTGGACCTTGAAGAACTCGCCGAGGGGACCAGCCCCGCCGCGTTTCTGGCGCAATATATCCTGGCTCTCGAAAACGATCCGTCCACGTTACCCTCCACACTCATCACCGATTGCCGGGATGCGATGCGGGAAGCCTACGGTGCCACAACGTATCAAAAGCTGCGCAGCGAACGCGAAACGCCACCCCCCACCAGCGATGATGCAGCGGACGTGCTGCTGGAACAGGCTCGCGTCCTGCTGGACACGCTCCTCAAACAGAAAGAGGATCGGTCATGAGCAAAAAACATCTCCGTTTCCAGAGAATTAACATCCAGCGCAGCCCCGGGTTCGAGGACGGTCTGCCGGTCATTGACAATCTCAACGACGAAATCAACATCATCCACGGCCCCAACGCCTCCGGGAAAACGACTCTTGTTCGGGCCCTCTGCGCTGCTCTCTGGCCCGAAACCGGCGACCGGCAATTCGAGCTGACGGCCAATTTTGAACTGGAAGATGCCCTCTGGCGGGTGGCGCTGGAGGGGCAACATCGTTCATGCACCAGGGATGGTCAACAGACCTCGGATCCCGGATTCCCCCCTGCCGGTCAGAGCGATCGATACCAACTTTCCCTCCACGATCTCCTTCAGCATGAAACGCGTGATGAGAGCTTCGCCGAATCGATCATCCGGGAGTCGGCCGGCGGCTATGATGTCCGGGCGGCGGAGGAAGACC
This sequence comes from uncultured candidatus Brocadiaceae bacterium, assembly GCA_964644705.1. GTDB lineage: Bacteria > Planctomycetota > Brocadiia > SM23-32 > SM23-32 > CAZXYF01. The sequence goes on along the minus strand of CAZXYF010000125.1, from coordinate 3,198 downwards.
TCGAATATCGGGATCGATGCAGCAGTTCGACGATCAGTGAAGCCCGAGAAGCGGAAAAGATAACGGACCAGCTCCGGTCAAAGCGGCGGCAAATGGAGGAACTCCGGGGAAAAGAAAATCAGCTTCCGCGCCTGAGACGAAAGCTGGAGGAAGCGCAGAAGGCCGAACAGCGTGTGCGCCTCCTCGACCTGGCCCTGCAATACGTGGATGCCCGCGATGCGTACCGGAAGCAAAAAACCAAGCTGGATGGATACCCGCAGGTCATGCATTCCATGACCGGGGAGGAACACGGTAACCTGCAGGATATATCCGATGACATTGAAAACTGGCGACAGAAAAAGAGCAGGGCCGAACGACAGGCTGAACAGGCGCAGAATCAGTTGGATGCAGCTGAGCTGCCTGAAGATGTCTCCCATGAAGGGCTTATCGCCGAACTTGAAGAGCGCAGGGACAAACTCTCCGAAATTGAGAACAAGATCGAACAACTTGACGGAGATATTGACGGCTCATGCGAACAGCGCAACGAAATTCGCAACCGTATCGACGAATCGATCAACGAGGACAAACTGAGTCAACTCGGGACGGCTGACTGGGGCAGGTTGGCCGAATTTGCCGAAAAGGCTGAGCGGATCCGGGCCGACAAACAGGCCTGGGAGAGCCTCCGACATATCCTCCGCCCCGACGATGAATCAAACGAGGATGCCGACGCCCTGCGTGCGGAACAACAGGCTCTTGAAAACTGGCTGAACGGGTTTTCCGCCCAGTCAGAACCTGACGGCATCATCCCGCATCTTCCCCTTACCGCCGTCGTCGCGGTGGGGGTCGGTGCCATCATCCTGAGCCTGTTCCTGTCCGGGGGAATATTCGCCATCGTCTTGCTGGTCCTCACGAGTGCAGCTGCCCTGGTCGTGCATCATTACGGCAGTGAGTCGGAAACCGGCGGCGACGTCCAGCAGGCCCAGGAAACAATCGTGGAACAGAGGGGACTGGACGGACCCACGTCATGGTCCCCCGAGGAGGTGGGGCAGCGCCTGACCACGATCTGCCGGCAGCTGGGGCAACATGAGATCAAACGGGTTCGCGAGGAACGATGGGAAAGCCGGCGTGAACAACTGGACGATCTGCAGGAGCGCTCCGCACAGCTCGAGAAGGAGAGAGAGCGCCTGCGTGAGGAGCTGGGAGCGGCCCCCGACCTGCCCGATGTGCAACTGACAGCTCTGCTTGACCACGTCCGGCGGTGGCAACGGATCAACGACAAAATGTGCGAGCTTGAGGCACGTCGGCAGGACTTGCGTGAGAAACACGCGGAAATGCGATCAGTTCTGGAAACTAAACTCACGCCATACGGCTATGAAGAACCCGCCGATGCCGCTTCAGCGACGGGCCAGATCCAGGACCTTAAAGGGCGTCTGCGAAAATATCGAAAGGCCAAACAGGAACGGAAAGCGGCCAGGCAGACGCGCCGGACCGCCGCCGAAGAACTGGAACGGCTGATCGCCAGACGCAATAAGATTCTTGAAAAACTGGACGCCGATGATCTTGACGAAGTCCAGCAACTCTGCGAGGGATATCAGGCATTCCAGCAATGTGAAAAAGACTCCAATTCCGCCGAAGCGGTGAAAAACAGGGTGGAGGAAGAACTGGAACAACATCCCGAATATACTCCCGAGCTGAAGAACACGCCCCGGGCGGATCTCAGGGACGAGAAGGAAAGCCTGGAAACGATCGCCGCCGAGAAACAGGAGATCCAGAGCAAAATCACGGAGATCGAAACGGAAATTGGGCAGGCGCGCCAGCAGCATGATCTTGAGAACCTCGCCGCCGAAAAAGAACTGGCGCTTGATCGTCTCCATGACCGATTGAGGGAGGACTATGCGCGGGTGGTTGGTCATGTGCTCAGCACGCATGTTCGCGAACAGACGAGCGCGGCCAATCGTCCCGACGTTTTCCAGCGTGCACGCACCCTTCTCACCGCCATCACCAATCGGTATGAGCTGAGGATGGAGGAAGGGGCCCAGCCGGGATTCCAGGTCTACGATGGCGTCAAGGAACGTTTCTTTGGCTTGAATCAGCTCTCCAGCGCCACGCGCGTCCAGGTTCTCATGGCCGTTCGAATGGCGTTTGTGGAGACTCAGGAATCCGGTATACGCCTCCCCATGTTCATGGATGAGACGCTGGCCAACACGGACCATCGACGGGCAGAAGCAATCATTGAAGCCGCGCTGGAGTTCGCGCGAGAAGGACGCCAGATCTTTTATTTGACCGCTCAGGGAGATGAGGTGGCGCGGTGGAGGAGCGTTCTGAATCGCTTCGGGGATCTGGGTCACACGGTGCACAGTCTGACTGAGGTCGGAGAGAACCGGATTCAGTCCGATGTCCCCGATCTCGACGCCTTCGCCATTGAGGAACCGGATGTTCCAGCACCCACCGACGAATCGCATCAGGAATATGGACAGCGCCTGGAAGTGCCCCCGTTCGACCCGCGACAGGGCGCCGGATCCGCCCATGCCTGGTATGTGGCCGACGACGTGGACCTGTTGCACCATCTTCTGGAGATCGGCGCTCAACACTGGGGTGAGATTAGAAATATACTGAGAACCGGTAATGCCAGGGTAATATCAAGCGACGAGGCCGCCATCGAGCGGATCAGGGAGAACGGCGCCCTCCTGGAATCGTTTGTCAAGGCGTGGTCCATCGGCCGCGGGAAGCCGATCGACCGGGAAGCACTGGAGGAATCGGGCGCGGTCAGCGATACATTTATTGATGACGTGACGGAGCTGGCCCGGGAAGTGGATGGCGACGCCTCGCAGTTGATTGAACGGTTGCAGGATGGGCAGGTGGCGCGATTCCGAACCGACAAGATTGAAGAGCTGGCGGCGTATTGCGAGGAAAACGGTTATATAGACCCCGCGCCAACACGCGACAGGGCCGAGATTCGGATGCGCATGACCGCCATGCTGGTGGACATGGGGTGTCCCCAGGAGGAAGCGGGGCGACGGGCCGGCCGGTTGTTGAATCGAATTGCCGCCGGGCCTCAATCCGCGTAACCCCGCAGCCCGTCGACAAAAGGCCCTATCCAGTGTTTGTGCATCTTCGGATAGGGCAGAAGTATGCCCCAGTGCTGTCCAAAACGTTCAAAAATACGTTTTCAAACGGGTTCTCCGGTGACTTTGAGCCGGGAATACAGTCCATCTCGCA
>CAZXYF010000124.1:0-9194 GCA_964644705.1 uncultured candidatus Brocadiaceae bacterium | reverse complement strand
CCGGGCTTGTCCCGGTTGAGGCGTACTTCTGCACTACCCGAAGTGGCGCAAACAATGCGATAGGGCCTTCTGGCAGGGCGCTGGAGCCATCAACATAATCCTGTGGTTTTCTCGTACGACAAAGACTTCCGAAGATCACTCGGTTTCAGCGTGGGCTCAAAGATGGCTCCAGCGCCCTGCCAGAAGGCCCTATCGTCTGGCGTGGTACGCCTGCTGTAGTGCACAGGTACGCCCCTACCGGGACAAGCCCGGCAAGTAGGGCATCATAAAATGCACGTGGTTCACCGAAACCTTACCATACGCCGATCATACAGGTTGCACAAATTGGTATCCTTACATAAGATAAAGGACGTTTCGGCCCTGCCCAGAGGGTTTAAATGGTTTTTTAGCATCTTCCGGTGATCATGTTCGCATCTCGCATTTCCGCGGCCCCATCGCCGCGCCCTGATTCCCATTTACTTTTCTGCTGTGTTCTGTGGAGGTTTATCGATGCCTGTCATAAGTCCCTTCCGAGGATTACGTTATAATTCCGACCTCATATCTTCGATCTCTCATGTGGCCGCCCCCCCCTACGATGTTATCGATTCTGAGGAGGAAGAAGCCTTACGCGCCCGGGACCCCCACAACATCGTCCACCTCACCCTCGGGAAAACGCCCCCCGACGGTCGCCCCACCGATGAGTACACGCGAGCTGCTACCGCTCTTCGGGAATGGCGGCGGGACAATTATCTCGTCCAGGACGAGGCCCCCTCCATTTACATACTCGAGCAGAGCTTTCGTGTGGGCAGCGATTGGGTTGTCCGACGCGGATTTATATCGGCCCTCATGCTGGAGGAACTCGGCACGGACAGTGTTCATCCGCACGAACACACAATGTCATCCCCCAAAGATGACCGCTTTAATCTCACTCACCACTGTCAGACAAAGCTGAGTCAGATTATGGCGGTTTATTCAGATTCCGATGGTCAAATTAACCAATATGTTCGCGATATGCGTTCAGGAGAGCCTCTTTATTCCTTCACCGATGACAACGAAGTGACCTATCGGTTCTGGAACGTGCAAGATTCGGAGGCTATCTATAATCTGGTCGATAAAATGAAAAATCAGCAACTCGTCATTGCCGACGGTCATCATCGCTATGAGAGTTCTCTGTCCTACGCACAACAGCATCGCGACGATAATTACCAGTGGGGTAAGGCGCCAGAGGATTACATTGGTTGTCTGTGTATCTCAGTGAATAATTCCGGACTTCTTACTCTTCCCACTCACCGGGTCGTGCGTTCCGACACCTCCCTGGATCCGGACGCACTTCTGAGCGCGGTTGGTGATCACTTCAACGTTGTGAGCAACTCAACTATCACCGCGGATACCGCCGAACAGCAATACGATGACTTCTGCTCCAGCGGGGAGGATGCTATTGGTTGTGTTTTCCCCGATGGACGTTTTGTTTCCCTCTCCCTCGACTCTCCTCAGACTATGCAGAATATCTGTCCGGACCGTGGCCGAGCATGGTGTTCTCTTCCCGTTACCATCCTTCACAATCTCATTCTTCCGGATCTCTTTGGCCTGGACCCGGAGACGGGCGCCAATTCTGATAGGATTGACTTCCATCACGACGTCGAAACAACATTCTCCAGAGTCCACACCGGAGATTACGACATGGCTTTTCTGCTTCCACCAACTCCTCCCTCCGCGGTTCAGCGAATAGCCTCCGAGGGAGATCGCCTGCCTCAAAAGTCCACATATTTTTATCCCAAAATAGCGTCAGGACTCGTGGCCTATCCGCATGAGGACGGCGTCATTCCGTATGCTGAATGAGAAACATCCTGAAAGCCCCTGAGATATCGTTTTTCATAAGTCTCAGCGCACTTTTACGGCAATTCCTTCACTTGACTTTCGGGGGGAGTTATGTGTACCATGTTCACGCGCATGTTCGTAGAATTCATCGTCCTTACCCGTATGTAGTTTGTCCAGCTTTCCGTTTCACGATGGTGTGCGGAAGGGGCTTGATGAAAAATTGCAAATCTGTTGTTCACAAAACTGTTGAAAACCTGTTCATAACTCTGTGATAACCCGTTTATCATGTGCTCATATAGCGTTGAATAAATGTTGGGTTCTCCGGGTTATAAACAGTTGTTCGCCCGGAAGGTGTTTTTGAACTTTGTTTGAACCCGTTTTCACGTTGTTTTCAACAGGTTTTCAACATGGATATTTTGATGCATACAGGTCACAAAGTTTTGTTTGGAAACAATTTAGAACCGATTATGTTGCGTTTTCTTCGTTTTGTGCGGCGTTAATAATGATGTTAGCTCTTTACTATTAAATAAGAAACATATTAACAACAGTAACGGTTCGGTCTTCCCTCACATGGAGAAAAGCCCATGAAACTGACAGCCGACAGACAAGCTCTGCATTCCGCATTTCAGCACGTTGGAAGTGTTATCAGTGCGACGATGTCTCGTCCTATATACGAGAACGTAAAATTGGACGCCAGTGATGAGGGGGTTTATTTATCCGCCACGGACCTGGAAGTAGGGCTTCGGATAAAAGCTGAAAAAGTGGAGGTGGAGGAGCCAGGGGAAGTTCTGATACCCGAGGACCGTATTGCTCCACTTTTGAGAACAACCCCCGATGACACCGTTACGCTGGAAGGGGACGCAAGTGCGGTTACATTGAAATCCTCCGATGGGCGTTTTCGCATACTGGGGCAGGATCCAGAAGATTTTGCTGACATACCTCCCCTCCCGGAAACGGAAGCAGTTGAGATTGATCCCACCATTTTGAATTACATGGTTGATCGGACAACTTTTGCCACGGCCGCCGAAAAGGGGCGCTATGCGCTGAATGGCATACTGGTTTTACTGGATGAAGAGGGTACATTTGAAATGGTCGCTGCTGACGGGGCTCGGTTGTCCAATGTGGAAAAAAAGGCCGACAACCCGGGGAAAATAACGATGGATCACATTGTGATGAAGAAAGGAATTCAGCAGGCAGCGCGACTGGGGGCCCTTGTGGAGGAACCTCTAAAAATACAGGTGACGGAAAGTCAGTTTCTTGCTGAAAACAGCGCGGGACGCATGAGCTGTCAGCTGGTAGAGGGGCAGTTTCCCAATTATCGGGAAGTTATTCCACGTGAGAACAAATACAAAGCTCAATTCCCGACAAAGAGTCTTTTGAATGCACTACGTCGGGCTTCCTTCCTCACGTCCGAAACGACAAATGCGGTGGATTTTGAATTTACGCAGGATACGTTGGTGCTCAAATCTCAGAGTCCGGATCTGGGTGATGCGGAAGTAAGAGTCAACATCGAATACTCAGGTGAGGAGACGGAGATATCGTTCAATCCGGCATACATCGAAGACATGCTGGAGACCGTTGAACGGGAAACGGTGAAATTCGAATTCAACGACCGGCGTTCACCCTGTCTGCTCAGCAGCGGGGTTGATTTTCGTTACGTGGTTAGTCCGGTCGTGCGAGAAGACGCTGAAAACGTATGAGCAATCGCGATTCAGTATCGTTTGGCGAAATTTCAGGCAAGCAGTTCGGTAACGTTCTGAAAAAGCTGCTCAAGAAAAAGCGGTTCTATCAGAAGAACAAATACGGAGCTCTGTCCGAGGCTTGGGAAGAGGTCGTTGGTGAGGATATAGCTTCGGAAACAAAAATTGTGTCCTATAAGCACGGTCGAGTTCGTGTGGAAGTCAGTTCATCGGTGCTTCTGCAGGAATTAAGTGGTTTTATGAAGGACAGGATCCTGAGGGAGCTGAAACAGACTTCCGGGGGGGAAGACGTTTCCGAAATCCGTTTTTGCCTGGGATCGGAAAAGTAAACCGGACTCCGTCCGAAATATGGTATGGGCGCTGAAACGCCCCATTGTATAAATAACAGGAACAACAGGCCTTTTTTGAAGATGGTTGTCAGGCGCATATGGCCGAAACAAATTCAGAAAAAGATCGTTATGACGCTTCATCAATACGGGTGCTGGGCGGAATAGAACACGTCCGTCTTCGCCCTTCTATGTATATAGGTGATACAGGCACCCGCGGTCTGCATCACCTTTTCGAGGAAGTTATCGCCAACAGTATTGATGAGGCGATGGTGGAAGAGTGTGACGAGATAATTGTGAGGCTCTATTCGGATGGGAGTATATCCATTCGAGACAACGGTCGTGGAATACCAGTAGATCCGCATCCCGACACGGGCCAACCCGCTCTCGAAGTGGTTATGACCACCTTGAATGCCGGCGGTAAATTCGATCACAACAGTTATAAAGTGTCCGCCGGTCTTCACGGGGTGGGCGTTTCCTGTGTTAACGCGCTGAGTGAATGGATGGAAGTGGAAGTGTGGCGCGATGAGGCGCTGTATTATCAGCGTTACGAGCGCGGTGATCCCTGCACACCGGTGGAAAAAAGAGGCCAATCGAATCGGCGCGGGACGAAAGTGACATTTAAACCCGATCCCGACATTTTTGAAGAGCGTGATTTTGATGCGGATCAAATCGGGAATCGGTTGCGGGAGCTGGCTTTTCTCAACAGTGGAACTCGCGTTGTTCTGACCCGGGAAGAGGAAAACGAGGAGGAAGTTTTCCATTATGAGGAGGGCATTGGGGAATTCGTGGCTCACCTCAATAAAGAAAAAGATCCTCTTCATGATGAAGTAATCAGTATTCGGGAGGAACGTGAGGGGTCGGTGTGTGAAATTGCCATGCAATACAACGATGGATTCAACCAGAATGTGTTTTCGTTTGCGAATAATATAAACACAATCGACGGTGGAACGCATCTGAGCGGTTTCAAAACAGCGCTGACGCGAACATTTAATAACTGGGCGAGGGATAACGATGAACTGAAAAAGGTAACTCCTTCCGGGGATGATTATCGGGAAGGCCTGACAGCTGTTGTGAGCATCAAGCATCCTTCCCCTCAATTTGAGGGACAAACGAAAACGCGGTTGGGTAACCGAGAAGTCCGGAGCCTGGTGGAACAGGTTGTGGGCGATCATTTGAGCACATACTGCGAAGAGCATCCAAAATTTGCCCGCGCCGTGGTGAAAAAAGCAGTTGAAGCTGCAAGGGCACGAGTAGCGGCAAAAAAAGCGCGTGATCTGACGCGACGAAAGGGGGCGCTGACACGCGGTAATCTTCCCACGAAACTGCGTGATTGTTCCAGTCGATCGAAGGATGAAACGGAACTGTTTATAGTGGAGGGACAAAGTGCAGGTGGAACGGCAAGCATGGGAAGAAACAGGGAATTCCAGGCTATTCTGCCGTTACGCGGGGTTATCCTCAATGTGGAGAAGGCCCGAGTGGATAAGATGCTTGGAAACGAGGAAATTGCCACCCTTATTAGCGCTCTGGGAACCGGTATCGGCGTTGATGAGTTCAAACTTGATGAGCTGCGCTACAATAAAGTCATTATCATGACTGACGCCGACATTGATGGTGCTCACATTCGGACCCTGCTTCTCACTTTCTTTTTCCGTCAGATGCCGGAGCTCATAGAAAAGGGCCACCTCTACATCGCCCAGCCGCCACTGTATAAGGTCAAACGCGGCCGCAAGGAACAATACGTGTATGATGACCGTGCACTCCAGAAAACGCTGGTTGAAATGGGCTCCTCAGATACCTATATGTCTTACTCTCTGGATGAAGGTAGTGAGGAAGGCCGGTTAAACAACGAGGAATTTCAGCGTCTTATTAAACTGCTGGATACGGCCGATCATCAGCGACATCTACTCGAACAGCGCGGCATATCTTTTGAAAAATACCTTTCCCTCCGCGATGGAGAAGATGACAAGCAGTTCCCCCTGTATAAAGTTGTGTATATGGAGGAGGATGGAGAGAAAATCGAGCGTTTCCTGTATAGCGAAGATGAGTATGATGACTTTGTGCATGGACTCCAGGAAAAACTGGAAGATGAAGAGCAGGAACTGGAGATTATTGAAGAAGATGACTATCAGGGGTTGGCTCGTACCCGGAATGAGCCGAATGTTGTGAGACCGCATAAGTTTCACGAAGCAAAGAAGCTGGGTGAGGTGGTCTCGGAGATGGAAGAATTTGGTATTCCGATCCGGTGCTTCCATGCCTTCGGGGAAGATGAGGAAACGGATAACAAACCCGAGTTCCATATTCATACCGATAAAGATGTGACGACTGTCTCATCACTGGCGGAAATTATTCCGGCCGTGCGGGAAATGGGCCGCAAAGGAATGGATGTGGATCGGTATAAAGGGCTCGGGGAAATGAATGCCGATGAATTGTCGGAAACAACTCTGGATCCCGAAACGCGCACGGTGGTTCAGGTAACAGTTGGAGATGCAATTGATGCTGACAACTATTTCAGTATTCTCGCCGGCAAAGATGTCAAACGGCGCCGGGAATTTATTGAAATGCATGCTCTGGAAGCAACGAATCTGGATGTGTAATGGCATGGTATTTATGCCGGAGCATTGGACGTGAATGTATGTGCCCCAAATTAGATTAGTGCTCGTTTAGACGGAAAGAAAAGCAATGGCAGAATCGACGGAAACTCCAGATAAAATCCTCATTGAAGATGAAATGAGGGATTCATATTTGACGTTCGCCATGAGCGTCATTGTCAGCCGAGCCCTTCCGGACGTAAGGGATGGTTTGAAACCCGTTCAGCGGCGAATTCTGGTGTCGATGAACGAGCTTAATCTCGGACCGCGTTCAAAACACCGTAAGTGCGGGAAAATTGTGGGGGACACTCACGGTAATTACCATCCCCACGGTGATTCAGCAATTTACGACACGCTTGTTCGTATGGCTCGTCCGTTTAGTTCGCGTTACCCTCTGGCTGATCCGCAGGGCAATTTTGGATCCCTGGATGGGGATCCTCCCGCAGCAATGCGGTATACGGCCGCCCGATTGAGTTCCATAGGTTCGGATATGCTGGAGGATCTGAACAAAGATACGGTCGATTTTGTGGACAATTACGAGGGGACGCGTCAGGAACCGAGTGTCCTGCCCGCTAAGTTTCCTAATTTGCTTGCCAATGGCGCAAGCGGCATCGCTGTTGGAATGGCGACCAGCATCCCCCCCCATAACGTGAGCGAGGTATGTGATGCAGCAATAGCCTATATTGAGAATCCGGATATTACCATAAATGAGTTGATGGATGTGATGCCGGGTCCGGACTTTCCCACGGGTGGCATGATATGCGGCAGGAAGGGAATATATGATGGTTATTCGACCGGACGCGGAAAAATAACGGTCCGGGCGGTCACCGAAGTTGTGGATGCAGGACGTGGCCGTGAGCGTATTATAATCAATGAAATTCCCTACCATGTGAATCGGGAAACGGTTGTCCAGAAGATGGCTGATGCCGTGGAAGCCGGCACCATCGAAAGCGTGTCCGATATAAGGAATGAGAGTGACCAGAATGGCACACGCATTACCGTTGAACTGAAACGAGGTGCGGATCCGGAAGTCGTCCGAAACCAGATGTTCCGTCGTACCCCCCTGCAGAGCACATTCAGTATTATGCTGATTGTGATTGCGGATGGGCGGCCGGAAACGATGTCCATCAAAGAAATCCTCCATCATTATGTGGAACATAGAGTCGAGGTAATCCGGCGTCGGACGGCCTATTTGCTTGACAAAGCGGAGAAACGGGCCCATGTGCTGGAAGGGTTGAAGATTGCCCTCATCAACATAGATGACGTAATCCACATAATCCGGGATAGCGATGAAACCGGCGAAGCACGGACCCGGCTCATGGATGGTTTTGAGCTGACGGAGGCCCAGGCAAATGCCATTCTTCGCATGCGTTTGCGGCGTCTTGTCGGCCTGGAACAGCTGAAAATTGAGCAGGAATACGAGGAACTGCAGGAAAAAATCAGTGATTACCGAGAAATTCTATCGGATCGTGATCTGGTGCTGGATATTGTTCGCGAGGACCTGTATGAGATAAAAGAAAAATACGGAGATGAACGGCGTACTGAAATCAGAGGGGCGGTGGAGGATTTAGAACGTGCCGATCTCATACCCGAAGAGGATGTCGTGGTCACGGTGAGCTCGAGCGGATATGTGAAACGGACACCTCTGGAAACATTCAGCGCCCAGGGACGTGGTGGTAAGGGAATTATCGGAACGGACCTGAAAGAGGAAGATGCTGTTGGTAACTTATTTGTTTCCTCAACACATGATTATATCATGCTGTTTACCAACAAGGGGAAAGTTTACTGGGTAAAAGTGTTCCAGATTCCTGAGATGAGCCGAACGTCCAAAGGACGGGCTCTGGTCAACATTCTCTCGCTGGAGGATGAAGAAAAAATAACGGGGGTTATCCCGGTTACGGAGTTTGAAGAGCAATATGAATTGATGATGGCCACCGCCCAGGGGAAGGTGAAAAAAACCAGTCTGGATGCTTTTGGTAAACGCGGCTCCGGTGGCATTATTGCTCTCAATCTGGCGGAAGATGATCAGCTGGTGGGGGTTGCCCGGACCACGGGAGAGGACGAAGTCATGCTTACCACACGGAACGGTCGGGCCATTCGCTTTGATGAGTCCGATGTGCGATCAATGGGTCGAACGGCCGCCGGTGTCCGGGGGATAAACCTGGAGGGCGATGATACAGTGGTTGATCTTGTTGTTGTCCGGGAAAATGGTGCCCTGCTGACGGTCTGTGAGAACGGATACGGTAAACGCACAGATTTTTCTGAATACACCACCCAGAGCCGAGGCGGGAAAGGACTGCTGGATATCAAAACGACGGACCGGAATGGTCCTGTAGTTTCCAATTCTTCGGTGAAGGATGACGAGGAAATTCTCGTGCTCTCAAGTGAGGGTCAGATGGTGCGGCTGAAGGTGAATACCATCAGCTGTATAGGCCGCAATACCAAGGGGGTCCGGGTTGTGTCGCTGGATGAGGGCGACGCCGTCAATGAAGTTGTGCGGGTTGATCTGGAGGAAAAAGAAGAGGTGTCCGAGGAAGACGAGGCGGAAGCGGAATCTACGGACAATGATTCTGACCAAGAAGAGGAAAAATCGCAGGAGTAAAGGTTTACTCAGATCTTCTTGAGTCCGGAATACCGTTCATCCCCGTAAACGTAAATATTCAGGCAACCACGTGCGTTCTGTGATGTCCTACTGCCGGGCTTGTCCCGGTAGGGGCGTACCAGCGCCATGCCAGAAGGCCCTATCCCGTTGTTTGCCATCTTCGGGTAGTGCAGAAGTA
>CAZXYF010000123.1:0-9312 GCA_964644705.1 uncultured candidatus Brocadiaceae bacterium | reverse complement strand
TAGCGTGAAAATGGGATGCATAAAATTGGGCTGAAACATTAGGATACTTATAAAGATCCGCTTAGCGGGTGCCGTCACTCTCCCGGATTTCCTCCAGCCGGTCGGCCATTTCCTGCACTTTTTCCGGATTCTCCGGGGCGATGTTGCGTATCTGACCGATGTCCTCCGAGAGGTCATACAGCTGTTCCCAGTGGCTGTTCCCCAACTCGTTTCCGGTATTGCCCATGAACCGCGGTCCGTCGTGCGGCGGGATGTAGGTGTAATCACCCTGCCGGAGAACCGTATTGGCGCCGACACCTTCAACCACCAGTTCCTCACGGCCTTCCTCGGATTCGCCCTTCAATGCTGACATCACATCGCAGCTGTCCGGAGCGGCATCCGGCGCCAGGTCCACACCGAGCATGGAGGCGAATGAGGCGTAGAAATCGGCGTGGGAAACCAGCGCGTTGCTCTCCCCCGCTTCAACCTGTTCGGGCCAGCGCAGGATGAACGGCACGCGCGTGCCCCCATCATACATACTGTATTTACCACCACGGAGCGGGCCCGCCGGATCGTGATCTTCGCTCAATTCCCGGGCCATGTCCTCGTATCCGTCATCCAGCACGGGACCGTTATCGCTGGAGAAGATTACGATGGTGTTCTCATCCAATCCCAGCCGCTCCAACTCATCCAGCATCTGTCCCACACACCAGTCCATCTCCACGATGACGTCTCCGCGCGGCCCCAGATCGGTGGCGCCTTTGAACCGCGGATTCGGCAGACGGGGCACGTGCGGCTGATGCAACGCGTAATACAGGAAGAACGGCTCGTCCCGGTGATCTTCCACAAAGGTCGTCGCGCGGTTCAGAAACACCTCCGCCATCTCTTCATCCGTCCACAACGCCGACTCGCCGCCGGTCATATGACCGATACGGCTCACGCCATTCACGATCGTGTTGTCGTGCCCATGAGTGTACCGCATCCGGAGTTGTTCCGGATTGTCCCGCCCGGTCAACTCGCCCGGGAAGGGGTCGTCTGGATTGTATGTCACCTGGATCGGATCCGACGGATCGAGACCATCAACCTCCCGACCGTCCAGATACACGCAGGGCACCCGATCGTTGGTGGCGGCCATGACGTACGACTCGTCGAAACCGACATCAAGAGGAACATTGGGAAGCGGCCTGTTCCAATCCGGGTCACCGTCTCCGATTCCCAGGTGCCACTTGCCAACGATTCCGGTGGAGTATCCGGCGTCCCGCAACATGCCGGGCAGAGTGGGGGAGCCGGGCTCGATAATAAGCGGGGAATCACCGGCGAGTATCTGAGCCCGTTCATTGCGCCACGGATACGACCCCGTCAGCAGGCTGTAGCGGGACGGAGTGCAGGTGGCTGCCGCGGCATAGCCCTGGTGGAAACGCACACCGTCATCAGCCAGACGGTCTATATTCGGCGTCGGAATCTCCGAAGCACCATAGCAGCTGACATCGCCGAATCCCAGATCATCAGCGTACATCACGATAATATTTGGGCGTTGTTCATCAGAAGCCATAAGTCATCCTTCAAAATGGTTAGAATTTTGTTCGTGAAAATGGGGGGCGAATGATGAGAACAAGGTTCTCCCAAATAATCTCGTTCGCCCCTGGAACCACCGTTCAGGAGGTGGAAAGTCCCTTACTGCAGGTTCCGCAACCGCGCGGCCAATCCGGAGCCGTCGAGCCGCAGTTCCGCGAATTGATCCTCACGTGAGGCGTGTTCGATGAATCGATCCGGCACAGCCGCAATCTGGACGTTCGACAGATCAACCCCCTCCTCCACCATTGCCTCGAGCACGGCGGAGCCAAAACCGCCCGCACGAGCGTGATCTTCGGCCAGAAGCACGGCGGAATGGCTTTCTATAACTCCCCGGATGGTCTCTCGGTCCACCGGTTTCGCAAAGCGCGCGTTGACCACGGTGATATCCATCCCGTCCTCGGCCAGCTCCTCCGCGGCGTCCATGGCTCGCTTCACGAGGGCCCCATAGGCTATGATGGCCACGTCCTCTCCATCGCGCAGGATTCTGGCTTCGCCAATGTCGAATTCTTCCGGCGGGAAAAGGGGTTCGGGAGAGACCTTTTCACGGGGGTAACGAATCGCACTCGAATCGTCCGCTTTCAGCGCCAGATGCACCATTCGTTCCAGCTCGACGGCGTCGCCCGGCGCCATTACGGCGACGCCCGGCAGACCCCGGAAGTAGGCGATATCGTGAAGTCCGTGATGCGTGGCTCCGTCATTCCCGACCAACCCGGCGCGATCAACGCCGAAAACCACCGGCACTTCCTGCAGGGCAACGTCGTGGAAGATCTGATCGCGGGCACGCTGGAGAAACGTGGAATAAATGCAGGCAACCGGGCGCATCCCGCCGGTGGCCAGGCCCCCGGCGAAACCCACGCCGTGCTGTTCGCAAATGCCCACATCATAAAAACGATCCGGATATTCCTCAGCAAATCCAGTCAGCCCCGTTCCTCCACACATCGCGGCGGTGATCGCGCATATCCGCGGATCGTCTGCTGCCTCTTCGATCAGTACGTTCCCCATCACTTCCGACCAGGAACAGTGTTCCGGTTCGGGTTCCAACGCCTCGCCCTCCCCCTCTTTCCCGTCGGTTGCGCAGACAATCTCGCCATCCTTGAGCTCAAAGGTCCCGCTGCTGTGGTATTCGGTGGGATCCTCACGTGCCGGCTCGAAACCGTGGCCTTTCTGCGTGATCACGTGCAACAGCACCGGCCCATCGATGTTCTTCATGTGCTGGAACGCATCCACCAGTTCATCCACATCGTGACCATCCACCGGTCCGTAGTAATCGAATCCCAGCTCCACAAACAGTCCGCCCGGTGTCAGCGCGGTCTGGATCCCCTCCGAAACTCGGTCGTAGAGCCCGTCGATTGTTTTCAGCGCCGAGCCCCAGCGTCCTACCAGATCTTTGACCTCCTTCTTCATCCCAACATACGGGCCACTCGCACGGATTTTGCTCAGGTAATGCGCGACACCACCAACGGATGGCGATATGCTCATCTTATTGTCATTGAGCACCACCAGCAGATCCTCATCGGCCTCCACAACGTGATTCATTGCTTCGAAAGGCATTCCACTGGCGATGGCTCCGTCACCAATGACCGCCACCACATCGGCATCTTCTCGTCGGAACTCCAGGGCGGAGGCCAGGCCTAACCCGGTGCTGATACTGGTCCCGGTATGCCCGGAGGTGAAAGCGTCGTAGGGGCTCTCCTCTTTGTTCGTGAAACCGCTAATCCCCCCTTTTTGCCGCAGGGTGGGAAACGCATCACGTCGTCCGGTGATGATTTTATGGGTGTAGGCCTGATGGCTCACGTCCCACACCAGTCGGTCACGCAGAAAATCGTGACAGTAATGCAACGCCAGGGTCAGCTCGACAACCCCCAGGTTGCTTGCCAGATGGCCGCCCGTAGAGGCCACCACGTCAATGATGTATGCGCGTATTTCGTCCGCAAGGCTGGCAAGCTGGCTGGTGGTGAGCATGCGCAGGTCTTCAGGACTGTCTATGGAATCCAGCAGTTCACTCATGGTTATATTGACTCTCGCAATTTGTGAGATCGCCAGTTATCGGATCGTCAACTATACAGTTGCTCCCGGATCACATCCACCACACGCTGCCGCGCTTCTTCGAGAGGGCCTTCCAGCTCGCAACCGGCAGCATGCCGATGGCCCCCGCCGCCGAAATGTTCCGCTACCTCGCATACGTTCACCGTATCGGTGGAGGCGCGACTCCGGAGACTCACCTTGACGTATTCGGGATCATGGCTGGGGGAAAGCTCTTTCAGCAGCGCGCTGCCCTCCACTCCTTTGACGGCAATGGGAATATCCGCAAACCCCTGTGTATCAACGGGCTGAGTGCCTGTTTGAGCAAATGTGTCGCGGGTAATATGGCACGTGGCAATGCGTCCGTCCTCTTCCAGCTGCAAGGTATTAATCGCACACCCCCGTAACCGCACAACGCTCGCGGGCGGGGAATAGTAAATGCGTTCCGACAGTTCGGAGGGATCCGCTCCGGCCTCCACAAGCCGACCACATATCTCAAAGGCCGAACGCGTGGTGTTGCTGTAGGAAAAACGCCCGGTATCGGTTAGTATCGCGGTGTAAAGGCATTCTGCGATATCAGGAGTCAGCTCGACGCCGGCCTGCTCCAGCACTCCAAAGATCAACTCGCCGCTCGAACTCGTATCTTCTTCGATAAGATTTACATCACCGAACTGATCGTGCGTGCTGTGATGATCGATGTTGATGATTTTATCGGCGCGATCAGCGTAATCGGCCAGTTCCCCAACTCGCGCCAATGAACCGCAATCAATGACAACCAGGTGGAATCGCTCCGGCAAGTCCTTTTCCAGATCCGTTATCCGTTCATCTAGCCCCGACAGATAATCAAACACCTCCGGCATGGGAGGCGGAAAAGTAACTTCGGCCCGGATCCCGGCGGTCCGCAAAGCATGCCACAGAGCCAGCGAAGAACCCAGCCCGTCGCCATCCAGACGTACGTGACTGGTCACAACGACCGGTCTGCCATCCGTGAGCACCTCCCAGATGCGCGCATTCTCCGTCCGGCGCGATGTCCCCGATTCTGTTCCGTCCAACATGGCTTCGCTCATATTTTTCCGACCCCAGTATCACTGTACTCTTGCGCGGACTATCCCAGGCTCATCAAAAACGGCTCCCGGTCAACACGAAATTTACAGTATAAAGGACACAACGGCGTCATGCACGGATACGCCGTTATCCATACACCCCGTCCGCCTGAGTGCCATCTTAATTCATTTCGGTCATCCCCGGCGAACTTCTCCTCCGCCTTTATCCGTTCATTATGAGGGCGGGCCCTGTCCCGTTTCCGGAAGACCAAAAACGCATTTTTACCATTAAACCCTGCCGGTTCTCGTGCTATACTCAAATGACGTGGTTCGCAATATAGGTGTCATCTTCAACGCAAAAGGGGTTTTCAGTCATGGCATTCAAAGACAGGCGCGATGGAGGAAAGAAACTGGCAGAACGTCTTGGAAAGTATAAGGGAGATGATCCACTTATACTGGCCTTACCTCGCGGGGGCATCGAAACGGGGTATGAGGTTGCTCGTGAACTCGACGCCGAACTGGACGTAATCGTGGTGCGTAAACTCGGGGCGCCCTCGAATCCCGAGTTCGGATTCGGCGCCATCGGTGCGGGCGATACACGGGTGATAAATGAACAAACGGTCAAACGACTCGGGCTGAGTGAGGACGAGATCGAAAGGGTAGCCGAAAAGGAACGAAAAGAGCTGAATCGCCGGCTGGAAAAATATCGCGGCAACCGCGAACTCCCCGGTATCGAGGGCCGCACCGTGATCATCGTCGATGACGGCATGGCCACGGGGGGAACTGCCATGGCCGCCGTCCAAACAACACGCGCGCAAAACCCGGAAAAACTCATCCTGGCCGTGCCCGTGTCCCCACCCGACAGCGCGGATAAGTTGCGGGACGAGGTGGATGATCTGATCTGCCTGGAAACGCCCAGTGCTTTCATGGCGGTTGGCCAGTGGTACAGCCGATTCGGCCAGACCAGCGACGACCGGGTGATTGAATTGCTGCGCAAAGCGCATGAGGGACGGGAATAGAACGAATCGGAAAAAAATCAACCTGTACCATGCCAGTATAAAGGTAAGTATTCAGTGAACCACATTATTCCAGATGGGCCTACTGCCGGGCTCGTCCCCGTTGAGGCGGACTTCTGCACTACCCGAAGATGCGCAAGCAACGCGCGAGGAGAACGACCACACTTCCCCAGCACAACGGACACACCCCACCATCCCGGAGAATAAGCCTCGCGCCGCGCGCTCGTCCCCGGATGAATTTGTAGGTCGCAGGAACCGTGTTACAATGTATTCCATTCAGCCAACGCTCATGGAGGTGCAGGTATGGGAGACAATCGAGTCCGTTCGGTCATGCTGCCGCTGTTCTGGGTGGTTCTTTGTGGTGTGGCGATCCTGCTGGGATGCGCCAAACAGTCGTCGCCCGGGAAAAAGGGAAAACTGCAGGTGTTCGTGAACATTCCCCCGCAGGCCTATCTCGTGGACAAAGTGGGAGGGAAGCATGTCAACGTAGAAACTCTGATTCAGCCGGGAGACAACCCCCACACCTTCAGCGCCACGCCACGGCAGGTAATGGCGCTCGGTCGATCAGATATCTATTTCCGGGGCATGATGCCCTTTGAGCGGCAATTGGCCGCAAAGGTCAAAGGGACAAAACTCACTATTCGGAACCTCACCAGTGGCATCAAACTGCGCCGGTGGGGGAAGTCCGGCACCGGGGTGCAAAAGGACGGCGAGACCGCGGGGTCGCAAGCGCGTATGGACCCACACGTGTGGCTTTCCCCCCGAGCTCTGAAGCAACAGGCCCGCAACATCGCATCTGCCCTCATAGAACTCGATCCCAAACACAAATCGCATTATAAGCAGAATCTCAACTCTCTCCTGAACGAGATTCAGCAGTTGGATCAACGCCTGGAAAGCATTCTGAAGCCGTATCGCGGACGCACATTTTTTGTATTCCACCCCGCATTCGGTTATTTTGCCCGCGCCTATCAGCTCCATCAACGGGCCGTGCAGGTGGAAGGAAAAGATCCCACAGCGAAAGAGCTACGCGAACTGATCAACCAGGCAAAACAGGATAATGTCCGCATCATTTTTGTCCAGCCGCAGTTCAAAAGCCAGAGCGCACGGGCAATCGCCAGTGCCATTGACGGAGCCGTGGTGCCGCTTGACCCGATGAAGCGTAACGTGTTGAAGAATCTCGAGAAAATCGCGCGAACAGCTGAAAAAGCATTCGGAGGGTAGTAACGACGTTTCCCGGGAAAAGTCTCCCGTCCAGCGCTGCCCCTAACTCCAACCGAGACAACTAACATGTCAGGTAACCCGATCATCAATATCCGTGATCTAAGCTTCTCCTACAACGACACAACTGTTCTGGAGAACGTGGACCTGACACTGGACGATAGAGAGTTAACCTGTTTCGTAGGGCCCAACGGCGGGGGCAAAACCACCCTGATAAGAATAATCATGGGCCTTCTCAAGCCCGACAGCGGAACCGTCCGGGTTTTCGGCCAACCTCCCAAACAGGTACGTGACCGCATCGGTTATCTGCCCCAGTACACCAGGCACGACCTGCAATTTCCCATCACGGTCATGGAGGTGGTGTTGATGGGACGCCTGGAACGCAACTGGTTTGGAAGCTACTCCCGGGAGGACCGGGAGGCCGCGCATCAGGCGCTGGAGGAGATGGACATGGCCGATTACGCCGATGCGCCATTTTCGGAGCTCTCGGGCGGTCAAACACAACGGGTCCTGATCGCCCGGGCCTTATCGACCACGCCTGATTTGCTGGTATTGGACGAACCCACGAGCAACGTGGACGTCGTCGCCGAGAACCAGCTGTTTGATATACTGCACGAGCTGAGCGAACGCCTGGCAATCATCATGGTCAGCCATGATCTGGTATCTGACATGATCGAGAAAGTGGTCTGCGTCAACCGGACGGTACACATTCACCCGACCGGCGAAATTTCGAATGAAGCGCTGGCCGAGCTTTACGAGGGAACACGAAGAATGGTTCACCATGACCGACACGTGGGAAGGGGACACGAAACGGATGATTGACTTTTTCCACGCTCTCACCGATCCCGACATTCCTTTTCTCCTGTATTCCTTTCTCGCGGGCATCCTCGCCAGCGTCGCATTTGGAGTAATCGGAACGTACGTCGTCGCCCGCCGAATAACCTACATTGCGGGCGCAATCGCACACTGCGTTCTGGGCGGTATTGGAGCGGCCCTGTACGCGCGGCATGAATTGCGTATGGGATGGGTGGAACCGCTGCACGGGGCCGTGGTGAGTGCACTGCTGGCCGCGGTGATTATCGGGCTGGTCAGCATATATGGCCATGAACGGGAGGACACCGTTATCGGCGCCATCTGGGCCACGGGGATGGCGATCGGAGCCATATTCCTGGCCAAAATTGAGGGAGCAAACGTCGATCCCATGAGTTACCTGTTCGGCGACATCCTGATGATCAGCTGGCATGAACTGTGGATTATTGCTGGTCTGGATGTGGTGGTCGTGAGTCTGGCCATGATCTTTTACAACCGTCTTCAGGCGGTCTGTTTCGATGAGGAATTTGCACGCCTGAGAGGCATAAACGTCAGCGCCTGGTATCTGCTACTCCTCTGCCTTGCCGCGTGTACAATCGTCCTTCTGGTGCAACTGGTGGGGATCGTCATGGTTATAGCCCTCCTGACGCTCCCGGCCGCCGTCGCGAGTTTTTTCAGTCGCCGGCTCTGGCAGATGATGCTCATCGCTGTCGGGGCGTGCATGCTGTTCACCACCTCCGGCATGATGTTCAGTTACTCCTGGGAACTGCCCAGCGGCCCCACCATCATCGTCATCGCCGCGGCCACGTATTTTGTGGTCACCCTCTGCAAACGCAGCTGAATCCTCGGTCAGAGGTCAGCGACCATATATCCTTACTGAAAATTACTGTGTAATCTTCAAGCGGCCGCTCGCAAGTTGCAGGCATGCCCCCCTCAAAATGGGCTGGAAGATGGTAGGCTTCCCTGACGCGCCAGCTCTCCTCTCCTGGATCGTCGGTCAGCTCAAACCTATCCGCGCTTTCATGATAGATACAAGTCGCCAGTGTCAACCATCCCGGGCATTTCACGAGTCGTCCGTGCGTCAGCTGCAAGAACAGCCGGCAGTTACGGTAATCTTCTTCACCCACAATATGAACCCTTGGGTTCCGACTGGGATAATCGGCTGAATTTAGCCCATCCAATCTTCTTCCCCATGACACAAGACCATGGGTGCCGTATTCAGGGTTGAAATCTGTCTATTCGGGGCGTTTGATTCGTAAGCGATAGCGCAAACCCTTGCACACTGTAACCTGATCTGGAACCGCGGCGAAGGCGCCTGAGGCGGAGCCTCTCTGGAGTGCGCGCGGCCATGCCGCCGCTTTCCCTTTCTCCGGACGGGCGCCATCTTCCGGCTTCTCCCCCGTCAAAATCCCAAACGCTTCCCCGACAGCCAGGATCACCCCATGCGCACTTTTGCCGTCTTGCACTGGACTGTCGGCTGCCGCAGCTCGTGATTAGACATGAGAAAATAGTTCCGTGATCACCGCCTCGCACAGGCAAGATGCCGCGCGCAAGTAGGTCGTGATCGCTGAGCGCGACCTGCCGGGTAAGCGGGCCGAACTAAAAACTTTCGGGTTTCAAACCCGGTTTGGTGTTGATTAGCTGTATTT
>CAZXYF010000122.1:0-9317 GCA_964644705.1 uncultured candidatus Brocadiaceae bacterium | reverse complement strand
AATTCTGCTATTTGCTGCGCTGAACGCCTCCAAATCACACGAAAACATCGGAAAACTTGCAAACTACAGATTAATCGGGTGTCGGTAAATGACAGGAGCAGACACCACAAGTGTCTTTATCCTCCGGGTTGCTGAGCGGCCTGCAAAAATGTTCTAAGGTTGCTCTAAATGAGAAGAGCCCAAAAAATCTAATAATCACCGGTGCGGCGGGCGCAGCCCTTTTAACAAGGGTATTAATCAGAACATTTTAGTCGTTCAGGACGTCATTCAGAACAATATATGCCGGGCTTTCAGCCCTCAATGTCGTTCCAGCTGTCCCATGACCCGGACCTAAGCGACCGGAACTAAGTCTGTTCCGGTTGGTTTTTGCTTTAGCATCACCGGGGTGATACCCAGATCAACAGCGGGACCGTAAAACTGTTAAAGGCCCAATAGGGCCGTTTCAGACATAGCCCCGGCCGACCGAAGAGAGGCCGGGGGTAGCAAAGTTCACCTCAACTCCAGAGCCCTGAAAGGGCGACTCAGCATTGCATGAAATTGGTGATCCGGGAAAACATCGTGAATCGCCCTTTCAGGGCTCTTTCAGGTTAGGGCGACCCTATCCCCCGAGCTCCCTCTGGTCGCACGGGGCTACGTCTGAAACGGCCCTTCGGGCCTAAAAACACGTCTTACCGACACGAGGAAAATTTCAGAACCGGAAAGGATTTAGTTCGGGCCGCTTAGGTGGTCCTTCAGGCCACTACAGTCTGGGCTAGTATCTATCGGGCTTTCAGCCCTTCAAGCGCCGCTCATGAGGGCCAACGGCCCGGCAGACAATATTCGCCGTACGGCGAACAGAAGCGGGCCATCGGTCCGTGGAGGGCTGGGTTAGGGCGAACGAAAAGTGAAGAGGGCTGAAAGCCTGGCATATAATTGTCGGAGCCCCCAGAGGCTAAAGAGCACATCAAATATGAAAGATTAGAATCAGTATGTCAGGGCCTCTTTTCATGCAAAGACCTCATCCAATTCCCACAGCATCACAGCCATATGGTAGCGTTGATGACGCGGTATCTGGGAGGTGTAGTAGGCAGTGACAAGATGCCCGTCACTGCACTGGACGGTGGATGGATATCCTCCGTCGCTGGCTGGCCAGGACCAATCCACGGCATGGTTTGAGGTTGTCAGCACTTTCGGCTCGGACCATGATTGCCCCTGGTCGGTGCTCAGGCGTGCGCCGATGCCCTGGAACCATGGGTTCTCGCCCCTCAGGCCGTAGGTCAGAAGAATGTTTCCGTTGGCAAGGTTGAGCATGTGGGCCGGATGATGTCCCGCATCTGTCAGGGCGCCCGCGGCGGACCAGGTACGGCCGCGGTCTTCGGAGCGAAACAGCTCAAGATGGCCGTCGTTAATGGTGCGGCTGGCGGCGAGCAGATCACCTGTGGACAGGAGCAGGGGCGTGGTTTCATTGGTATTCCCGGAGCTAATCACACCGGTCATGCGCCAGCTGTGACCGCTGTCATTGCTCACGTAAAAATGAGCGCTGTGTTCCTCCGTGTCGGGATCCCAGGTATAAAAACATACTCCCAGTTCGTCATCGGGCAGAACGATAATATCGCCGAACGGAATCACGGGAGTGTCGGGTTGTTCCTCCGGGGCGATGGCGGTGGCGTGTTGCCACGTATGGCCGGCGTCGTCTGAGTGGCAGGCCCAGATGGGAAGCACCTCGTTCCCCATTGGACTGCTGGGTTGGCCGACCGGATTCCGGTTGGACCAACCGGAGGCCAGCACGATCGGTTGGTCACTGGCGGTTCGTCCGGCCGCAACATTCATGCGATTGGTGGTGGGTTCATGGGGTGCAGGGACGCCGCGCAGTTGCCAGGTCTGGCCGCCATCCTCGCTGGCCCAGCATTCTACATCTCCTTCCCATTTTCCATGACAGGGTTGGTTGAATATGTTGGCGAGGATTGAACCATCCGGCAACAGAGTGAGATTCGGCCAGGCGCAGACGTTATCGACAGCGAGATAGTGTTCCATGGTGGGACAACTCTGGGAAAAAGTGGTTTTCTGGGACATGGGTTAGGCTGTGAAACTTCAGGATATTCATGGCAGACTGCTCAGCGGAATCAGGCTCAATTCACGATGTTGCCGACGGCCGTAAGTTGTCCAATGAAGGGAGGGGAAATTGTGCCGTTGGCCAGGAACGGCACGTCCCAGGTTAACACGCCACCTCTGGCAGTGACGTAACGGGTGTACCCCGCCGCCATTGTGTCAGGAAAACGCGGTTCCCCGCGTCCTCAGAACGATCCAGGATAAGTGAGCATGTGATACAAGTCCTGATGGCCGGTTTCCGTTTCCACGTAGCCACCCGGGCATTCCGGTAGGGCCCTGGAGATCTCACCGGCGGTGAAATCTTCGTGGTCTGAGTGGGCCAGGACGGGCGTGTTGCCCCTGGATTGAATGCAACCAGTGCGTGGAATTGCTGGCGCGAACATTTGCTTGGATGGATGCTGGTGATCTGGTCGTACGTTTCAGTTGGTGCGCAGTAATGGCCGGACCCTTGACCGAGGGGGATGAAAAAGTATCCCGCGCCAACCTCCGCCAGCTGAGCGGCACGGGCGTCGACGTCGAAGTTGTCCACCTTCCGGTTCCACTCTTCGGCCGTTGTTTCGGGCTCGGTGAGAAAACGCATGAGCACGCCCCATTGGGCGTCGCGAAGCCATTTGGCGTTGTGGTCTTCAGATGCGTTATATTTCAACATATAGATGCTCAGTTCTGTTTGGGAAAGGAGGGCGTTGATTCTATTCTGCCAAATTCCCAAAATGCATGGCAAAGATGTCGGCGTCCTTGAGTTCGAATCGCAGCCGGACGGTTTGCCCCGCGAGTTCAGAAATGTTGCTTTCGTCGTTCCACTCCACGACGCCATCCAGCTCGTTGCCATAGACGGGGTCCATATCGTCGAGTGAGAATCTTTTGATGGGGTGACCTCTTTCATCCTGTATTTCTACGCGGATATGACCGTCGACGGCCGTGCTGTAATTCAAGTGCAGGTGTTTGCCCTGAAAGCTTAACGGTTTGGTGATCACATCGCCACCCTCTGCCGGAGCATGCAATGAGGCAAAACCATCAAGACGCCAGCTGTAGCGGCGGAATCGGGTATCATCCCCTTTGTAGTAGTCTTCGTTGGTCACAATGGATAGCTCCTTGTCTTCGCCGGGCAGCGGGCTCGGAGTGATCATGATGCCGGTCTGGATGTAGTTGCTCCGGTTGAACCATCGGTCCGCATTGCGACCGGGGCGGATCAGGGCCTCTTCCCAGCGGTGAAACGTTTGCCCGTCGCGGGAGGTGATCAGTAGCGGTTCAAGCATGTCTTCACGGTCGGGCCGGAATCGGGCGGGGAAACCAATGTACAGATGGGGCGCGCGGGGATATGGTTGGACGGCGTTGGTGTAGAGGTGCTCGAGCGGAGCCTCCGGTCCCCACTTGAGCCACTCTGGTTCGGTCCAGTTCAGGAAATCGTCCGAGGTGGCTGTTTTTATGCCGCGTACCTTACCATCGACCCAGTCACGGAAATAAACTCGATACTCCTCACGTTCGGCGTCCCAGAACGCGACGTTCTGGGAGTCAAAAGCTTTGTTGCTGACGCTGGAGTGGTTGAGTATGGGTTTTTCTTGCATCTTTTCCCAGTTCAGACCGTCGTGCGATTGGAAAGCCCGCAACACGCGGCCGTTTGGTCCCTGGCCCTTGGCAACAGCCTTGTATCGTGCCTCCGGTCTGGCGTCGGGATTTCGGTCCAGGAACGGCACGAACGCACCGGCTCCCTCGCCGGTCCAGACGATGTTGTTGTCTTTCGATCCATTAAACTCAAAGAGACCGACGGTTGTTCGTTTCCATTCCAGTCCGTTGGGGCTTTCGGCAACGCAGACCACTGGATCATGCGCCGATTCGCCGCCCGGTCCACCTTCGATGTGCCAGCCCCGGTAATACATGCGATAGCCGTCCTGGGTTTTGATAATGGTGCCATAGAGTGAAACGTTGCCTTCCCAGGGGCGGTCGAAGGTCATGACGACTTCCTCCCGCCGGGGATGATGAAGCTTCAGTTGCGCTTCCCCATCAAAGCGTTCGATGAGCGTGCTGTCGACAAAGAGCTGACGGCGATTTGCGATTGTATATTTTGCGTTTTCCACTTTTTTTATCTCCTTTATTTGAGTGTAGGTAACATTAATCCAAAAGGTGAGGACGAACAATCCCGAGAGAATCATTGGTGCGTAAGTATCGTGTGTTTTCTTGCAAAAACGGATCATGGTAAGTTCTCATTGTGAGGCTCTGGTAAGGGGCAGATCAACTTTTCAATGCATTATTGCATGAAGTCGAATCTATCAGTTAGACTTAATTCAATAGGGGACGTGAGTGTTTTTTCGCAAAAATGCGCATTAGGGAGACAAAACAATGAACTGGCGCGACTACATTGAGACTGACCCCGATATTTGTCATGGGCGTACTCGTATCAGAGGAACGCGCATTATGGTGTCTGTCATTCTGGATAATCTGGCAGCTGGGCTTTCGGTTGATGATATTCTTGAGAGTTATCCCTCTCTCGATCGCGATGATATTAAAGCGGCGATATTTTATGCTGCTGACCTGGCCCGCGAACGTACAGTTTCCATCCGAGCCTGAAAGTCTCTTCCAATGAAATTCAAATCGGAGTTTATGGATTGTTGATGACAACAGGATTAGAATTCGTGAATAAAGATATTGATTGGATCGTTCTTACCAGGTGATTAGCAATCTGGAAGCCGGGCTTCCTCTTCGATCTTTGCCCGCGCCCTGTCCCAGTCCGATTTTACCTCTTCAAACCATTCATCCCACCGACGCTGCATCTCCTCCACGCGTTCGGGATGTTTCCGTGACAGGTCATTTTCTTCGCCGGGGTCATCGGCGATGTTGAACAGGTGAACTTCCGGTTCCGGGCCCATTTCCCGGTGGGGGAGGTCAGGATCGATGTCCATCAGCCAGTGGGCGGCGCCTTTGAGCCCGTGCTGGTAGAACGCGGTATCGGCCTGATCCTTGTCATCTCCTCCTTGCCGCATTGGCCAGTGGAGTTTCCAGTCACCATCGCGCATCGCTGCGTTGCAGCGGGGCATCGGCTCATACCGGTTGCGCTGCCAGAAACGCACGTCGGGGATATCCCCGGCTTCACCTCGCAAAAGAGACGTGGCGTCGTATCCGTCCAGTTCCAGATCGTTGGGTAAAGCCACGTTCGCCATCGACGCCAGGGTGGGCAACCAGTCGCAGAAATGCACCATCTCGTCACTTTCCATGCCGGGTTGTACGCGTCCGGGCCATCGCACGAGGGCGGGGACGCGTATTCCACCTTCCCACGCCTGCCCCTTCTGTCCCTGGAACGGACCGTTGTAGCGGTCGAGGTCCCCGCGAAGGACGGGGCCATTGTCCGAGGTGAACACCACGATTGTGTCGTCGTCCAGGCCGTGGTCCGATAGTGCGTTCAGGACCTGCCCGATCCCCGCGTCCATGGCTTCGATCATCGCATACAGCCGGGCGACCTCTTCCGTCACTTCACCGGTTTCCCGATATTTGTGGATGAGCTCATCAGGAGCTTGCAGGGGGCCGTGGGGAGCATTGTAGGCGAGATAGAGGAAAAACGGATCATCGTGATGCTCATCGATGAAACTGACCGCCTCGTTGGAGAAGACATCCGTGAGATAGCGTCCATCGGCGCGTTCGGTGTTGCCGTTGCGGTCGAGACTCCAGTTGTAGTAATCCATGCCGCCATTGAGAAAACCTACGAACTCATCAAAACCCCGATTGTTCGGATGATACCGCATGTTGTGGAGCCCGTTGTGCCATTTACCCACCATGCCGGTGGCGTAGCCGGCCCGGGAGAAAACATCGGCGACGGTGGTTTCCTCAAGCGCAAAGCGGTCCAGCCCCCGGTTGGACGGAACGTCCACCGCTCCCGTCCGGTGGTTGTACCGGCCGGTCAGGAGGGCGGCGCGGGCCGGTGCACAGAGTGGCGAGGCTGAATAGTGCTGGGTCAGCGTGATGCCTTGCTCGGCCAGCCGGTCCAGGTTGGGCGTATCGATGATCTGGTTGCCATAATGGGCCATGTCACCGTAGCCCATATCATCGGCGAGGATGAAAACGACATTGGGATGTTCGGAATTCATTTGACTAATTGTCCTGTTCGAAATGTTATCGAATTCGAGGGGAAGAGAAAGGGGAATCGCCGCCGTTCGGCCGGGGAGAATCTCTTGGAAAGCAATGAATTTACGTGATCAATGTGTCCTCTTCTTTTTTGTCGGATTGTTCCTCAGCCATATTGAGCAGACCGGACTGGCATCTCAGAGCGGGAAGATCAGGCTTCATTGTTTTCCTGTTTTAAATCACTATCCTCGAAAACAAACGAATAGACATCTGCATCTTTCATGACGAATCGAAGGCGGACGGGTTTCCCAGGCAAATTTTGCAAATGACCGTTGCCTTTCCACGTGACGGTTCGGTCGAGTTCATCGCCGATGATCGGATCACAATCATCCAGCGTGTATCCATCGACCGGACGATTCCGGGCATCCCGTATTTCGATTTGCACTGATCCGGCTGCTGAAGTGGACATGTTCAGATGGAGTCGTTGGCCCGAAAAGCGCAGGGGTTTCGTCACTATTTCACCGGCGTCAAGCGGAGCATGACAGCTGACGAAACCGTCCTTGCGGATGGAATACCGGCGGAATCGCGTCGGCTGTCGCCAGTAGTTTTCCGTCGCGAAGAACGAATATTCTGATGGAGCGCCGTCCAGTGCGGATGGCGTTTCGATGAGACCCCAGGACTGATAATTGTCGCCGTAGGCCCAGTTGCCTCGCTTTTGGGCGCCCGGACGCAGGAATGCTTCACCCCAGCGTCGGAAACTTCGGCCATCCCGGCTGCTCATGAAAAGCCCATCGGTGAGAGCCGCGCCAAAACGCTCATTCACCTCGCGGCGCCGTTGGCGATGATCGGGTTCGGGCAGATTCTCCATGGCGGGTGACCACGTGCGTTCGACGTAACGGGTGGGAAATCCTACGAAGATGTGGGGAGCACGGGGATAGGGCATGATCTGGTTCGTGTAAAGCTGTTCGGTGGGGGCGCCGGGATACCTCAGCCATTCCGGTTCGCTCCAGTGGATGAAGTCAGGCGAAGTGGCCGTTTTGATGGCGCGACATCGTCCGGGGGGTATCTCCGGTGCATCGGTGTAGTCACGGAAGTATATTCGATATTCCCCGCGCGTGCGGTCCCAGAACGCCAGATTTTGGGAATCGAACTTACCGTCTTCCCCCTGCACCAGAATGGGCTCTTCGCTCATGAGTGTCCAATTAATGCCATCGGCAGAGCTTGCGGCCCAGAGATCGCCCTTTGTGGCATGCAGCTCGGCGCCGACGGCCTTATATCTACGTTCCTCAGCGCATTTCGGGTTGGGGTCTTTAAACGGGGCAAATCCGTGCGATCCTTTCTGTTCCGAATCAACGCCTTCATAGACGACGTTGTTCCCTGGGTGTGCGTTCTGTTCCATCAGTTCCACAGAAGGACGATGCCAGTGAATGCCATCGTCGCTTTCCGCGTAACAGACCCGCATCGGTCCGGATTTGAGCCCGCTGCCATGGTCACCTTTACTGCGATTCAGATCGACGGACCATGATTTGTAATACATGCAATAGCGGTCTTCCTGGTGGAAAACGGTAATAAAATTGCACATATTCCCTTCCCATGGTTTATCGGTTTCGAGCACGACCTCCTGCGGGCGGGGATGGTGGAGTTTGAGATGGGTGGTGCCAGACATCTCCTCGATGAGGTAGTCATCCACAAAAAGTTCTCTTCGGGTGTTGATGTTGATTGGTTTCATTGGGGGAGAGTATTCTAAATGTGCTCTGAATATAACCTCGGTCAGGATGCCGGCGACCCGGTTTACGAGCCGTGTGTTACCAAATCCATTTTGTCCTCGTTTCCATTGATCGCATATCGGATGTTGTCCAGAGCGGCGCGGGCCATGCGTTCACATGCCTCGGTGGTGCTGCTGCCGATGTGGGGCGTCATGATGATGTTGTCCAGATTGCGTAAATCTTTGTTGGATGACTGCGGCGTGTACGGTTCGTTTTTAAACACGTCCAGTGCCGCCGCGGCGATGTCACCGGAATCAAGAGCGTCGTAGAGGGCGTCTTCGTCGAGCACTCCGCCGCGAGCCGTGTTGATGAGGATGGCGGATTGTTTCATCGTTGTCAGCTTTTTGGCGTCCATGAAATCCTGCGTCGCGGGGATGTCCGGGATGTGCAGGGAGACGAAATCGGCCTTCGGAGCGACGTTTTCAAATTCATCGGTGATGTCCTCAAAAGGATCCGGGTGGCGCGGCTGCTGAACATCGACGCCAACGACTCGCATGGCGAAACCATCGCGCGCCATTCTGGCCACTTTGCATCCGATTTTGCCGCATCCCACGATCATCAATGTTTTGCCGGCGAGTTCACTACCGATGCGCGGCTTCCATTGGCCGGTCTTATTACTTGCAGAGCACGATGCGATATGACGTGAGGCGTCGATCATCAGACCGACGGCGCATTCGGCGACTGAATCGTCGAGCGTGCCGGGCGTGTTGCAACAGAGTATGCCGTTCTGGCGGGCCCGTGATTTATCGATACCGTCGTGTCCGACACCGAATCGCGCAATGACGCCTCCGGAGGGTAGGGCGTCGTAGAGTTCGCTGGTGTATTCTTCCACCCCCACAATTATGAACCGGGCGTCGTGCTCGCGGATGTTCGCTGCCAGTTCCGGTTCGGGGGATGGGGCGGGAATGCACCGGAAGTTATCGGCATCGTCGAATATGTGAGCGGCTTTTTCGTATTCAGGTCGTGTGATTATGAGTGTGGGCATGAGGGCCTTTCAGGGATTCAAGGATACAGTGATGCAGGGATACAAAAATGCACAGAAATCACCGCGATGTTTGGGCATCCTCAATAACATACACGGGGCTCAGAACTTTTGATCCGTTGGGAAATACAGTGAACCCCAATTCGCCAAATAGCGGAAATAACATTTGGTCTACCCTTGGGGAAAAGTCGCTGCGGTTTGGCCCCTCCGGGCCTGCCCCGGAGGTTCAGATGATTCGCCACTACGTGCGGCGACGCACCAACCAGCCCTCCATCGGCCCTGTGCCGATGGAGGCAACGGATAGATCGGAACATTGTTTGGGAACCCTTGAAAATGTGTTTTTTTGGGGCCTCGTGCTCTATTAACATTCGCGGCGTTCCCTTTCCAGTTAGTCCGTTGCTGCCACCGGCACAGGGCCGGCGGAGAGC
>CAZXYF010000121.1:0-9470 GCA_964644705.1 uncultured candidatus Brocadiaceae bacterium | reverse complement strand
AAAATACAGCTAATCGACACCAAACCGGGTTTGAAACCCGAAAGCTTTTAGTTCGATCCGCTTACCTGAGCGGAGTTATTCTTCGGCCGTATTCTCGGATTCGGAATCCCCTTTTACTTCCTCTTCATCTTCCTGTTTGGTCTCGTCCTCCGTTTGTGTGCTCTGACTCGGCTCCTCAGTGGACTCGCGTTGTGGCCGGCGGGTAGGTCGATGATTCTTCCGTCTGGAGTTGCTTCGCCAGCTGCGCCAGAGGGATCGCATCCAGCAGTGAACAGTATAGAGAAGCCCAACAGTAGCCACAACAACGAGAGTGAAGAGGATTACTGTCAGATATTCCTGATAGGCCCCCTCCAGTAGCGTCCGAATCGCCAGCACCATCAATGCGGCACCGTAGAGCACGAGTAATTTCCCCGCGTCCGGGATGGACACTTTTCGCCACATCCATCCACACAATCCCACGATCAGGGCAATGAGCAGGCCTTTCAGAGGGAACCCTATTGAACTCTTAAGATACGTGACCTGTAGCCATGCAGGTTCGCCTTTGCTCACAATGAGAGCCTGAAAGACATAGGTAGCGCCCTCTCGGGGACGGGTTCCAGTGTATCCTGCAACCCGCTGGGTGCTTGATCCTCCTGTGGTCTTGCTTTGCTGCATGGCCCGAACGTTACTCACGGCCTGCTGGCTCATGTTGGCGCTTCTCGATTTTATTTTACGAACCCGGCTGGTAACTTTTGAGTCGGGATTGAGCTTCCGGAGGCGGCGTTCCATCTTGTGAATGCCGTCAACTTCCCGTAACGTTCCGGATTCGCGGACAACGTTGAAATCTTCCGGCAACGATACGGTCCATCCGAGTCGCATGACATCAATGCCTACCAGGGGAGAGTCCAGGCGCATGTTGCCCATCCGGCCGAGCTTTTCCCGGCTGTTACTGTAACGCACACGAATTTCCTGAATATTATTGCCTCCGGATTCCTGCTGGGCCACGGGTATTTTAGTGAGGCCCTCGTCTCGTAGCGGGGTCACAGGCTGATCATCCACAAACGCATGCCAGATCCGCGCACCGTCCGGCAACTTGAGATCGAGATATTGCTGGCGGGTGTTACGCAGCTTGCATGCGAGATCCGTGATTTTATTTCCTTCCTCGGTGATTGTGGTACTGATGCGTGCGGTTTCCACCACGGCCACTGTCACCTCTGCGGCACCGTGGGGCAGGGCGGTAATGCGGAGTGTATAGGGATGCGACAGGTATCGGTAGGCCAGCAGCAACGGCACGGATTGGAGACCTTCAGTGAATGTTTTTGGTATTTCCCGGCTGTCGATCGGCGTAAGATTTTGCACGTCCTGGCCTGCAACCTGGAGTTCGACATCCGGTTGAGAAGTTACCGTCAGGTATCCGGTTTCTCGGTGAACTCCCGGCGTCTTTACGCCACCATAAGGTATGACCGTTCTGTCCTTGTTTCGTTTGAGCTGGAAGTTGATGTAGAGCGTATACTGCTCGGTCTGTTCGGACTGTAGAGAAATGGTCCAGACGTTTTCCTGGCCTTTTTCACGATGTTTGATGGCGCTTCCGTCGAACTCCACCGCCGTGGCACCTGTTGGAACCTTAACCTTGACCTGATCGACTCCTGCATTTGCAATCGAGTAGCGAGCCGTGGCGCTGACACTCACCAGCTCTTCCCCCACGGTTAGCAGGTTGAACACCTCCGTTGAAACGCGGGGCTGGATCGCTTCGACGGCCAGGGTGAGTTCCCAGGGCTGGCTGAAGTATTTGAAGGGCAGGGCCACCGTACCCGCGCGACGCAACATTTCCGGTGGCAGATTGCTCCGACCGACCTCATCCAGTCCATTCATCGTATCGGGTATGGCCTTGACCCGAACGCTCGATTTGGCCACAACCGCCAGGAAACCACGTTCTTTCCGGGTTCCCAGTGTTTTTATAACGGGTAAAGACACTTTCTTTACCGGCGCGTCCAGGGTCGTCTGTGTTCCCAGCGTGAGAACGTAATCGCCTTTAACTTTTGACCGCAGATTGACCGTCAGGATTTCTTTCTCTTCATCATAAGAACTGTCATCGATCCCCCGACCCTGCACGTTGGTCCGACGAAGCTCTTTGGGAACGGCCACCCGCAGCTGGAAAATGCCCGCGCGACGAATGGAATAATGGATCTCGGTTGCTACATCGAGTTCGTGTTCTTCCAGGGTGTAGATCGTTCTTACTTCGGCCTGCACCTCGGGCTGGATCTCGCTCACGTTGATGGTCAGGTTGTAACCGGGACGGATGTATCGGAATCCCAGGGCAGGATTCTGCTGCCGGAGGTGTCGCGGCAACTCCTCCACGTCCATCTGGCTCAAACCCGACATATCGCCGGTTTCCACCTTCATACCCGGGGAAGAAACTATGCCGACGTATCCCACTTCACGCTCGACATCAACGCCCTGAATCGTGGGGACAACTATATTGTTTTTGTTGATGTCCGTGGATTCGGTTTCTACGTTCAGCTGGTATTGGCCTTCAGCTTTGGAACGTAGAGATACCGTGAGCACCCGGTTTTTATCGTCCAGCTCCCAGTTGTTGATATTCCTGCCGGTGATATCAACGAGCCGGAGTCCCTCGGAAAGTCTGATCTTGAACTGGAAGACTCCCGCATCCCGGATGGTATAGTTGAGCTGCGAATTCAGCCGTATGGTGTCTTTCCCGGCACGCACCAGCGTGGACATCTCCAGCGATGTTTTGGCCTTCACTTCCCCCAGACGCAGGCTCAAAGAAAATGGTCGTTTGAGATAGCGGAATCCGAGCCGCAGTTCCTGGTTGTCGATGCCTTCTATATTCTCCATCTTGCGAACATCGATGTGGCTGATCCCTTTCATTGTTCCCGCTTCCACGCGAATGCTCGACGTGGCAGAAACGGCGACCTGGCCTTTTTCTCTTACAACATTCAGCGGTTCAATCGTTGGCAGACTCACTTCCATATCCGTGCGGGGTAGAACTTTTTCCAGCACAAGTTTCAGGGCGTAGTTGCGTTTGACGGCCTCGGTCAAATCGACCTGCAGTATGCGTGTCCCTTTGTCGTTCTTTTCCACATTCCACGTCTGGATGTGTTTTCCCTTGATGTCCAGCAGGCTACTACCTTCCGGCAATCTGACCTGGAAACTATCCCTTTGTCCCTGGACGATCGAATAGTCGATTGTCGAATTAACACGCATAACTCCTCGACCAACTCCAACACGCATCGTCTGGTTGGCGAACACAACGGGCTTCAGCTCCTTTTCGGGGGCTCTGGTTTGCCAGCTGAGAGTGGTTAATCCTTCGCCTCCGTAAACCGCCACTTTAGTGCTCCCGCCCTCGGCACTTATTTTCATGTCAGTTTCCGGCTGGGCTGTCACCTTTAAATTCTTTTGCGGAAGCATAACCGTGGTTCTGGCAATGAGAGATTTTACATGGGGAACGCGTATGGACCGGATGCGCCTGCTTTTATCGACACTCACAACGAAATCGATTTCTACTTCATATTCACCTTTGTCTTTCAGAACAAGTTCAACACCCCGATTGCTCCGTGTAATATAGGCATTGGTTCCCCAGAAACCTGCTTCAACGGACCAGTCAGTGACGGCAATGTTAGGGGGTAAAAGGGGCGTGCGGATCTCTTCACTGCTGTAGGAATGTACCTGCAATGACATCTGGAAACGGGCCAATCCGTTCTCCACGGTGCCTTTCGTTTCGCTCCGATTGATGACCAGCCCGTCCTCTCTGGCATCATTCTGGGCGGGGGCGGGCTGGATCAGCCCGAGGGACAGTACAGCGATTAAACAGAACCAGATTACCTGCTGGATCAAAGAGCGTTTCTTTGTGTCAGTCATCATTTTATTCCTTTCACAAAAGGTGATGGACCTGGAAAATCTTAAAATTGTTTCTGATAGTAGAGAATTCGTGTGTGTTCAATGAACCGAATCATAATTACCGGAATCGCGAGAACAACGCCGACCAGCGCCATCGTAACGTATTGCGTCGCCGCCCCCGTGCTGAGTTTCAATAACAGACCACAGGCCAGAGCCAGAACGATCCATACGATGAGCCCGCCGCGCAGGGACTTCCAGGCGATGAGGGAGATAACAAGCCATACGATGCCAATCACGGCCCCCTGCAATACCATGGTTGCTCCGGAACGCAGACACGTGATCTGGAGGCGAGCCTGCGAGGTTCCGGCGTACTGCATGGAAAAGGGATACTTTTGGGTTCCAAAACCCGGGAAAGCTATTTCAATCGGGAGAGTACCCGCTCCCCGGCTTCCTGACACCGTTCCCCCGGCTCCCTGAGCGGAGGCTTGAGCGGCAGCCTCCCGCCGCCGCGCAGCGACGCGTCGCCGGGTGGCACGTTCCTGTTCGGCCTTTTGTTTGCGGCGGGTGATCTCACGGGCCTGCTTGAGAGCCCGGCTTTCCAGCCCGTCTAAAAGACTGGCAAACTGCCGGACCTCCGGTTGAAGTCCCTCCACCGCAATGGATGTGTCTTTGCGCTCCACATGTACGTCATTGGGCAGGTCCACCGTGTCCCTGTCACCCGAAACAATCGACAGTATCCGTGCTTCGGCGGGGGTTTCGGCGAGTGTGTCGTTCCAATCATCGCCCAGATCCTGTCGGAGCTGGTTTCTGTAGGAAAGCAGGCTTCGGAGACTGAAGGACCGTTGCACTTTTTGGGGACGTGGTTCCGCTTCCTTCGAATACGCCGCAGTTACTGGCTGTTCTTTCTTGGTTTCGCCTTTGTCCTGCAGTTTTTGCACGCGCTTGAGGCCGCGCCGGGCTTTCTGCGACCCGGGTCGTGCAGACAGGGCCTGACGGTATTTTTGTTCGGCTTTATTCAGTTTGCCGCGCCGCCGGTATGACTCCGCCATCTGGAGTGCCCGGGTGTGGATATCTTTCCGCTTTTGCTTCTTTTTGCGTTTCAGCTGGTCCTGCACTTCTGTCCGTTCTTTGTCCGCCCCTTCCGCGGGGCTCCCAGCGCCCTCAACGTATCCACGCAACTTTGGTCCTTCCTCGGGGGACTCCTCTGCAGCTTGCTTGGCCGACTTCAGGCCCATGACGTTGACCGAATTTGCTTCCACTGCCTGTGTCGATTCTCGGTCTGCGGATGCTCCGCGGCCGGACATTGCGCCAGCCGTCGCTTCGGTGGAGAGTTTTTCATCGGGTTGAGATAATTGTGAAACATGTGTTTTCCCGCGGCCGACTCCGGGCAATGGCTTGTACTCGACGTGGGAGTCGAGGTAAAGAATCGCCTTCCCCTCTTTATCCAGTGGATCCCAGGCGAGGGGAGTGTCTGGAGCATTTTTGTCGGTGTCGATTGGGCCGGCATACTGGTAGCGCTTCCCCGTTAAGGGCGATTTAAGAGTTTCAGCACTGATGTATCCTTCGTCCACCAGCGTCTGCAGATTCGGGGGCATGCGACCATCGTGCTTGTTCCGAAACATCGTAATGGCATTGCCGAGCTGCTTGAGATTGTTTATCGTGCTGGTTCGGTAGGCAGACGCCCGTGCACGGCTGAGTGTGGGGAGAAACATCATCACGATGACAGCACCGATCAGCAGGATGAACAGGACAAAACAAACGATGTGTGTGATGCGCACGGGAGCCCAACATGGTTCTTCAGCATTCATTTGCCCCCTTAACCATTCGTAAAGCCGTTTCATGAGCATGATCAGGAAGGCAATGAGAACCAGAGCGGCAGCAATCACCAGGCCAATCTTGAGTATGGTACGCATCACAGGCCAGGTGGCTCCGGCATAATCCCTCACAACGGCGGGCAGCCCCTGCTCATACCATTTCGTTCTGCGCATCAATTTCATGTTGCCGCCATTGTTCACCATCTGATATTCCCGGGGCAGGCGGAGGTTCCAGTGCACATTCTGCGCGGGGAGATCCAGCCGGGGGGCGACCAGGTCAAGAGCCGATCCCAGTCCAAGATCCGGGCTCGGCTGGGACCAGATGACCGCCAACGTGAAGGGCTTGTCCCGCGGAGCATCCAGCAGGGGAATCGACAGTCCCTTATCTCCATGACGGATGGGCCGGACGGGCTCCTGTTCCACGTATGTTCCCCAGAGAATGGATCCCCGGGGGAGTTTAAGGGAGAAGTATTGCTCCCCGGCGTTCTCCACCTGACATTCCATGTAACTCACTGCTCGACCTTCTCGTTTGACGACCGTATCCAGATGCACCTGCTTCGCCTGTAACTGGACTCCCGCGGCCAGGGCGTGTCCCTTTGTTGTGAATGTGAGCTGGCGCTCCCGGCCGCTGTAGGTGAACGTCTCCAGTGGGGTGAGATTCTCAACGGACAATGAACGAGCCTGTGGAGTGCGCCGCAGATTGTGCAGCTGCGATACGGAGAGTTCCAGCCGCGGATCGCGCAAATAAAGGGCCAGCGTTCCCGTTTGCCGGGACGTCCGGGGCAAATGGACTCCCGGAAACTCCACAGGGTTCCCCGAATCCGGCACGAGCATTTCGTAGTTCGCTTTCAGCTCATACGTCCCCTTCGTCGCATCCGCCAGACGGACCGTCCAGGCACCATCGCTAAAATTCGCGTTTTGAATGCCTGGTCCCTGTACTCCTTTTGGCGTCGCGTTTGATGGCAGGACAATCTGGAGTTTTTCGATGGTGGCACGCTGAATGTCCCATTTGATTTTTGAGCGGACGTTGATGACGCCATCGCCGACAAGCAGGGCGGTGCGGGTGGTGGCGTTTATAAGCGGTTCCAGGCGCGATGTTCTGCAGGCAACGCTCCAATCCTGTCCGCTCCATTTGAAACCGAGGTTTACGTCGTCATGAGTTGAGATCAGTGGAGGACAGTCTTGAACGCCGATCGGATTCATACCCCGTGTTTGGTCGGCCACAACTTTGAGATTAGCGTCTGAGCCCACCCCGAAGGCACCCGTGATGTGGTCTGCACCACGAATCGTCACCCCGCCCGCGGGGATGCGTCGTTTTCCCTGACGCATTCGTTGACCGAAAAGATGCAGACGGGTTGTGCCCCGGAGGCCATGATCAAAGTCCACGGAAATCAGGTCGGATTCGGGATGAAACTCCCAGTCTGTAATTTGATCTCCGAATAGATTGATCGGATTCAGACCCTCGGGGACCTGGATTATGAGTTGGAATAGCTGTTGTTGACTGACTTCACAGGTGAAGATGTACTCTTCATCAACGGCTTCTTCACCGATGATCGCCACACCCTGGCCGCGAACTACCAGTTTGGGCTCGACAGCCTTCGTGGACACGGCCAGTTGCCTGTCATCGTTCTCACCGCTGATTTGATAGCTGTAGCTCAATTTGGGCCTTTTTTCGGCGAGCCACTGCGGCACGGACGCTGCCTCCACCTGCCGGTAGCCCGAAGCCTGATTATGGACCAACCCGAGATCCGAGGTCGAACTTACCCCCACGTGGCCCGTTTGCCGTGTTGAATTCAAT
Source organism: uncultured candidatus Brocadiaceae bacterium (assembly GCA_964644705.1). Taxonomy (GTDB): domain Bacteria; phylum Planctomycetota; class Brocadiia; order SM23-32; family SM23-32; genus CAZXYF01. Next base: position 2,021 of record CAZXYF010000121.1, on the reverse strand, counting down.
ACCCGCAGGTGCGGTATAAGGACCCCATTGACCCGCCGGAGATGCTGGACTCCAGTGAGAGTAAATGAGCAGGTTCCCCGGATGGGCTTCCGCAGACGAACCCTGAGTTTGTCATTTTGAACTTCCCATCCAGCCACGCATTTACCTGTCACGTTGAGAATCAACAACTCCTCATCCAGCTCCAGTCGGATAAGATCGGTCGCACGCGTCTCAATCTGGCACGACACTTTTGACTGGATATCAACGATTCCGGCCTGCAACCGGGAAAAAGCAAGTACGGTGGCGGAGATCTGGGGATTGAGTTCCGTCAGGCGAATCCGCACCGTTGCCGGCAGTTGATGGAACTGGAAGGCTAGTGCGAGGTTGTCGTGTTCGGGAACTCCCGTTCGCAGCTGACGGGGCAGATTGCGGGGATCGCCGGTGTCGGCGCGTTGCAGCCCGTTTGTGTCCATCACGTTTAACGTGTGACCGGGCACATCCAACAGATTAAAGCGACCACGGCGACGGTTGGCATCCTGGGTTGTGAACGGACGAAACGTGATCTCGCCGGTACTGCCCCCGCCGACCTGTTCGGATAGAATGCGCAGGAAAGCAGTACTGTGTATCGCCTTCCGGAATTCCACCACCAGTTTCCGGCTCTCACTCTCTCCCACAAGACGCCAGGATTTGATGAGGCGCCGGACGGGGCGTCGTGACGATTTTTTACGGAGGGGTCGGACACCGGAAACGCCGAGAACGTTGACCCCAGACGGTATGTCGATCTCGAGGTGATCGATTGTGCCGCGTCGCATGTTGACCGACAGGGCCGAATGCCTCCGGACGCCTTCCTGAGCCAGATTGATCACGCTGTATTCTCGGGTTTCAAACACGGGCTCGCGATCAGCATCACGTTTTTTGGGTTGCCAGGATAGTGTGAGAGAATCAAGCCCGGCGGGATAAAGGCGGGCAGAGGTGGTTTCCTCCCCGCGTTCAGTTTTCATCGGTACGGCGGGCCGTGATCTTATGACCATTCCGGGGCGATCAACCGTGAAGCTCACCTCACAGTTCGCCGTCTGTATCAGGGGGAGGGTGAGGGATTGGATTCCTTGCCGTGGTTGGGCGTGCAGGAGGCACTCAACCCATATTTCGTGCTTTCCTGTGCCAGGGAGGTATCCCTGATAATGACCGCCTTTCTTGGACACGCGCACGGAGTCGGAGGAAGACTCGAGGGAACGCAGTGAGAAGCGCGCCGGGAGGATGGTGATCGTTTCCGGTTCATCCCCGTGCATCTCAAACTGATAGCGTATTTCAGCGAAAACCTTTCCCTGGCGTGCCTCCAACTTATAATGCACCCGTGTTGACACGTCAGATTTGGGTTCCCGAGCGCATACGCCAGGGGAATGCATGACCATCGCGAAGAGAGAAAACGCCAACCCGATCAGTACCCGCCCTGCATATCGTTTGCCCATTGTCCCTCCTTTCCGACCACTACTATAAAACCTGGGATGTTAGGATTCAATTAGACGAGCAGGTGGAGGAAATGTTCCACGCTAAATCGATTTTGGTGGATATTACGCCACCATTACAGTGCTGTCCAAAATGTTCATAAGTGCGTTTTCAAACGGGTTCTGGGGTGTCTCTGAGCCGGGAATGCAGTCCATCTGGCAAACCACCCCAATTACGTTTAGGGAGGTGTATCTAACATCTTTACCTTCGTCTTTGCCTTTGTCTGCCTTTCTATCGATGCTAAGACCGCCAAAAACAACGGCAGATGTTTGATAAAGACGAAGGTAAAGGCAAAAAACAGGGCCAGGAAGAGTGCCGTTAGCCCCAACGGGGCGTCTCAGTCCATAGCCCCGGGCGCCCGAGCCCAGGGAGGAAGCTATAAGATTTTTTCCGCTTGATTGGTACAGCTGAACTGAGCGGCTCCCGGCGCTATGAAAAACCCGTTGCTCGCATCAGAGTTGCAGGTTTCCGCGTGAATAGCGTGGTGAAAGACACGTCGTGCTTCATCCGGGTGGGTATTCATATCATCCGCGTGG
>CAZXYF010000120.1:0-9580 GCA_964644705.1 uncultured candidatus Brocadiaceae bacterium | reverse complement strand
TGCCACTTCGGGTAGTGCAGAAGTACGCCTCAACCGGGACGAGCCCGGCAGTAGGTCCATCTGGAATAACGTGGTTCACTGAATGCTTACAAACAATACGTCCCAGATGTCTCACGTAGGCTCTTGCTTCACCCTCTTAGTGAACGCAGTATCAGCTTTGTTCATGATAAAAACGGAAACGGGACGCGGAACCACCCAGCGGCAATGCCTGGTGCCATCCGGATCGTCCACCTCACCACTGGACAAAGTGCAGAGATCAGTCACACCTTTCGAATTGACACCGGGCAGGCATTCCACTAAATTCACGTGCTAATTTCCAGACCATCCCACACAATTTGAGCGGCCCGGCCCGCCATCCAATTTTCCTGAACTTGATGCAGCAGACATATTCCATGCACACCAATCGGCCTATAAAATCTGTCCTTCTGTTGCTCTGTTTTCTGTTGTTTTTCGTCGGTCAATCCGCACTGGCTGGCGGTGAAGCCGTCGCCTCTCAGGGTGGCAGCACGGCCATCTGGTTCTGGCCGCTCAGTCTTTTTGTATTCACGTTTTTCCTGGGAATACTCGCCGTTCTTGCCGGAGTTGGCGGGGGTGTATTGTTTGTGCCCCTTGTCAGCGCTTTTTTCCCCTTTCACCTGGACTTCGTACGCGGAACGGGGCTTTTCGTCGCACTTGCATGCGCTCTTGCCGCTGGCCCCCGTCTGCTCAGAAATAATCTTGCCAACCTCCGCCTCGCTCTGCCGTTCGCCTTCGTTGCATCTATATTCTCTATCATCGGCGCGCTTATCGGTCTTTCCCTCCCCACGAGTGTGGTCCAGATCTGCCTGGGGTGCCTGATTCTTTTTGTCTCCGGTCTGCTTATTTTCTCCCGCGATGTTGAACGGCCAGAAGTCACTGAACAGGATGCTCTGGGCGGTCTGCTGGGAATTGGCAGCTCATACATCGAGGAAACCAGTGGTGAAGAGGTCAAATGGCAGACACACCGCACGCCGCAGGGATTCCTGCTTTTTGCGTTCATCGGCCTGGCCGGGGGCATGTTTGGGCTGGGCGCTGGGTGGGCCAATGTACCGGCGCTCAACATACTCCTCGGCGCCCCCATCAAAGTGGCAGTGGGATCCAGTGTATTTCTCATTTCCATCACCGGAACCTCCGCCTCCTGGATTTACCTGAACAAAGGATGCCTCATACCGCTTATGACGGTGCCCTCCATCCTGGGACTTATGCTGGGAGCCAAAGTCGGCGTCAAAATTTTCGAAAAAACTCATCCCAAAATCATCCGTTACGTTGTCATTGCCGTTTTGATCTTTGCCGGCGGCAAAGCACTGGCCAAAGGGCTGGGATGGGGATAACGACAATACCCGCGCGTTACCGCAGAGGTGAAAAATGAGCAAACCAAACAAGAAAGATATCGTGCCCGCCGAACAAAAACGTTATGCGACCTTCCTGAAATTCGGGGCTTGGAGCGGGATCGCCCTTCTGGTGATCAGCTACACCATCTACCTCATGGGGCTTCTGGATCCCTATGTGCCGTTCAAACAGCTTCAGGAATATTGGGCTCTGCAGTCCGGTAAATATGTGGAGAAAGCCAATTTGCCGGCCAACTGGGGATGGGTTAGTTTGATCGATCACGCCGACTTTCTTAATTTTATCGGCATCGCGCTGCTGGGCCTGCTCACCATTGTCGGACTGCTGACCCTCATCCCCACATACATCAAGAAAAAAAACTGGTGCTACCTCGTCATCGTATGCCTGCAGGTCATTGTTCTCGCCATATCCGCATCGGGTCTGCTCACCGGTGTTTGAGGAGCTATCGGCTCAACTTCAGGCCCGCTCCCCCGCGCCGTCACCGGACGCTTCAGCGTCATCCGGGCAGACCATCCCACTCATTGCGCGCCGACAATCTTCCTGATACCATTATGCTCGATAGAAAGCGGCACCGGACGGCAACCTGAATTGCTTTCTACCACCGACAGTTGGACCCGTCGGGCGAACGGACGATATAACCCACCCTTTAGAAACTTTCTGAGGAACAACAACGGTGAATTTCCAGGAACTCATACTAAAACTGCAAAATTACTGGGTTGACCGTGACTGCATTCTCGAACAACCCTACGATGTTGAAGTCGGCGCGGGCACGTTCAATCCCGCCACGTTTCTCCGGTCCCTGGGACCGGAACCATGGAACGTGGCCTACGTGGAACCCTCCCGCCGCCCCGCCGACGGCCGATACGGAGAAAACCCCAATCGACTCGGTGCATATTATCAGTTTCAGGTCATTCTCAAACCTGCTCCGGTCGACTCCCAACAGGTTTATCTGGACAGCCTTGAGGCTCTGGGGATTGACCTGGTCGAACATGACGTGCGATTCGTTGAGGATGACTGGGAAAGCCCCACTCTGGGCGCAACGGGCCTGGGCTGGGAGATCTGGCTGGACGGTATGGAAATCACGCAGTTCACGTATTTCCAGCAGGTCGGTGGTATTGATCTTGAACCGGTTTGCGTGGAACTGACCTACGGGCTGGAACGCATCGCCATGTTCATCCAGCGCGAGGAAAGCGTCTTCGATCTGGAATGGACTCCCGGGATCAACTACGGTGAACTGCGTCGTCAGGAAGAGGTGGAGTTCAGCGAGTACAACTTCGAAGTAGCGAACGTTGATTCTCACCTGGACTGGTTCGATAAATGTGAGACGGAGGCGCATAAATCCCTTGACCGGGAGCTGGTTCTTCCCGCCTGTGACTACGTGCTGAAGTGCTCACATATTTTCAACGTTCTGGACGCTCGAGGGGCAATCAGCGTTGCGGAACGAACCAATTACATTAGCCGCGTCCGCAATTTGGCCCGTCAGGTGGCCGAAGCCTACGTGGAGAAAAGAGAACAACTGGATTTCCCCCTGCTGGACCAGTAATGATAGCATTTCCACCAAAGTCGTGAGGAATTTGCTTCCCCCACCTGCGACATCCTCCACGCTTGAACGGTTACGCGACTCACTAATCGGTGAGACGGCAGCTGCTGCATTTCAGCCAGAACGCAGTATCGCCCGCAGCATATGGGAATAGCGGATCTGGTACTCATCATCACTCCAGTACCACAACCTCAGAGCCCCCTCACACTGCCCATTTTCTCATCATCCCACCCCACACCCGGCGGATCACTTTTTCGTAAGTATCCTCAACCCCCTTTATCATCCCCTCCAGATCGAAATGTTCCTTAACCCGCTCGCGTCCGCACTGCCCCATCTGTTCCCATGACTCCCGGTCCTCCAGCAGCTCCACCAGCGTTTTGGCCATTGCTTCGGCATCCATACCGGGGAACAATCGTCCAGTCACGCCATCATCAATCGCCTCGGGGATCCCGCCGATCGGAGTCCCCACCGCGGGTTTTTCCATGGACATGGCCTCGATTACAGCCGTGCCAAGAGCCGCTTTCGTGCTGGGCTGCACGAACAGGTCCATAACACTGTAGATCTCCGGCATGTCCGTTCTAAAACCCGGACAGATGACCCGGTCCTCAATATCAAGCGAGGAGGCGATCTCCCGCATTGCCTCTCCCCCTCGTCCCGCCAGCAGCAGCTTCGCCTCGGGGTAATCCGGTGCGATTCGGGCAAAGGCATCAATGAGGGTGGGTACGTCCATACTCCCGCTGGTCAACCGCGCGGCGACCCCGATGACAAGATCGTCTTCCTGTAATCCCATCTCCCTCATAACCCGTGCGCTGGGAGGCCGGGGCGACCAACGCTCCGTATCGATCGAACTCCTCACCACACTGATCATCTCCGCCGGCAAACCACAATCCACCAGAATATGCCGAACGGCGGCGGAAACCGTGATTATTTCGTCGGTAAGCGTTCCGTATTGAAATCGGCTGAAGACGCCACTGTGCAACCGGAGCATGTTGTGTTTGGTGCGGATCACAACCGGTCTGGATGCTCCAAAAGACGCCAGCAGACTGAGCTGATGATCACGTGATCCATGGGCATGAACCACATCAAACGCCTCATCGCGCAACAATTTCCCCACCCGTAATGCCGAGAGGTAAAGGCCCCCTCCTTTCATCGGCATTCTGAAAACACGGACTCCCTGCTCGGCGGCCAGGTCAGCAATCTGGCTGTCGGGCCGGCACACCAAACTCACATGATGTCCGCGCCGCACGAGTCCGGCTGAAACGCGGAGCGTACGATAGGTCTGGCCTGACATCTTTCTCTGTTTTTCCAGCTGGAGGATTCGCATTTCAACCCCCTAATATCATTCGTCGGCAAAAGTGTGTGATAGTCATGCGTTTACCAACCCCGAGTCTGGGCATCTCCAGCGTCTCCGTGGAGGGAGTAACCAGACCTCGGTCAGTGGTGCACGCCGTCTCGTATCCGGCCTCCCGGACAACGTCTTTCACTCGCTCGTTGTAATACCCGTAGGGATAACAAAAATGCCGCACGGGCCGTCCAATTTCGTCTTCAATTTTCTTTTTGGAATCCTTCACCTCAGATTCCAGCTCAGATTGCGTGCATTCCGTGAGATCAACGTGCGTCCTGGTGTGGCTACCGATGGAGATTCCCCCGGATGCCATAACTCGCAATTTATCCCACGATATCAGTCGCGGCGCATCATTATCCCCCCAATCCCTCCAATCCGCATAACTGCGATCGGTAACGACATACATGATCGCCGGCAGATTGTAGCGCTGCAATACGGGGAAAGCGTGTTCAAAAACTTCCGCGTAGCCATCATCGAACGTTGGTATAGCACCCCGGCGCCACCGGCGTGCGGCGCGATCGAACGAGTCCGGGAGCTTACATGGATCCATAAAATCAAAACCCAGGCGACGCATAACGTTCATTTCGCGCTCGAATCGCTCCGGCGGCACCGTCAGGCGTTCATAATAATCGCCCCGAGGATGGCCAACGCGATGATATGTGAGTAACCTGACCCCGTGCATATAACTGTTCTTCCGATCGCTGTGCCGCTCAGGGGCCGTGCACCATCTGCTCAGGCGTTTTCCCACGCCCCCCGACTGGCTAACATCAATCACATAAAATCGAAACACTTTTATAATTATGCTCATTGAGAGAGACCATTGCAAACATCCATGTAACGAGCGTCTCACGTAACCCGGATTTGCTCCCAGAAAATATGTTTGACGGTAAGGTCAGAAAAAAACTAAACTTATCGCATCATGATCAAAGTTATCCCTCGCCCCAATTTATGCGTCTGAGAATCCAATAAGGCCCCGAATACAATGTCTGAACAACCTAATGTTCTGTTTATCATCAGCGATCAGCACAACGCCAAAGTGCTGGGACACAAAGATCATCCGGACGTCCAAACCCCCAACCTGGACCGCATGGCGGCAGAGGGGGTCAGATTCGACAATGCCATCTCTCAAAATCCAATCTGCACGCCAAGCCGGGTGAGCTACCTCAGTGGACAGTACTGCCACAACCACGGCTATTACGGCCTCAGTGGTCCCAGACCCGATGGGCTGCCGGGAATAGCGGGACATTTCCGCCGCGCGGGATATCGCACAAGTGCAATCGGGAAAATCCACTGCCCCGAATACTGGATGGAAGATCAATGTGATACTTTTCATGAGACCTGCAAGTGTTCGATTGGTGGTCGTTCCCCCAAATACAAACAGTTTCTGGAGGAACGCGGCAAACTGGAATTGGAGGATCACGGGAAGATGGCGGAATTCGGCGAAGAAGGCCGACAATCGATGGAGGGGCGCCCCTCACCGCTGGATTTTGAGGAAAGTCAGGAAGGATGGATCGCGAGTCAAACCATCGAATTCATGAAGGAATGCGTTGCGAACGACGAACCGTTCTTCGCCCACGCCAGCCTGCCGCGTCCGCACCAGTGCACATCCCCCAGCCAACCGTTCTGGGAGATGTATGAGAACAAGGATCTGACTCTGCCCCCCAACGCCGATTACGAAATGGTGAACAAAGCTCCCCACCTGAAGGCAACGGCCGAATGGTGGCGCGAGACTGACTGGACATTGATGGAGCCACACGGATTCGAAGCGGGTCGTTTGCGCAAACTCCGGGGTTATCTCGGAGCCGTCAGCCAGGTTGATCACGCCGTTGGGCTTATGCTGGAGTGGCTGCGCGAGAATGGGGAAGCGGAAAACACCATCGTGGTCTATGGCGCTGATCACGGAGACTACGCCACCGAACACGGCATCATGGAGAAGGCTCCGGGCATCTGCTCCGACGCCATCACCCGCATTCCCTACATCTGGCACTGGCCGGGACATTTTACGGAGGGACACGCGGCCGAGGAAATTGTCGAGACCGTCGATATGGCCCCCACACTGGCCTCACTCGCGGGCCTGCGGCGTCTGGAGACCTTCGACGGACAGGATCTGTCCAATCTGCTGCAGGGGGAACATGAAGAAGTCCACAAAATTGGTGTCACCGAATTTGCCTGGTCCAAAAGCGTGCGCAAAGGCCGTTTTCGCCTCGTGTATTACCCCCCCGAGATGTTTGAAGAAGAATATCCTGACGGTTTCGGGGAACTGTATGATCTCGAAGAAGATCCGTGGGAGATGAACAACCTGTATTTCCAGGATGAATATCAGGACGTGGTCAACGAGTTGCGTCAGGATCTGACCGAATGGTTGATCACAAAAAACCGCCCGACCACGGTTCATGGGGCACCCAACTGGAACAGCCCCGACGCACGAACACGCTTCAGCCACACTGTGGGTCCCGACGGCACCCTTCCGCCCGAGAAGGTACGTGAAGCAAAAGTGAAAAATTACAAATGATGATCGCTCAGCCAGGAGGTCTATCAGTAATATTCTATGAGTGCCGAAGTATCCCAGTTCAAAGCGCTCGGACGAGATGCCCTGCCCGATGATATAAAAATATCGGGACGTCGCTATGAACTGGTGAAGGCCTACAAACACCAATTCATCACCGCCGTCGGGCTATACAGGTGCAATGAGGATCGGGTGGTGTGTAAGTTTCATCGGAATGTCAGTTTCGCCGGTATCCCCCTCGACTGGCTGGGAAACTTTCTCGCCTCTTACGAACGGGAAAATCTGCGCCGGTGCCAGGGCATCAGCGGCGTCCCCCGGCTCCGCGAAACCAATATGGCGAGCGCCCTGGCACATGATTACGTTCCCGGGCATCCTTTACACGGCGATGCCGACCTGACCGACACCTATTTCGGGCGACTGTTCGTTCTCCTGGAAAAAATCCACGACCGGGATATGGCCTATGTCGATCTGGAAAAACAGGAAAATATACTGGTCGGGGATGACGGCCAGCCCCACCTTATCGACTTCCAGATCGCGCTGCGATTGCCTGACTTCTTCCTGAAATACGCTCCCCTCGCAAGATGGCTCCTGCAACGTTCCCAGCGTTCCGACTACTACCACGCGATGAAGCATCTCCGGCGTTACCGGCCCGATCTGCTCACCCCCGAGGAAATTGAGGAGTCAAGGTGTAAACCCCTCACCGTCCGGATTGTGAACACGCTCACCTCGCCGATCAAGAAACTGCGCCGGTCGTTGTTCAAGGAAACCTGAAAGACCATTTGTTCTCCCCGGATTCCCGGCGTACAATGATAGTGAAGTGACTCCGCATTCTGGGAGATAATCATGAAATACATTGAGGAAGAAGGCACCGTCCTATCGATTCAGGATGACACGGCAACCGTTCGTCTGGATCAGAAAGTGAAGGAATCTTGTGGGTCATGCTGCGCCTGTTCCGCGTATCAGACCGGCGAGGACACCGTGGATGTGCCGGCCGATGGTCTTGAGAAAGGTGACCGAGTCAAAGCCCGTATCCCCCGCGTTAATCCATACCTCAGCATGTTCCTGGTTTTTGCGCTGCCCCTCGCCCTCTTTATGACGGGCATAGCTGTCGGGCAACATTTTCAGGGGGTACAACGCTTGGGTACCGCCTCGGCGACGGGGGGAATCCTGGGGCTCATCATCGCCATCATGGTGGCTCTGTTGATGAACCACCTCCTCACGAAAAATGCCCATCCCACCGCCCAGAAGATGGAGGCAACCGACGAAGAACGAGAAGAATCCTCGTTATCATGACGTTACAACGGTGCAGAGATTGGTCCCGCCCCTCCCCACGACTCCCATACTTTGCAGCTGTTTCGCCCAGCGCTTATAATCTTCCTGATTTCATACGTTCCCTTCCAACGAGTTGAAAGGCCCTCAGATGTCCGAAAACAGTATCTCTCTGGAATTAGACGATCAAAATATGTATGCCGACGCCGTTGGCGCGGACCATGGTGTCGATTACGACAACATTAAAGCTTTCGGCGACTCCATTGCGGATTGGACCTCCCTCATACAAAAACGACGCGACGCGGATCTGGGGTTCATGGACCTGCCCTACAATGAGGAGCTGGCCGACAGAATAATGACGAAAGCTGAAGACATCAGTTCATGGTGCGAGAATTTCGTTGTGCTCGGCATTGGAGGATCCGCTCTCGGCAACATCACCGTCAACACCGCCCTCCTCCATCCCAACCACAACCTCCTTCCCGGTGATCATCCCAAACGCGACGGTAGCCCGCGGATTTTTGTGCTCGACAACGTGGATCCGGCCCGCATACAGGGATTAATGGAGCTGCTGGAGGGGGAAATGTCCAAAACCGCCTTCAACGTTATTACTAAATCCGGCTCCACCGCTGAAACGATGAGCATGTTCCTCCATGTTCGGGAATTGCTCCGACGCATCGACGGATGTGATCCCGCACGACAGATGATCCTCACCACCGATCCGGATCCGGTCAACAGTCTGCTCCGGCGAATTGGGGAGAAAAACGACCATTTTATGCTTCCAATCCCCGGCAATGTGGGCGGACGTTTCAGCGTACTCAGCGCTGTGGGCCTGATGCAGGCGGCGGCAGCAGGCATTGATATCACGGAGATGATGGCGGGCGCTGCCGCCATGGATCAGATCTGCCAGGAGCCCCATCTGGAAACCAACCCGGCCGCTCTCTACGCCTGTTTGCTCTACCAGCAGTATTGCACGGGCAAACACATCGACGTTCTCATGCCCTACAGCCATCAGCTCAGTGCGTTTGCGGACTGGTACTGTCAGCTGTGGGCGGAAAGCCTCGGGAAGCGAGATGGCCTGAAGGAAAAAGATGTTTTCCGCGGCCCCACACCTGTCGCCTCGGTGGGCGTTACCGATCAGCATTCCGTCATGCAACTGTTCCAGGACGGCCCCTTCGACAAAGTGGTCACGCTTATCGAAGTGCTCAATGAAGATCGTCCGGAGCTTCCCATCTGTCCCGGCGAAGCGGAACCGGAACTGGACTACCTGGCACGCGGCACCTTTGATGAGCTGTTCGGTTCCGAACTGGCCGCCACGCGTTGTGCATTGAGGGATAAAGAACGGCCCAACTGCACCATCAAACTGCCCGAGGTGAGTGCCCGCTCACTGGGTGAGCTGTTTATGTTCTTCGAATACGCTGTCACCTACAGCGGATACCTGTATGGCGTCGACGCCTTCAATCAGCCCGGCGTGGAACTCGGCAAGGAATACACCTACGGCCTGATGGGACGCGACGGATATGAACCGCCGCGGATCTAAACAGGTGGTTGACATCAG
>CAZXYF010000119.1:0-9639 GCA_964644705.1 uncultured candidatus Brocadiaceae bacterium | reverse complement strand
CGGCGCAAGGCACGGGGTATTATCAACAAGCTGACGTGGTTCACCGAAACCTTACAATCAGTGCTGTTGAAAACGTTCAGAAATAGCGTTTGTGACGGTTTTTGGGTTTTTCAGCCCTCCATCGGTCCTGCGCCGATGGAGGCAACGTATAGACCGTGACATTCCCGCCCAATCCCTCAAAATCACTCTTGTTCTTTATCCCGGGTCACAGGCTGGATTCTTTCGGCAAGATCCTTGTCCGCAAAGTCCAGATGGACGTCCTGCTGGGGGAAAGCGATGGTGATGTCCGCTTCTCGGAAGGCCCGGTCAATCTCCCGATTGATCTGGTGCCAGGTTTCGGCGTAATGATCCAGATCAGGAATGAAAAGTCGGAGTTCAAATTGCAACGAGCTACCACCAAATGCCTTGAAGATGACCCGTGGCGGTGGGTCGTCCGAAACGTTTTCATTTTGGTCGGCCACCTCATAGAGACATTTTTCGGCCAGGTCGATGTCGGAGCCATACGCGATGCCCACGGGGAACTCCAGGCGGAGTATTGTATCGGATAGTGTCCAGTTGATGAGCCGCCCGGTGATGAATTCCTTGTTCGGGACAATCAGTTCCTTGCGGTCCCACTGCTGGATGGTGGTGGCGCGTATGCGTATTTTGGTCACCGTTCCGAACACATCTCCCACGGTGACGGTATCGCCCACACGCATGGGCCGTTCGAAAAGGATAATGAGACCGGAGATGAAGTTTCCGAATATCTCCTGCAGACCAAAACCCAGCCCCACACCCATGGCGGCGACCAGCCACTGAACTCGGGACCATCCCACACCCAGCTGGGCGGCGGCCAGGACGACCCCGATGATCACAAGTATGTATCGGCAGAGCGTGCGGATAGCAAACCGGATCCCCCGATCCACGGGGAGACGTTGGAGAAGGGCCATCTCGAGCAGACCCGGTATGTTGCGGGCGCCAACGATGGCAAGAGCAAAAACAATAAGTGTCAGAAACAGGTTGGCCAGTGTAATGTGAATGACCTCGGCACCAGCGCCGGCGGAGACCGACCACAGGCGGACTTGTTCCAGTATCCCCAGGGCCGGAAGCGCCTCGTTCCAGATCACCCACATTCCGCCCAGGAATACGCATCCCAGGGCAACCTGTATAAACCGTCGGGTCTGCATGCTGAGCGAATACAGATCTTCTTCTGGCTGTTCAGGCTGGACTTCCTTCTCAGTTCCTTCCTCGCCTTCTTCCGCCTGTTGTTCCGCTTCAGCCCGCTTTTTCTTGATCCGTTCAACCGCGATGCGCCGGCGGGACTGAGTGATCCAGCGCACGGTCAGATAATGACATAGGGCGACGACGGAAACAAGCATCAGGGTGAGGTGGAATCGGTTGGCCAACCGCATGGCGCTGTAATAGTATCCCAGGCTGGCCGCAATGATAAGACAGGCGGGAATAACCAGAAGCAGGCCGTACCATATGAATCGACTACGATAAAAATATCCTTCCTGATTCCGCCGGAAAATATTCTGTGTCAGGTCGCCGCCCGGCTTGAAAACCACCGCGAGAAAAACAAGGAGAGCGCCCGTGGAGACCAGGTAGGCAATCCGGCCTGCGGATTCGGTCCAAATCGCATTCGGCTGATTGTGAAAAGCGTAGGCCAGAAATATCGCTGGCAAAAACAACAGTGCAAACCAGTGAAGATGACGTCGCAGGTGAGCGGGGCACTCCTCCGGCATCCGAAAATGCTCGATCGCCAATCCGTTCGGGCGACACAGTGCGTGGATTATCGAAAGGAACAATCCCCCGTATCCCACTGCCTCAAGTCCTCCAGCAACGAAAATACTGAATGTGGTGCTATCGACGGAGACGTTGAGCCGCCACGCTAAAAACAGGGCACAGACGGGAGCCGGGATGGCAATGAGCAATGTGTGAACCAGCGCCCGCGGGGTATGCGCGAGAGTATCAGTGCTTGCACTGTGAAGTTCCTCGGAAAGTTTTTCCAGTCGCCTCCGCAGATGAGGGCGAATGCAGACCAGCAAAAGGAAAAACACGAGAAAGGTAAGGTAAATAAATACATGTCTTCGCACATCGGACCACAGACCAGTCAACAGGCCCTTCCACCGAGATGGAGTAGCGCTCCATTGGAGCCCCTCCCAGGCTTTTGGGAGGGACTGATAGGAGAGAGGAGGATGACTTTGCACCCAGAGAATATGGCGTCGTATGTAGCTGGAAAAGCCCCTGGCAGTCTCGACAAGTTTGCGTTGTGTGGTGTCGAGTTCAACCAGGGTGGAGAAGTAGGTATCGTAATCGCGAATCAAGGAATCGAGCAGCTCCCGGCGTGTTTTCAGCAGCTTCACCGCCTGACCGGCGAGTTGCTCTCTTCGCTCAGATGAAACGGAGGAGGGCAAACCATTGATAATATCGTTTATGCGGGGGTCGAGGACCGCAAGTTTGGTCCGCCGTTCCTCCAGCTCGATGAGCTTGAACTGTACCTCGGATATTTTGTTCTCGCGTCGTCGAATCTGGCGGCGGTAGGTTTCAACCTGCGGTAGATCCGCGCGTTTTTTGAGAAGTAAACGACCGACGGCCCCGCTCAAACCAACGGTCTCGACTTTCTCTCGCACATTTTCAAATTCAGATTCAAGCGAGGTCTGGCGAGCGCGGCTTTGCTGAAGCTTGTCTTCCGCTTGTGCAATCTTTTTCGGCAAGCTGTTTGGGCCGACAAACTGGCTGGTAACTTTTTCGTTTTCGGCTGCGAGCTTGCGGATAGGCAAAGGGGCGGTTGCGGCCGCTTTTTTGGCTTCCGCGGCTTTTTTGACCGCTTTTTTGGCATTCTGTTCGCGACGATGCTCGGCTATTTTGTGCCACTGATTCACTTTTTCTGTGGCAAGCTGGACTTGCCGGGAGGCCAGATCAATGCGCAGCGGCAGAAGCTCCTTCCGAACGTCGTAACTTGCCAGCTCTTTCTGCAGAGCATCCAATTTGTTCTCAAGCGCTCTTTTACGCGCTTTGAGCAGAGTGTGCTGCGCGGTGACGAGGGGCATGGACGCGTCATCGGGCGGCACCGATGACAGCTGGTCCGATATCTCTTTGAGTTGTTTCCGGATATTAGCCTGTATTCCCGGTATTTGAGTACGTCGCTGCGGGCGCCGGGAGGATTCATTCTTGAGTTCGTTGAGATGTGATTCTGCCTCCGCCAGGTTGGCTTCAGCTTGAGATAGTTTGGTTTGCAGGTGCGTCAGTGAAGCATCGGGAGGTACATCGATATCTGGTTTTTTAACGGGTTCATCCAGTTGATTTTTGATGTCGGATATGCTGGAGGGCGCCTGCTCGATCTGGTTTTTATATTCTTCGGTTTTCTGAGCGTATTTTTGTGCTTCTTCGAGCCTGTTGAGTGCCTTTTTGTAAATATTGACGAGTTTCTTCCGTGTTTCTTCATCCAACCCATCCTCTTCCCGGATCCCTTCTATTTTGTCTTCGATTTCAGGTTGGGTAAGTTCTACTGTCGGGACGCCATCAGAGTTCTGCCCGTATGCTCCAGAAAAAGCAAAAAAACACAATGCGACAAAAAACAGGATGTGCACCGGCCAAACCAGGTGAGATGACCGATCGGCTATAGATTTTTTGTCGCTGAATGTTTGTATTGCTGAGTAATGAAAAATGGGAGTCATGGAAGGTTCCAATCCACGGAAGTAGATTTTGAAAAGCCCCGTGCAGCTGTATTCCTGGCGGGAATCCGCTAAACCAATTTATGCCGCAATCAAAAATGATGCTATCTTTCAGCGCACGCCGTGTCAACAGGGAACAGCCGGAGAGTTGAACACGATGCTGTCCTTCCGCGACAATGAAAATGACTTGAATGAGGAGGAATACTGCGAATTATGTCCGATAATGTGATCCGAAAAGTAAGGCTGGTGTCAGTGGCCCTTGTTCTCTTTTTGGTGCAGGCGGCGGTCATCAATCGTTTTTCCGTTGCGTGGGGGAAACCTGCCTTACTGTGTTTGCTCGCTGCGTTCCTATCTCTGTATGCACCTATGCCCGACCTGATGTGGGGCGTGCTGGGGCTGGGGATCCTCCGGGACTGCGGGACTGGGGGAGAATTCGGCATCAGTGCACTCGCGGTTCTACCCGCCACGGCCGTCGTTATATCCCTCCGTG
Organism: uncultured candidatus Brocadiaceae bacterium; assembly: GCA_964644705.1. Classification (GTDB taxonomy): domain Bacteria; phylum Planctomycetota; class Brocadiia; order SM23-32; family SM23-32; genus CAZXYF01. The sequence goes on along the minus strand of CAZXYF010000119.1, from coordinate 5,493 downwards.
GCCGATTTTTCCGGGGTGGAGCCATGGATGTGGCCCTGGCTCTGATCTTTATGCTGGTTTTTTCTCTGGTGGAAGCTACGGGGGTGATCCTTTTTGCCGGGGTTTCGCCTATTTGGGCGCTGGGGGGGATAGCAATTGGGCAGAGTTTGCTATCGGCGATACTGGCGTTTCCCTTCTTTTTTTTCGCTGAGTGTGTGGGGATTGTTGGAAGGCGGGAACAGGCCACAATATTTGCTAACTAACTATTGTTTCTTTATCATAAGCTTGGCTGTGAGGGGCGTATAAAGCCCTATGAGGCCTTGTGCCAACGTAAGTATCCAGTGAACTGCGTTATCCCAGATGGACCTACTGCTGGGTGTGTCCCGGTGGGGGCGTAATTTTGCACTATCGGAAAATGCGAAAACAACGCTATCGTTTGGCGCAGTACACCCAGTTTAGCGCACAGGGACATCCCTACCGGGCCAAGCCGGCAGGAGACCGCCACAAACACTGTGGTTCACTGGATACTCATGTGTCAATACGGACAGGGAAATGAACTTCGATCCAGGATGAGGTGACGAATGGCGAACGAACCGGAGTGTGACGAAGGGGAATCTCCCGAGGAACTGCTTCCGCTGGCGGACAACGGGACGGAACGGGAATGGTGCTGTATCTATACCCGTCCCCGGCACGAAAAAGCTCTGGCACGCGTTTGCCGTGAGCATGGAGTGAAAGTTTATCTGCCACTGGTGCGGCGGGTTCGCGAGTACAAAAGTGGTAACAAGGAACGCTGGCTGCCGCTTTTCCCCGGGTATCTGTTTTGCCTCGCCGATCCCATGGACAGGGCGGAAATCAGTCGCGAGAAAAACCTGTTGAGTCTTCTGGAGGTGACAGATCAGGAAAAGTTGGTGATGGAACTGCGCGAGGTGGCTAAAGCTCTCCAGGTGTCGCGGGAACTGGAAACGGTCTCCTATCTGAAGGAAGGGCAGAAAGTGGAGATCAAAAGCGGGGCGTTCCGGGGGGTTGTCGGCGTTGTGGAAGAGGTGGGAAGTGGGTTCGACGTCTATCTGAACGTTCATATGGTTGGTCGAGCCGTCCCCCTGGAGATCGACGCACGGAACGTGGAACCGATCGGGGAACGGGAAGAATAGCTGTAAAATTTTTGCCGCCGGGGCTGCAGTGCGTAGTTCGGATTGGTGAACGGTTATGCAACGGGTAAACCTGCCAGTTGATCGCAGGTGACAACAATGATTTAGTTATGGATTCATACATGGCACTGGAACAACTTATTTCATCGGGCGAGGCCCAGATCGGAATCATTGGATTAGGGTATGTGGGTCTTCCCATCGCTCGCGCATTTGTGAGGCAGAAATTTTCAGTCGTCGGATTTGACATCGATGCGGAGAAGGTGGAACGGTTGCGGGCGGGGGATTCTTACATTCAGCACATTCCCGATGCTGAACTGGAGGAAATGCTGGAAGCTGGATTCGAGGCAACCACGCAATTCGACCGACTCCGCGAACCTGACGCCTTACTGATATGTGTTCCCACTCCGCTGGGAGAACATGAAGATCCGGATACGAGTTATATTGAAAGGACGGGCGAATCAATTGCCGGCCGGTTGCGCCGGGATCAACTGGTGGTTCTGGAGAGCACAACCTACCCGGGAACGACGCGCGAAGTGCTGACGCCCATCCTGGAAGAGAGCGGTTTCACGGCGGGAGAAGATTTTTACGTGGGGTACTCGCCGGAACGTGAGGATCCGGGGAATCCGGAACATACCATGGAAAACCTGCCCAAAGTGGTGGGTGGGCTCACCGAACAGTGCCAGAAGCTGACCAGCATGCTCTATGATCAAGTCGTGCAGGAGACGGTGCCGGTTTCGAGTCTGGAGGCGGCCGAAGCCACGAAATTGCTCGAAAACATTTATCGGGCCACCAACATCGCGCTGGTGAATGAGCTGAAAACGCTGTTCAATGCCATGGATATTGATGTTTTTGAGGTGATCGAGGCCGCCAGCACGAAACCATTTGGTTTTCAACCGTTTTATCCGGGACCGGGTTTGGGGGGACATTGCATTCCCATCGACCCATTCTATTTGAGCTGGCGGGCCCGAGAGGTCGGCCAGCCCGCTCGTTTCATCCACCTGGCCGGTGAAATCAACACCTCCATGCCCGAATACGTGGTCCAGCGCGTGGCGGAGGCCCTCAACAGCCAGAAGAAAGCCATAAATGGCTCCGATATCCTTCTTCTGGGCGTTGCATACAAGGCCAACGTCGATGACGAACGTGAATCCCCGGCGTTCCGGCTCATCGAACAGCTGGAGAAAAAGGGGGCCACGGTCGATTATCACGATCCGTACGTCCCGGAGATTGTGCCCACTCGTGATTATGATTTCAGGCGAAAGTCAATCCCCCTCTCCTCCGAAACGATCTCCAATCATGATCTCGTGTTGATATGCACTGCACACGATGCCGTTGACTATGAACAGGTGCGGGAACACTCCCGGCTGATTGTGGATTCGCGCAACGTGTATGATGAACCCGGGGTGCAGAATGGAAAGATTTTCAAAGCCTGAGGGCGTGAGATACAATCTCCTGCCATCTATTTGACGTTCTCGGGCAGGGTCACAATTTCCAGCCAGTAATGCCCCATGTCACGCATCAGTTCATGGAGTTTTTCAAACGTCACGGGTTTCACAAGGTAGGAACTTACCCCGAGATCGTACGTGCGAAGTATGTCCTCTTCCGCTTCCGATGAGGTGAGCACAACCACCGGGATGCGCCGCAGGTCAGGATCCTCTTTGATCTCTTTCAGCGCCTGACGCCCGTCTTTGCGGGGCATGTTGAGGTCCAGATTCAAAACAAATTTCCCGAAGGGCGATCATCCTGTCCATTTTTCGATCACGCGGAGGACTTCATCGGCTTCCTCTTTATGACTGACGCCATCCACGATGACCCATGCGCCCTCGGGGCCAATGCCGCTGTCCTGCAGATCATGCACGTCGTCGGGTTCGATGGGCAGGAAAAAGCCCTTACCGGCATCCTGGATGCGTTTGTACACGTCGATCCATTCGTGCCAGTCCCAGCGCTGGGGCGGGGGTCCCCACTGGACGGCATCGAGCTCGGGTATTTCCAACAGCATGTCGAGGTCTTTAAGTGCCTGAAGGCCGTCCAGATGATACATCGTGTGATCCGTGTGTTTGCATTCTTTCCGGGTGTAGGGCAGCAGGAACGACTCGAACATGGAGGGGGACAGGAGGGCGGAAACGTCGTTCTGTATGACCAGATAACGGTCGTCCGATACGAGATTCAGCCAGTTGGATGCGGGTTCACCGGCCTCGCGGGCCATGGTATAGAAGCGGTCATAAATGGACAGAAGGTCCTCTGACATTTGCGCCGACACCTTTTGAATCCGTTCGGGGCATTCCATCAGGTCAATGCAGAATTGATCGGGGCCGCGGAGGGCGGAGAGAATATCGGCGGGGCTGAGCCACTCCTGGATGCCGGTGATGAATTTGCCCTCCCCGATATCGCGCATGGCCCGGGTGATTTCTATGGTTTTTTTGAAATAAAAGTTATCCTCACTGAACCGCAACGCGGAAGTGGGGTCATCGGGCCAGGTATCCATGTCGTGTTTGGCCCAGCTTGTGTTTTCGTTGAATTCCAGTTCGGCGCCGAAGTACCCGGCCACGGTGGCGGGGCCAAGCGTGGGCTGGTTGACCGGTATCGCATCGGCATACCAGACCGTGTTGTGGGCCCGTGCCAGAGCGGCTTCCGCGCGATATTCCGCATCCAGAGTCTGATCGCGCGGATCGTTCGGTTCAGGTGGGGGTTCCATGCATTCTTTTTCCGGTCGGCTGAACTGAATATAGGTCAGGGCGCGGTCGATAACCTCGCCGTTCCAGAACGCGTCAATACGTTCTTTGGCTTCATCATAATCGGGTTTGTATTCGAGCATGTTGCTTGCCTTATCTGATGGGGGATTAGCTGTGTGGTTGGCCCCTCCGGGACGCATCATCCGACATCGAAGACGGTTTTTCGATGTGACGCAGTCACTGGTTGCACTCGACGACGAAGACGTCGGAGCGGCCGTTATGGGCCCGATTGTAGCTGAGCCATCTGCCGTCGGGCGACATGTGGCAGTGAGGATGTGGATACTGTCCCGGCATGGCCGACCAATCGGTTTCGTGTCGTGCCAGCACTTCGATTCGTGGTCGCCCGTTCTTGTCGGTCTCCTGATAATGCAGCACGGTAACCAGGTCGTCGGAGACGAGGGCGTCGGTGATGATTGCTTCTTCAGTTGTGTGGGTTGAAACGTGACCGTAGTAATAACGCGGCATATTCATCTCCCACAGGCTTTCGCCGCTGGTATCGGCGACGCCGATAAACATCTCGCCGAGTTCGCCCCCCTCGTACACCGGTTGTTCATGGCCTTCTTTGGCGGGACCGTGGTAGTAAATTCGGTCGCCGGAACGGTTCCAGTTCATATGGCTCTGGAACTGGTGTTCGTTCTGGGGTCGGCATGGGGTGAGATCGCCGGATGAGAGGTTCAGTATGTGGGTCCGCGGGCTCTCGCACATGTCGCCGTAGTAACCGAACGTGGGCGGGAGGTTCCTGTTGATCAATACGAGATCGGGATTACAGGGTGATGGCTGGACATGAGCACATCCGGCGATGGGGTCGCTGTATATCTCGCGTTTGTCGCCCGTCTCGATGTCGATTTCCAGTATGCTGATGGGACATCCATCGAACTCATCGATAATGGCCTCTTTGAAAGATCGCTCGGGCATGGGATCACCGGCAACGACGTCGGGATGTTCGGGGCCGACGGGGATATATGCTTTGGTTCCGTCGTGGTTGCCGCAGGGACATCGCAACATGTATTCAGGACCAATGTCATCGATCAGAACTTTTTCTTCGAGTGTCTCGATATGGACGGCGATCAGATGACGATCGGTGGTTGCCAGAACCCAGCCGGACCGGGGCATCAGGGCGGTTCCGGTCCCGCTGAACCCGCCGCCATGGGGGCCGGCCGCAAAAGGCTGTCGGTGACCACCATGACCGAATCGGCCAAATCCCTGAGTTTCGGCCAGAACGGTGAGTTCACCGGTTTCAAGCTCGGCGCGAACGATGGCCGATTGTCCATTCCGCGCGGTGGCGAACACCATGTATCGGCTGTCTTCGGTGAAGGCGGTGTTGTAATGGTAGGTTGGCGTGGAGTTAAAGGCGCCTTTGGACGTCAGCTGCCGGGTGATTCGTCCCGTGGCGGTGTCGCGAAAGGTGGTGGATTCGTTGAAGGTGGTGCCCTTATCGATGTGTACGTCCGGTTTCATATGGTAATCTCGTCTGCAGAAGGATAAACAGAATGGTGATTGTAAAACGGCAGGAACGGTCGCGCGATTGACCACACATCTTAAGTTCTCCGTGTCTCACGGACAAGTGTCCGGGGGTATTCTTTCAGCTGAACGCGTTCGTGTGGGCCTACGCGTCAGGCCGGGTCGGTCCCCAATGG
>CAZXYF010000118.1:0-9648 GCA_964644705.1 uncultured candidatus Brocadiaceae bacterium | reverse complement strand
AGCGCACTCCAGAGATCGCCTCCGGCGATCAGGGGCAATTGGCGCGATCACCTGAAGGATGGGACGGCAGAATTGGAAGAGATGCAACTGGTTTTCTCCTGGAATCGGCAAACGATACAGATCACGCAGTACCGGAGCCGTAATCTACCTTTTCCCTCCTCCGCGTCCCTCAATCCGATCCAGGCAAACAGTTTAATTGCATTATCCCCTGCTGACTTTGGAGTCATTTCATCCACCTCCCTCGCTGCGAAGGCGCCGCCGGCCTGCGCCTCCCCCGTGACCGGACCTTCCTCTCTCTCCCTTTTTCTCACCTCCCACAAGGGCCCGGCTGTGCTATGGGGCATGTTTTGCGGGATCCACTTCCTCCTTTTGACATCACGACCCACTGCCGGTACATTACGGGTACTTGATCGTTACCCGTCTCTTTTTGCTGCGAGGCCCCTATGCTGGAGCATGCAAACACCTATCACACTTCCGTCAACGTGGACCAGTCCCGCGGACGGAAAAACTTTGTGTTTGCATTCTGGTATTTTTATTTTGCCTCACGGTGGATTGAGGCTGGCTAACGGCTTGTTGCGTGCGATTGTGATCTGAAGAGTCAAGCCCCGAAGTCAGCCGGCTTCGGGGCTTTTTTTATGGACATAGATATTTAATGGAGTAAGCACTTTGAGGAGAACGACCCATGATAATCGTGATGCAAAGTGACGCATCGGAAAACCAGATCAATCATGCCATCGAACGGGTGGAGGAAAAAAATCTGGAAGCTATCCTGCTACGGGGTCAAAAACGTAACGTCATCGCCGCCATCGGTGATAAACGCGAAATCCCGCCGGACTACTGGAAAGCCATCCCCGGAGTCGAACGCACCATCCCCATCCTCAGCCGCTATAAACTGGCCAGCCGGGAAATTTCATCCCACGTTACCCCCGTCACGCTGGATGGAATGGAGGTGGGCAAGGACCGTATCGCGGTGATCGCCGGTCCATGCGCGGTGGAAAGCTACGATCAGGTTCTCACCGCCGCCCGGGAAGTGAAAAAGGCCGGCGCAGTCGCGCTACGTGGCGGAGCCTACAAGCCTCGCACCAGTCCCTATAGCTTCCGCGGCCTGGAAGAGGAAGGGCTGAAAATCCTGGCGGCAGCGCGTGAGGAAACCGGCCTGCCCGTGGTTACCGAGCTGCTGGCCACCGAACACACCGAGCTGGTGGCCGAATACACCGACGTCTTCCAGATCGGCGCCCGAAACATGCAGAACTACTGCCTGCTGGAGGAGGTTGGCCAGATGCACAAACCCGTGTTGCTGAAACGCGGCATCAGCGCCAGCGTGGATGAGCTGCTGCTCGCCGCCGAATACATCCTCAAATCCGGCAACGCCAGCGTCATGCTCTGCCTGCGCGGTATCCGCACCTTCGAGGATCACACGCGCTACACCCTCTCCATCGGGGCGCTTGCGCATCTCAAACGGGTTACTCACCTGCCGGTGATCGTCGATCCCAGTCACCCGGCCGGCGAACGATCCCTCGTGCCCCCACTCGCCCGATCCGCCATTGCCGGCGGTGCCGATGGTCTGCTGGTGGAGACGCATCCCGATCCGGAAGAGGCCCAGGTGGACGGCGCGCAGTCGCTGACGCTGGATGGGTTTGGCGAGATGATGGATGAGCTACGCCCGATTGCCGAGGCCGTGGAGCGGGAACTCTGAGTCAGCCTATGAGCGATCGGCGGTCCCAGAGTTCAACCACAAACCAAACCCCACCGCTCTGGCACTGACTCTTGCGGTCTCAACGAACTTCCACGAATGAAAACTTACCGCAACATACATAATTGCTCGGAGAACGGGATTGTTGCGATTGATGGGGAACGTAGAACATTATCGTTTGCATACAGGGGCGGTTAGAGGTGATACTCAGATCTGGATATTTTGCACCTGCTCAAGGAATCACCGCATGATGATTTCACCCAAAAAAATAAAAACCACCGTTCGCCGGGTATTGGAAGATGACCAGAGGGTGGCGTTGGGCTATATCTTTGGCTCCGTCGCCCGGAAACAAACCGGACCGCTGAGTGATATTGACGTGGGGGTCCTGCCATTTTCGGAAGTCGATGATTCCAGGTTCCCGGGAAAACTTATGGATGAACTGTGCCGTGCACTGAAGACGGATCATGTGGACCTTGTGGACATTGCATCGGCCAGCGTTCCACTTCGCTACAGAATCATCAAAGATGGTGAACTTCTGTTGAGCCGGGACGAAGCACTTCGACAGCGATTCGAGTCAGCTGCCGTCATGAACTACCTCGACATCCGCCCCATGCGGGAACAGTGTTTTCGCGTGACTCGACAAAAGATACTGGAGGGTTCACCGTGATTGCTGACCGAAATATCGTGGAAGAACGGATATCGCTGGTACAGAGATATCTCCGCGATCTACGCGAGTTCTCTGATATTGCGCGGGAAGATTTCAGGAATAATCCCGAACGTCAATATGCCGTCCTCCACGCCCTGCAACTGGCGATTGAAGCAAGCATTGATATTGCCACCCACATTTGCTCCTCCGATTCTCTCGGCACCCCCACAAGCTATGTAGAAGCATTCGACCTCCTGGAAAACGCCGGGATTGTAGGCAGTCCTCTGGCCGATAAGCTGCGTTCAATGGCTCGATTCCGGAATCGCATCGTCCACCTGTACCAGCAAGTGGACACCGATACTGTTTACGACATCCTCCAGAACCACCTTGAGGACTTCAAAACCTACCTGGCGGCCATCGAGTGCTACCTCAGCGCCTGATCATCGTTATCTGCTCAAAACTGCCCCCCTCGGCGCAATCACTCCCGGTCGTATTCTGGCGGTTCCCCGTCGGCGACTTTCCCCAGTGCCCGCTTGAATTTCTCGCGGGTTCCCCGTTCGGCCCGCTCGCTCAGGTATTGTTCAGCGTCCAGCACCGATAGTTTTTCCGCCAGCGCCATCGTCACAATCTGGTTCATGCTGACGTTCTCCTGGTCGGCCACTTCCCGAAGACGATCATGAAGCGATTCCGGTAACCTCAGGCTCATAGTACTCATAACAGATCAATCCTTTCCAAAAATCACAAGAAAAACTGCTACTCCTGCCCCCCCCGCCCATTCAGAAAGCTCTCAACATATTTTTAGCTTTTCTTCTGTTGCGATTACTGAAGCAGCCTTCAGTTGGGGGCATATCATTCCACCAGCGCCAGATTATCTCTGTGCACCACTTCATCGTAGTATTTGTGGCCCAGAGCTTCCTCGATTTCGTGGGTTTTCCGCCCCTTGATCTGCCTGACCTCATCGGCGTCGTAGTTGGTGAGCCCCCGCGCGAATTCCTTTCCCTCCGGGCTCTCGATGCGCACCACATCGCCCGAGGCAAACTGCCCTTTCACCCCCACGATACCACTGGGAAGCAGACTTTTGCCTCGTTCCTGTAGCGCCGTCCGAGCGCCAGCATCCACCATGATCGTTCCCTGCGGACGACTCGTGAACCGGATCCAGCGTTTGCGGCTGCGCAGTTTTTCTCCCGCCGGCAATATCAGCGTGCCGCAATCTTCACCATCCATGACCCGCAGCAGTACGTTTTCCATTCGGCCATTGGCCATCACCGCTGTCTCGCCGGCTTCGGTGGCTATCCGAACCGCCTCCAGCTTGCTGGCCATGCCCCCCGTTCCGGAAGGGCTGGTGGTTTCACGGGCAAGATCCATCACTTCCTCATCCACTTCCTCCAGCACATCCACCACATCCCCCTCAATCCCCTCCACGGACCGGTCGGTAAAAACCTCCCGCACGGCGGCGGGATAGGGTCGGCTGGCGCACAGGCCGGGAACGCTGGTCAGCAGCACCAGAGCTTCCGCCTGGATCATGTGCGTCACCAGTGCCGCCAGCAAATCGTTGTCCCCGAACCGTATTTCATCCGTGCTGATCGTATCGTTTTCGTTGATGACCGGCACGGATCCCATATCAAAGAGCGCCCGAATCGTGTTCTTTGCATTAAGATATCGAGTCCGGTCATCAAAATCATCGCGGGTCAGAAGAATCTGCCCGGCGTGATAGCCATGATTGTGCAGGCTGTGCGCATACCGTGTCACCAGTCGGCTCTGACCAACGCTCGCGGACGCCTGAAGCTGGGGCAGGGTATTCGGACGTTCGGAAAAGCCCAGTTCCGCCATACCCGATCCAATGGCTCCGCTGGAGACCAGCGCGATTTCATGCCCCTGATCCATGAGCGTTGCAATCTGCTCGCTTATGGCATCGACGCGTTCCTCATCCACCGGTTTACCGGGAGCCGCCAGGACATTGGTGCCCACTTTGACGACGATGCGTTGGGCGGATGATAGATATTGTTGGCGGACGTGTGCGGAGGATTCAGTCATCTTTGGGTGGGATCCAAAAAGAGGTTCAGTTGCTCTGGAAAACAGAGTTCAATTATTGAGCAACGCACCGGATAGTCTACTGAGTCCCGTATCAGTTTATCAAGCTTGAGAGCGCATGACGGTAGCCCATCGCAATACAGGATCCACAAACTTCCCCCCTATCCCCTGTCAATCAGTCCCGGTGGCAGTAACAATGGCGCGAAGCATATCCGAACTCAAGCGCGAATCATCACCAATCACCTGATCCAGCAGCGCTCCCGACACCGCCGTGTATTCGGCTTCATTCATGCCCGTGATGCGCATTCGCTCCAGGAGGGTGTGGAGTTTCCGGAGAACATTTCTGGCCTCTCCGTGTCCGCTTTCCCCGTCAAGCCAGCTCCAGAATGCGGCTGCATCAATTTCCCCTGCATTACTTGCCTCGCGGTAATCGGCGACGACGCGGCTGATCGTGGCGGTGAGGGCGGGCCCACGATATTCGGAATCGTCTCCATCTCCCCTCCAGAACAGGTCATGGTATATGCGTGCAGTCTCTTCCACCGCACGTCGTGACAGTCGGGCGCGCGTGATCCGGTATTCGCCCCGTCCCCGGTTCACCCGCGGGCGCCGAAGCCCGAGCGCCCCCACATTTTCCAGCTGGTCGGCGTCGTTATAGCGCGCGAATCCCATCAGGAGATTGCGAATCTCTTCCGGCGTCATCGGCCGCAGGAACAGATCCATATCGGCCATCAACGTCGTCTGCACGGGGTTGGAAACGGGCAAAACACTCTGCTTCAGCGCCGGGGCAAAACCGGGCCGCGGCGCGGCGCCTGCCAGGTCATCGCTGCTTTCACTTCCATTGGTCCGTTCCAGATGAACTGAACTGTAATCGATCGAAAACAGCTGATTGGTGATTTCAACCAGATCCCGCGAAGCATCGAATTGCCCGTGCACGCTTTCCTCAGTTCTCACAATTGCAAACGGTTTTTCCAATGGGTATCGATTCGGCGCTATTCCACGGAGTTTCACCCCGTCGCCAATATTCATCGCCCCATTCACATCCACGAGATCGTGGTCGTCCAGACCGTTGAGGTTCAGGAAAAGAGTGGAGTTATCGCGAAGTACGAACCCCCCATCTATGTTTAGAGAGGCCACGGTCGAATCACCACCCGGGGACAACGTGCCATCAATATTCACCGTATCCCCGACCAGGGTGAGGTCGTCAGCGGTCGTCACTTTTCCAGTCAGATTGATATCTCCGGCACCGGCCGAGATCCGTTTCTGAACATCCAGATTTTTATCTCCCACTGCCAGATTGATATCGTGATCATCCGAGGTTAAACCGATGACATTGGTATAGTTCTCGACCTCAGTGCCAGTCTTGGGATCGGTAACGTCATAGCCCACCGCCACCTGTTCGATAAGCAGATCCCTTGCATTCGACAGGTTCAATTCACTTTGAAGGTCCCACCCACCGAACGACGTGATGTTATTGGCCGCGGAAAGATCTATATCGCCGCTCCCCCCAATTGTGTCAAGCAGCAAGCGATCAGCACTGATGCCGGCCCCTGGAACCTGCTGGACCGAACCGGCACCGCCAACATAGACCCCACCACTCCCCACATCAGCAGGTTCGGCTACGGTCAGGAGGCTCATGTTCGGCAAAAAGACAATAAAATCATCATCCGCCGTCGAGACTCCGGAGACTCCATTCACCTGACCCAGCGTCAGATCGGCAGCATTTCTCACCACTATTTCCCCATCGACATCGGCGGCGAATGTTGTGATATCCTGTTCAAACGGTTCGAGAAAGAATTCCCCCGTTCCACGTAGCACCAGTTCATCAGCCTCTATCACTGCCGACGTCTCGGGTACGATGTAGAATCCATCCCCCACTTCAATATCGACAGTTGCATCACCAACGCTTATTGACGAATTGTCCAACTGAAGGTGCCCACCATTGGTCACAGCAATATTCACGCTACCGTCGCTGGTCGTCAGTCCGGCCACCCCTTTGACCGTTCCGATATCCAGATCGCCTGTATTGGTAAACGTCAACGCTTCGCCGCTTCCGGCCAATTCGACAGAAAGCGTATCCACGTCGTTACTTCCGCCACCGAAACTGACGCTCTCCCCCTGCACTGCGAGTTGCGCCACGGTGATGTTCCCCGGCACTGAAATGGGGGCGGTCTGCGAAGCGTCGCCGAGTTTAAGCGCGTGGGAATTGACTCCGTCGGTCACCGAAGCCATGTTCAGCGCACCAGAGCCGCTCTTGAGCGTCGCATCCCCACCCATCATTACTCCACCCAGATGCATCGCATTATCGCCGGTCATCACCGTTCCGCCGACATTTGTGCCGCTCGGACCGCCCGTGGTATCAAGCCCGCCGGTGAACTCAGTTACGTCCCCGGCTTCGTCGCCCAACGTCACCGATCCTGTATTCTGGAAATGCGTATCGCTTTCCACCACATTGTCTGCCCCGAGCAACGCCATGTCGTAACTATCGGCAGTCGTCGCAAGAGCGTTCACTTTCACATTACCTGCAAACGTAGCAACATTCCCTCCGGTTCCCGTTACTGTCAGAGTATGGTTTTCGCCGGGGGCATCCGTAACAGAAGCCATATTCAGATCACCGCTATTCGCATTCACCGTGGCGTCCCCAATAAGAGTGACGTTAAGATTTACATTCTGCTCGGCCGGAGAATTATTCGTAATCCCGTTACGCACCAACACGTCCGTAATACTTCCATCCCCCCCGATTGTATAATTATTGTCCGATGTCCCCACATCCGAGAACGTTATTGTGTCTATATCCAGATCATCTGAAACGTCATTCTCAGCCGTGTAATTCCCGGACGATAATTCGTCAGGAAATACAAGAATGTCGCCACTGCTCGGGGAATCGTCGAGATTCCAATTGGCCTTATCACTCCATAAATTGTTCCCCGCTTCACCGGTCCACTTCAGGAACTCCCCCACCCGAGAAATATTCACCTCAGTGCCGGGATAACTTGCACTATAAACATCATTTTCTATAGCAATCGGAGTTTCCACCGTATTGTTCACGGAACCGCCCTGGATCACGGTGAACACCACACTCTTATTGGGTTCGTGGCCAGCGGAGTAAGTCCCTCCCACCGTCAGCCCGTCCACATTTACAGTGCCCGTTACATCCAGAAGATCATGGCCCTGCAGAACTCCCGCAGCATCGGCCTCTACTGTAACGTGGTAATCTGGATTCGTTGCCAGCGAAAGATCCAGATTACCGTCAATCTTCGCGGTTCCCAGCGTTCCATCCCCGGCGACCGAAATCTTTCCATCCAGTATCACCTTGCCGGTACCACTGCCCGCGGTCAGCACATTTGTAGGAGTTAAATCCGCAATCAAAACATCGTCATTGGTATCGGGAGCACCGTCCGCGTCGCCATCTATGCTCAAATCACCGTTGTTCGTGCTTACAGCCCCATCTATATCCACGCGATCATCCGCCTCCACCGTCAGGGCGTTGGTAAAGGTTGAGCCCGTGGTGCTAAATGAGATGAGATTGTCGGCGCCGCTGGCGTCAAGAGTCGTCGTGCCGCCGATGTTGGCCGTATTACCCGCAGTTACACCATTCACTGTGATATTCCCGCCGGTCACCAGCTCCAGATCACCGCAGGTTATCTGACCCAGCTCTGCATCGGTAAGATCAAGTTCCCCGCCACCGAAAGCGGTCCCCAAACCTATCCCGTTGCCAGAGGACTCCGTTATCGTAGTCTTCGCCCCACCGCTGTCAAGAGTCCCATTTGTCGTGTCGATCTGCAGGTCCTCGGCCGTGACCGAAAGCGTATCACCGGTGGTATCGACATCTCCCGCCACGATAATCTGGCCGCCGGCGATCACATCAAAGGCACCATCGGAAGTTACAACATTAGATAAATCAACAGCATCCACCTCATCCAGCACAATGTCACCGGCCGCACTGGTCGATGCGTCCACGCTGCCCACCGTCGTATCCAGATCAATGCCGCCCTGCGCGTCCGCGGTCAGGACGTCCGCGGTCACGTCGTCATTGTCATCCGTGCCGTCCTGGGTGATCGCTCCGCCCTGGGCATCCAGGGTCGCGTCATTCGTCCCGCCCGCCTTCACCAGCGCCGCCTCTACGCCAGAGCCGGTGCTTCTGAGCAGGATATCGTTGGTGTCATCGTCGGTCGCCGAACTGTCCACGTCGGTGGCCGTGATCTGACCGGCGGCTTCCACGCTTACCGCTCCCTCGTTGGTATCCACATCCACCAGGTCGATAGCATCTGTTTCCTCTATATCTATATCTCCTGCCGCGGTGGTCGTCCCATCAAACTCATCCACCGTGGTATCAAGGTCTATTCCTCCGGCTGCGTCGGCTGTGAGCACGTTACCTGTTACATCCACCGCCGCCGCTCCGCCATCGGTGATCGCTCCGCCCTGCGCATCCAGGGTTACATCATTATCCTGGCCCGCTCCGCCTATTACCGATATGGCCTGGATCCCCGCTCCGGTCGAACTCAGCTCTATGTCGTTGGTGTCATCGTCAGTCGCCGAACTGTCCACGTCAGTGGCCGTGATCTGCCCGCCGGTTTCCACCATTATCGCTCCATCGTTGGCATCTACATTTGCCAGGTTTATATCATCGGTATCGGTAAAGTCTATGTCCCCGGCTGTCATGGTATGAGCTTCAAGATTGTCGGCATCGTTGCCCGCCGAACTCAGAGTGATCGCTCCGGGCGCGTCCGCAAAAAGGATCGCCGCCGCAATATCCCCGCCCGTCTGGTTGATCTGACCCGTTCCGCTGCCATCATAATCAGCGTTGATATCCACGTTGCCGGCTGTGCTCACCGAACCGGCCGTCTGCCGGTAATCCGCTCCGGCATCGAAAGTCAGAACTCCGCCGCCGGTGCTCTCTACGTCGGCGGCCACTGTGATATGATCATCGTCCCCTCCATCGTCTGTCGCCTGGAACGTCCCATCCCCGCCTGCACTTACCGCCGAATCAATATTCAGTGGCGAACTGGCCGTTATACTCGCTGTCCCGTTCGTGTTGATTACAGATGAACCGGCGGTCTGGCCCAGATCGGCCAGTGTAAGTTCTTCGGTATTGATAATGTCGATCGCGTTGTTCGTATTCTCCGCATCAAGGTTCGTCCCGGCTATCTCCAGAGTGCCGGCATCTCCTATTCCGCTCTGCGCGCCAAGGACAATCTCCGTCGCCGTCAGGTCCGCATCCGCATCCGTTCCAGATTCCTCTATAGCTCCGGCCGCGGTGGCGGTTATCCGGTCATCGGTC
>CAZXYF010000117.1:0-9780 GCA_964644705.1 uncultured candidatus Brocadiaceae bacterium | reverse complement strand
AACGCACGTGGTTCACCGAAACCTTACGTGCAGTCTCGGGAAAAAAACAAGGGCATAACAATGCATCGGATGCGTATGAAAACGGCGTTGTGGATCCACATATGGCCACTTTCGTCCCCTGCTATACCCTCATGCCCCCCACCCGCAGGACAAATCACAAAAGCTTATCCCCTGCACTTGACAGGTATTCGAGGGCTCATATAATGTTTGACCACTCGAATGCCGGGCACCATCCCCATTATTCGCACCAGTAAAAATATTGGGGCGGTAAAAAGCTCGGAAAATCACAATTATCGTGCTGCGCAAAAACAACAAGGAGAGCTATCAACATGTCTTACGATTCGTCCGCGCGACAAACGTTTTCATGGAACCTCATTCTGCTTGCAGGGCTGGTCCTTGTGCCGCTGGTAAACGCTCAGAAACCCACCCATGAAGAATCAGAAGATGATCCGCTACGACTCGGAAACCAGAAAAAAAACATTCGGGTTGGTGGATCCATCCTGAGCCGATATGAAAACTGGGACTGGTTCGGCGAGCACGGGAATGACTACGAATTCGGTTTTGTGCGGACCCGACTGAATATCGAAGCCAGGTGGGAAAATCTCAAAGTTTTTCTTCAACCGCAATTCGTCAAGATGATGGGCTTGCCGGATAACGCCGTCCGTCCCTCCCCCAAAGGCCCTGCGGGAATGGGAGCACTCTATTACGCTCACAACGGAGAAGATGACCCGCAGAGTATCGGGTTTCATCAGGCGTATCTCAGCTACTCGTTTCCAAATGACCTGGTGATTCCCAGCGTAAAAATGGGACGGTTCTCATACGCCAGTGGTCTGGAATATATGAATCCGGCTGATGGGAAGAAACTCAACACGGTGAAAAAGCTACGCCTCGGTGACCGGATGATCAGTTCCTTCGAATGGTCCGCCTTCGCACGGTCATTTGATGGAATCCAGCTTGATCTGGTGCACGGTGATGATTTCGCCCTCACTGGCACCTACATGTATCCCACGCAGGGGGGATGGGAGGAGGATTTTAACGACACCATTCACGACATTCGCATAAACACTCTGACGGCGACCTTTCCTAAGGGAACCATACTCCCTGGAACCGAAATCGGCACATTTTTCTACAAGTATCTGGACTCGCGCGGCTGCACGCAGCGAATTGACAACACCTGCTCCGCTGCTCCAGGCCATTGCAATGCCGCAGATATCGACGTCCAGATGTTTGGCGGACACATCGTCGGGGTACAACCCATCAGCTCCGGACAGTGGGATTATCTCATCTGGGGGGGCATCCAGAATGGTGACTGGTATGGACTCGATCATTCGGCGTATGGATTGGCCGCGGAAACCGGATATCAATGGACAGAGATGTTCCTCAAACCCTGGCTGCGAGCAGGATACTACCTGGGGTCCGGAGACTCCAATCCGACGGACGATGACCATGAAACGTTCTTCCAGATGGCGCCCGGAACACGAAAATATCAGCTCTTCCCCTACTACGATCTGCAGAACAGCGAAACAAAATTCATTCAGCTGTTTCTGTTTCCGCGCAAAGATCTCAAACTGCGTCTGGATTACTCGGTGAACAAACTGTCCCAGGATGCCGACCGGTGGTATATGGGAACCGGTCCCACCCAGCAACGGGGAGAGATTTTCGGCTACCTCGCACGACCCTCTGGAGGGGACACGGACCTTTCACAGGAAGCGAGCGTGATGGCGATATATCAGCCTTTCGAGAATCTTTCGTTCAACGCCTTTTACTCTCATGTCTGGGGCGACGATGTCATCGACAATATTTACCCCGGCAACGATGATGCAGATTACTTTTCCATCAGCATGACCATTACTTTCTGACAAAACTACATACCTCTGACTCTTTTCGAAAGGAGCACATCCATGTCCGCTGACGAAACAAAAGTTTTTGCCAACAGGACGGACAATAATGACGCGCAGGAAGAAGTAGAACACCGACGAACTTTCCAATGGCTGATGTGGCCATTCGTGCCGATCGTCATCGCTTTTGGTTGGAAATATCCCATACTGGGTATATTTTCCCGACGATCGGACTGTCCATATTTCTTACATCATTGCTTCCCGGCAAGGGTCGATTCCACTGCGGTAATTTCTGCCCGCGCGGTGCCACATACGACCGGGTGATCAGCCAGATCAGCCTCGATATGGGGATTCCCTCGTTTTTGAGGAAATGGTATTTCCGTGGCATACCATTCCTCATTGTTCCGACGATGATCACGCTGAAAATACTGAGCAATCCGGGCTACGCATGGTGGGAATGGCTCGGCCATTGTTTCTGGATCCTATGCACGGTGACCACTGCCGTCGGTCTCCCATTCAGTTTGCTGTTTGGACACCGTTCCTGGTGCAGTTTCTGTCCCATGGGAACTCTCCAGAACCTGCTGGTGGGACACAAATATCAGCTTCAGATCGACGATGATAAATGCATCGAATGCGGTGCCTGCGAGGAGGTGTGCCCGATGCACCTGCCAATTCTGGACTACAAGGATGAGGGTGTGATGGAGCATCGCGATTGCATCAAATGCTCTGAATGCCTCGCCGCATGTCCCCAGGACGCTTTATCGTGGCCCCGGGAAGATCAGTGAAACAATCACTCTAACTTCGTTCTACAGTTCGAAAGGCAATGTCCATGGACAAAATACTGATAGTTGGCTGCAAGAAGGCAATGGATGACGTATGTATAGGATGCTCACGTTGCATCGTGGCGTTCAACAATCGGGAAGGGATGTTCTCCCAATATGATGATGACGCCCAATTACTGGGCTTGCTCAACTGCGGGGATTGTCCCGGAGCAACAATCGTCACGCGCCTGGCACAACTCGCCTATTGGAACAAGCCAATGGATGAGATGCCCACAAAAATCCACATTGCCCCCTGCATCACCAAACAATGTCCCTATGCCGATACCATAACGGAGAAGATTGAAGCCAAAGCCGGGATTGATGTGCTGGACGGCACACATCCCTACATGCCCTCGGATATTTTCGCGGTCGACAACTGAGATAAACACCCGTTTCTCATCAATCCCGGCTCAACTGACAACTAATCCAGGCCATCGGGACACTTTCCCGGTGGTCTTTTCTATCCAGGTCTAATTACGCACAATACTGGATGTTACCCTGACACAACAGAAACGGCACCAAAGCGTACACGCAGAAAGCTACTTTTGACTGACAAACGGCAGTTAAGCTATAAGGAATATTGTACCTTTTGACATAAGCCGTTATTTCCATCCGTGGTTTTCTTTGTTCCCGATGTTTGATGGGAGGATAAGACTATGATGGTATTAAAGGGGAAACCGATTTCTCATGGATACGCTAGAGGATGTGCACATGTATATAAAAACAATCACCAGGCTCGGCCCTCTCATTACGACATAGAACCTTCTGATGTAGCGGAAGAACATCAAAGATTTCAGCGCGCGATTGAATGCTCCATTGAGGATCTGGAGAATCTGGAACACAGACTAATAACCCAGTTCGGACGCGAAAAGGCCGAGATTTTCTCCGGTCACATCAGCATGCTCCAGGATGAACAATTTGCGCAGCGTGTAAAAGACAGAGTCAGTCGCGACCTGATAAATATCGAGCAGGCCCTGGAAAGAGAGCTGAATGACGTTATCGAGGCACTCTCGGAAGTACAAGATGAATACATTCGCGACAGAGCCGAGGATATCAAAGATTTGAAGGCCAGGCTCATGAAGCACCTGGGGCCTGAACCTGACGTTGGTTTAGACAACCTGACTCCCAACACTGTGGTGGTGGCACGCGAGCTTTTCCCTTCCGACACCGCCGAACTCGACCGCGAACACGTCGCTGCCATTGTGACGGAGCAGGGCGGAAGTACGGGACATACCGCAATACTTGCCCGTTCTCTTGGAATCCCCGCCATAACCGGAGTTAATGATGCGCTGGCAAACATCTCCGAAGGAACAGATTTGCTCGTAAATGGCGAAAAAGGCACCGTAACGATCTCACCCGGCTCTGGACAAGTCAACACTTTTGCGGCAGAAAGAGCTTTGTACGAGAGCCATACAGCCGCTACCGTGTCGAAAGAAGACGCCAAATGCATTCTATCGGACGGATCCCGCGTCACTTTGCTTGCCAACATCGCGAGACCGCAAGAGGGCGAAGACGTAAAAAAACACAACTTGCCCGGTGTGGGGCTATTTCGCACGGAGTTTCTTTTCCTGAATTCACCGGAACCACCCGGCGAAAAAGAACAGTTAGAAACATATAAGGAGACACTTCAAGAACTCGATGGAGTTCCGGTAACAATTAGAACACTCGATTTGGGGGGAGACAAACATCCACAATTCCTCGGAGCTCCGCTCGACCCCAACCCGGCGCTCGTTGAAAGAGGGCTCCGTTTTTCACTTGCCGAACAAGAATTGTTTTTCACCCAACTTAGAGCCATACTTGAAGCGGGACGTGGCAACAAAATCAAAATACTTTTCCCGATGGTGTTAGATTCTTCGGATTTTCGGAAAGCCGTAGATCACGTGAACAGTTTGGCTTCTCAGCTGCACACTAAAGTTCCCCCCACCGGAGCGCTGATAGAAGCTCCT
Organism: uncultured candidatus Brocadiaceae bacterium; assembly: GCA_964644705.1. GTDB lineage: Bacteria > Planctomycetota > Brocadiia > SM23-32 > SM23-32 > CAZXYF01. Next base: position 5,175 of record CAZXYF010000117.1, on the reverse strand, counting down.
TCTGCGCTGTTCGATCTCGATTCAATCGCTGAAACAGCAGATTTTTTGAGCATCGGAACTAATGACCTGGTTCAATACATGCTGGCTTCCGATCGGCAAAAACAAAAGTTGATTGACCAAGAATCCGTGTTGCATCCCAGCATCCTACGCGCGATATCAAAAATACAGCAAGTAGGCGAGGAAAATGGGATACCGGTAAGCGTCTGCGGCGAGGCGGCTGGAGAACCACATCTGGCCTGCATGCTTGTTGGTCTGGGACTTCGCATCCTGAGCATGAGCCCCGTACGAAGTGCTCGAGTCAGGTACGCACTTCGGAACACGTCACTGAAAGTTCTGAAGGGTATGGCGCAGGAAGCTCTGGAATGTGACAACCAGTCGGATGTGTTGGACCTCATTCGACAGTCAGAGGTAGGATCCATCAACGTAAACGATAAGAATTCTGAAACAATTACTTCAAATCAGTGTTGTCCAAAACATTAAGACAAATGCTTAACGAATAACTTGCCACAACATACGAGAACTATACTAAACTCTCCAGCGCCCCCTTTTCAGAAAAACGAACCTGCTTTCAATTCAACCCTTGCAACAAGTGCGCCAGTTCTCTACCTTGAAATAAGTACGTTGGACAACAACTGACCTTGACCTTTGTCGGGAAAGCAGCGATGTGATGCGCGATAGTAGCAACACCGTTCCGTGATGAAGCTGGGACCGGGCCTGTATGGACTTCAGGTCAGGATATCCTGTAATTTGGTTCGCCCGGACCCGCGCATTTCGGCTTCGGCTTATTTCCAGCGGAGAAATTTGTTCATGCGCAACGACACCGATAACACCCGGCTCATTGGAATAGCTTTTTCCGACCATCCCGTTACCGATATCCCGCAATTCAACACACCCGATAAATATTGCCGATACATCGGACGAGCATGCAGCCGGGGCAGCTTCTGCATATCCGCTGACAATGTCTCCTGCCCGCTTGCACGTTTCCACCTGAGTATAGGTGAAACCAACGTGTCGGAGCTGGCCCGGACGCTTGTGGGCTGGTCCGACGCAATCGATGAAGAGACAGGGAATTTTTTTCTGAAGAACGCTTCTCGCGTGGAAAAGGATTTTTCCCATATTTCATTCCTGCGCTTCCCGGATCCTTCCATCCGCCCTGATATAGCCATACGAATCTGCTCCGCCGCCCAGGCCCAGAAAAGGATCCAGCGCTATTCTGCTAACACGGGAAAGCGTATAGAGGCCCCCATATCTGGTATCGGAGCTGCATGTGGGGAATGCACGGCCCATGTTCTCAGCAATAATCGCCCCACCCTTTCACTGGGCTGCAATGGCTCCCGTCCCGGCATTGGCCTCCAGCCCGGACAGCTCCTCCTGACCGCCCCCCTATCGGAGACTGATGCCATGCGTCACCTGCTGAATCTGCCACAATACCGATAATCCCCCATTCCATCCGAAGGAAAGGCGGCAAAGATGGGTCCTCGCTAATATTGGGAACCAGAACGACGCCAGACGAGCAGCCGATAATGGTGCCGACGGAGTAGGACTCTACAGAACGGAAATCCTCTACGCGATGCGCGAGACGTTCCCCACGGAAGACGAACTGGTGGAAGAAATGGCGAAAGTGCTTTCACCACTGGAGGAACACCGATGCGTGGTGCGTCTGATGGATATCGGGGGAGATAAAGAACTGCCTTTTTTGGAATCTTTCTCCGAATCCAACCCTTTTCTGGGCAGACGAGGCATACGCCTTTTGTTCAATTACCCGAAACTGCTCAAGGTTCAGCTCCGCGCTCTGATACAGCTTTCGAAAAACCTCCAGATACAAATCATGGTTCCCATGGTGACGGTCGCTGACGACATGAAACAGGTCTTCATCTGCGGAGAGCTGGCCGGCCGACTCGACGCCATACCTGCTTTATTGAATGCGGGAATCCAGATGCTCAGCGTCGCCCCACCACTCATCCCCTCTGTAAAACAAACCGTGCGGAAGATCGAATAGACTCTCCGGTCAACAACACACTTTCTCAGTTCTTCCTGCATCCTGCCCTGTAAGTATTCAGTAAACGACTCCCCCAACCTCAGAAGCTCTGCTCCTGCTTGCAAACCGAATGTTTTACCCCTAACATAGTCTTCGGTTCGACTTATCTTGTTTGATGCCTCGAATTGCTAACTCGTTCACGTTTGGGAGTGTGCACATGAATACCAATCAGTATGATGTCATCGTCATTGGCGGAAGTGCCGCCGGAATTACGGCCGCCATCACGGCCCGCCGACATAATCATGATGCGTCGATTCTCCTCGTGCGCCGGGAGGAACAGGTATTAATCCCCTGCGGGATCCCCTACATCTTCGGTACTGTGGGAAGCCCGCAGGAAAACCTGATTCCCGACACGGTACTGGAGAAAAATGACATTGATCTCCGGCTGGGAAACGTGGACGAAATAGATACCGATCAACATATCCTTCTGACAGAAGCAGGCGATGAGATAAGATACGAGCGTTTGGTACTCGCCACCGGCGGCAAACCGGTGGAGCTACCCATCCCGGGCGCGGATCTGGACAACATCTACAGTATTCACAAAAGCGTCCCTTACCTGGAGGAAATGCTTTCATCCCTGGAGACCGCCTCCGATCTGGTAATCGTGGGCGGTGGATTTATTGGTGTTGAATTTGCCGATGAATGCCGGAAACGCTGGGATATGAATGTTTCCGTCGTCGAGATGCTCTCCTATCCCCTTCAGCTGGCCTTCGACGAGGAATTCTGTGCAAAAGCCCAAACATTACTGGATGAACGCGACATCAACGTGATTACAGAGGCCCGAGTCGAGGAATTTAAGGGCGATGATTCGGTCCGCGCCGTCCGACTGGATGACAACCGTGAGCTTGCTGCCGACGCCGTCATCCAGAGCGTGGGTGTGCAAACCAACGCTTCCCTGGCTCAGCAGACCGGACTGGACATTGGCCCCACCGGCGGAGTACATGTAGATCGGGCAATGCGCACCTCCGAACCGCACATTTATGCCTGTGGCGATTGCGCGGAAAAAGTTTCTTTTTTCACCGGGGAACCCACACAACTCCGCCTGGCCTCCATTGCAACCACCGAGGCACGGGTGGCAGGAGCCAACCTGTTCGGCATCACGCGGTCATACCCCGGCGCGGTCGGCGTCTATTCAACCATCATCGGAGACACCGCTTTCGGCACTGCAGGATTAACCGAAAAAGCTGCTGATGAGGCGGGCTACAGTTTCGTAACCGGGAGCGCCAGTTCCATGAACCGACATCCGGGTAAAATGCCGGGCGGAGCGAATCTGACTCTCAAACTCATTTTTGAGCGACAGACCCGTACGCTGATAGGCGGTCAGATCATGGGCGCCCGTAGCGGCGGAGAACAAATCAACACCATAAGTGCATGCATCCAACAGGGTATGACCGCCGATGAGATTGCCACCTTCCAGACCGGCACTCATCCAGCCCTTACCGCGTCCCCGGTGGCGTATCAACTGGTCAACGCCGCCGAAAACGCCATCAGCGCGATGGATGCGACTTGAGCACGATCTTCACCACCAAGCGGGCCGAAATAAAAACTTTCCAGTTTCAAACCCGGTTTGGTGTCGATTAGCTGTATTTTTAGTCCCAACGGGACGGCTTCATACTAGCCCAAGATGCAGTGCTCTGAAAGAGCACGGAATCTTGGGTTTGAGATGGAAAATAAATGGATGAGCTGAAAGCTCATTTCAACATTGACCAACAAAACCGATGCCAAACACCGCCAAAACATTTGAAATGAGCCTTCGGCTCAAAAAGCCACCCAAAGAACAAATTCCCAGGGTGTGTTATAAACCTTAGCTTAATAATCATAACCCGCTTAGTATGATCCGTCCCCTGGGGCTCAAGGAGATAAATACCGGAACGCATTTAATGCCAATCCGGGCAAATCTCGTTTGTGCCGATAACATTGCATCCCCTTCAGGAGGATATATCCCTCACAAACCGGCTGTAAATCCGTCCCAGACCGTGATAAGACATGCGGGGTTCAGAATTCGTGTGAACTTGACGGTTTCGCGCTAAATGGGTAAAATTGTGGTGTTCGACTGGTGGGCAGGTAGCTCAGTCGGTAGAGCACGGCCCTGAAAAGGCCGGTGTCGTCGGTTCGATTCCGACCCTGCCCACCATTTTCTATTTAACCCGCCCCCGCACGGCTACTACGTGACAACCAAACACATCCGTGATTCGCAGTGGCACGTTCACTTCTCCTGGATCAGAATGACGGCGTGTTTCATCACCTGAACCTCTCCGTTCTCCCGATCAAGAACAATGTAGTTTGGCGACACCTCAGTTAACTCTCCACTCACGCGTTTGCCGTTCGTCAACAGGACGCTTATTTCACGTCCGAACCATTCCGATTTCACCACATCTGCCATCTGTTGATTCCGCATAGTGAGGTCTCCCTAATCCTGCTGTTCCCGAACGTAATCCGCAATTGCTCCAACGGTGCGGAAATTGTCGATGTCAAAATCTGAATCATCCACCGCCACACCGAAAACATCTTCCAGTCCCACAACAACCTCCAGGATCTGAACCGAATCAAGACCCACGTCGTCCATCAGGGACGCCTCATCATCGATGTCCTGCGGATCAATGCTCAGAAAACACCGTTCCACCAGCATCTCTTTGATCTGCCCTTCTATGTCTTCAGCCACGATCTTTCCTTTCTGCAGACGTCAAGGTGATAACTCCAAACACACTCCATCCCCCAATCATACTACAAGCAATTTTTTTGTCAGTCCGAAAAGACCAGCTCGTATGCACGAACAATTTGAACCGGACATTATAAATGCCACGATTCTGCTCGACTGCACCCTGTTCAAGGCCATTCTCGACCAAATCGAATACGGCATTTATGTACCGTGGACTGGGCTAAGCGGCCTTGCAAAAATGTTCTAAGGTTTCTGGGAGTCAGAAGAGCAAAAAACCTAACAATCGCCGGGGGAAGCCCGGCGGATTTATCTCGTCTGTCGTCCGGGTTTTAGGGTTATAACAACCTAAGCATCCCCGCGGCAAGCGCCGGGGATTCTGACCATGCGATACAGCAATGTACGACATGGAAACCTTGGGAAACTTATGCAAGCCCGCTTAGCGGGTGCGTTCCCCCTCCAGACCGGGCATGGTAATGGG
>CAZXYF010000116.1:0-9956 GCA_964644705.1 uncultured candidatus Brocadiaceae bacterium | reverse complement strand
AATCGAGGTGTTTGAGGAAAAAGATGATCTGTTGCCGTTTGAGGAAGCTAAACTCCGCGTTCCTTTGACAGCATCCGGCACGCACGTTATATTAGGCATCCCTAACTTATAGAGGGAGTTCTTGATGAACACACGAAACGACGACATAGATATCAGCGCGAGTCTTCAGGATTATCTGGAGGCTATCTATCACATCGCTGAGAAAAAGGGCGCGGCGCGGGTCAAGGACATCGCGGATCGGCTGGATGTTGCCAGCCCCTCGGTGACGGGCGCTCTTCGGGCCCTGTCGGAGAAAGGCCTGGTGAACTACGCTCCTTACGACGTGGTCAGTCTGACCGAAGAGGGCACCGGCGTTGCCGAGGCGGTAGTGGAACGACACGATGCGCTGCATGATTTCTTCGTGAACGTGCTGAAGGTGGACGAGGCAATGGCGCAGGATGCTGCCTGCCGAATGGAGCATGCGTTACCGGAAGAGTTGATGGATCGTTTCGTTGAATTTACGTGCTTTATGTCCGAATGTCCCCATTACGGCCCCGAATGGGATGCCGAGACCGGATACGTGTGCGAGGAGTGTGAGCTGGGATATCGGGAAGAGGCTTGCGTGTAGTCCATATGAAAGGGTTTGGCGCAGCAGGCACGATCGAAAGTTCGATTTGCGCCGCTGAATTGAGCCGGGCCTGGAAACGACCCAGGGTAGAACAAATTTTTTTACCAGTAAGGTTAGGCAGCACTAAACAGCTTGTGGTAGGCAAACACACGTAGGGTGGAGTAAAAAACGCATCTCGGCCTTATGCAATATGGATTCAGATGGGATGCTCCACTCACAATCAAACAGAAATACCCCTCGTACGTCCTGAAAATTGGACACACGGAATTTGCGCTCGATGAAGTGATGGCCGACCGGATTTACGTTCGCGGCGCCCACAACGCGGCGAGCTGCCCATCTGGGTGGGATCGCCACCTTTCATATTCTCCTGTTTGCTCCAGAACGTATCGCACAGGGGCTCCCCTTCGGTGCCCTCGACGGTAATGGCCAATGCATGACACTCGTTGTGACGGTTATACGCGCACTCGTCAACGTCGCAAGTTTGAATATGCGGCATTTCCATAATAGCTGCCTCCTTGTGCAATTGAATGAAAAGCTGCCACAACCCGTATTCCCCTGTGTAACTGATATAACGTAAAACGCAAGGCGAAAAATTGATTTGAGGGAAAGACTCAGGTAGTCTGTACTCGGTGGAAAAGGATATAGATCCGTACGCACGCGAAGAAGGTGGTGAGAGCACATAACTGAGACCCTGCGGGTGTCAGCACAAATATTGAGGAAGGGACATCATTGGGAATGGAGAAATCAGGGGCCAGCAGGCGTGTCGTGGTTGTGGGCGGCGGATTTTGCGGGGCGATGATTGCACGGGAACTTGATGCTCACAGAGCGGCTGACGTTACACTCGTCGATTCGAGTCCAAACTTCGAATATATCCCGGGCGTTCCGCGGGTTCCCTTTGCCTCGGGGGTGGAGAGGAAGTTGACCGTAAGTTATGAATCGTTTCTATTGCACTCACGCTTCATCGAAGGAGTCGTGGGAAAAGTTACGCCGGAAACGGTTACAGTTGACGATGAGGATATTCCCTACGATATAGGCGTCATCGCGACGGGATCGACCCAACCAATACAGCTGGCAAACACCGACCACGTTTATCCGTTGATGTGGGTATCGGACGGGCTGGAACTCCGCGAGGAACTGGCCGCTGCCCAACGAATACTGGTCGTGGGCGGGGGAGTGCTGGGAACCGAAGTCGCCGCGGAGCTGGCCACTCGAACATCGCACAAAGACGTTGTGGTGGTTCACGGCCAGGATCGATTGCTGGAACGAAATCCGTGGGGGGCGTCTGAATATGCTCGTCGGTTTCTGACCACACGTGATGTGGAGATAATCTTCGATGACCTCGTAGCGGAGCACCATGACGATCAATACGTTACGAAGGGGGGAGAGACAGTGTCCGCCGATTTGGCCATCTGGTGCACCGGGACGCGACCGAATCCACCGCGGATGGTGGGGTTTGGCGAGGGAATATATACCGAACGCAATGCCTTGCGGGTGAACAGCCAACTCCAGTTACAGGGGCACCCCAATATCTTCGTGGGCGGAGACGTTACGTCTGTGCGGGAGGAGAAAACGGCTCAGAATGCGGAGTATCACGCTGATACCATCGCGGGGAACATCACTTCCCTCCTGGAGGGCGGATCGTTGAGTGATTACGTTTCGCGGGAGGGACCTCTTGTGATCAGTCTCGGCGGCCGGTGTGGACTGATGACTTTTCGGCGACGGTATATCCCCGGAATGATCCCGGGTCTGCTGAAATGGGGAATCGAGTACGGCATATTAGCTCAGTATCAGTAGCTGGAGCCCGTTTTTCTGCCGGGTCTCCCGGACGAAAAGATATCGTGCGCGGGAGGGCTCTTCCGTACGCCAACAGGATGCGGCCCCATAGCATTTGCACGCGGCCTCCAGTTTTTTGTATCGTTTCCAAGAGGTAAATGGCCGGTGCACGATAAAATTATTTATGACGTGTTCAACCCGTGAACCATGTCTCGCCTGACCTGTGACCCTGTTGCGCGATCCCGCAATGAACTCGTTGTGCAATGGCCCAGCACAGGTCCATGAGATGACTTCCGAGCGCCGGTCAGAATATAACTGTTTTATGTTTCCTCCGGCAGACGTGAGCCGGGAAAGTATCGATTATTTACACTGCTGAGTATCTGAACTTTTTATGCGATTCGGTGGACCGCAGGGTCAACTTTATTACTGACGTTGAGGGTTTTTATGAACACTGAATCGACTGATCTTATTATCGAGTGAATGCACGGAGAATTTTATGAAAAAGTGGACAGTCCTGGCTGCAGGGGTTGTACTGCAGACGATCTTAGGAGGTGTGTACGCGTGGAGTGCTTTTACGCCCGCTCTGGTTGACCAGTATGGCCTGACGAACGGGCAATGCGGGCTGATTTTTGGCGTGACAATTGCCGTCTTTACCGTGTCGATGGTGCCGGCCGGACGAATCCTGCAGAAAGTTGGTCCGCGAGTCACGGCCGGCGCAGGAGCGGTGTTGTTCGGCACGGGCTACATTGTGGCGTCTATGTCGGGGGGGAATTACCTGATAATTCTGGCAGGGATCGGGGGGCTTACCGGAGCCGGGATTGGGGCGGGATACGTCTGCCCGCTGACGGTCGGCATGAAGTGGTTTCCCAACAATCGTGGATTGGTCACGGGAGTGGCTGTGGCTGGTTTCGGAGGGGGAGCGATCATTCTCAGTTACCTGGTTCAATATCTGATCGGGGGGCTTGAGTGGGGCGTTCTGGAAACTTTCGGTCTCGTGGGCGCGGTATTCGGTGGTGTTGCGCTGGTGGCTGCCCTGGTGCTCAGTGAACCGGCGGATGCCGATGAAAAAGACGAGAAGGAGGCGGTTACAGGCGGAATTAAGAAATACCTCCTGTCGGGTCCATTTATCCTCCTGTCAATCGGCATGTTTGCGGGCACATTCGCGGGCCTGCTGACGGTGGGTAATCTGAAGCCGGTTCTGCTGGATTCCGGGTTCAGCAAGGGCGTGGCGACTCTGGGGATTTCGATATTTGCGATCGGTAATGCGATCGGACGCGTCGTCTGGGGGCAGGTACATGATCGCATGGGACCGCGCCCAACGGTTCTTCTTTCCCTCCTGCTGCTGGCAGTGGCCCTGATACCTCTCTCGATGACCTTGTCCAGCACCGCCGCTCTTACGGCAGTGGGCGTGTCGGGGGCCGGGTTTGGGGCCTGTTTTGTGGTGTATGCTTCCTCGATCGTGGATTATTTCGGGACCGATCTCTTTCCCAGGCTCTATCCGATTTGTTTCCTGGGGTATGGGATCGCCGGTATAACCGGACCGCCAATCGGAGGATGGATAAAGGACGCGATGGGCTCTTTCGCCCCCGCTATCATGGTCAGTTTTAGCATTGTTCTGTGTGCAGTGCTGGTGTTAGCTGTGGGATTCGGCAAGATTGACGATCCCGAGGCGGCAAGGAAATAGAGGGGCGTGGATTACTCGTCGGGATCTGAGTCTTCCTGATCTTTTCCGGAGTGGTGACTCTTGCCCGCGACGGCGAACACCAGCAGGGCAATTGAGATCCCCCCGAGGACGCTCAATCCCAGAACTATGTATTTTTGTGTCCATTGCTCTTCCGGGAACAGCCATGCGAGGAATCCCGGTCTGGTCCTGTGGACACGTGATCCCGGCTGCCCCATTCGCGGTATCACCGATCCACTTAATTTATAGGTCAGGGGATCATCTCCCGAGGGAAAATCGGTCCGGATATCCAGCGTGATGCGGCTTCGTTCCGTGCCCGTTCTGGGTTGAAGCGAAATTCCATATTCACGGCCATTTTCCACGATGCGTTTCTTCACCGTAAACGCTTCCGCGTCGCCAGTCTTTCGGATGTGGGTGATGTGGATCGGAGTGTCTGCTTCGACCAGGAAAGTCGCCGTTTTGGCCGGCGGGTTGTCCGAATTTTGTCTCCAGAAAAGGATGGACGGTCGAATATTGACGTAACGCGGAGCGTCAACGACCGCGGTCAACTTTTTAGTTTCAGAGATTTTACGATCGGATATGGTAACATAGATGTATTTTCTGACCGTACCTCCAGTCCGAGAAAAGGATATTGTGAAATCAATATGGCCTGTCTCTCCCGCCGCGTATTTGTCTTTGTCTTCGGTCTCCACCGCCGTGCAGCCGCATGTGGCCTTCACCTTTTTGACGATGACAGGATCTTTCCCCTTATTACTGAAAGTAAAACGCCCCTCCACTTTGTCCTGACGTGGTCCGGGGGACAGTCTCACGGTCGTCTGGTCCCAGCTGACATTCAACTCCCCGGCGTACAAAAAGGTGGATACGCACAGAATACAGATAGTGAGGATAGATCGGCTTCTACGAATTGGGTCTCGGAATGACACGGGAGACATTGTGGGCGTCCTGAGTTGGAGAAAATCTTTCGGATGTACACTACACCAAGAATGGCACAAGAGCCCTCTTAGATCTATAATAACTGTTTTTGAAGCGCGAAAAAAGATTTCCGGAGATCACTCGGTTTCAGCGTGAGCTCAAACATGGCTCCAGCGCCCTGCCAGAAGGCCCTATCGGGTTGTTTGCGCATCTTTGGGTAGTGCAGAAGTGCGCCTCAACCGGGACAAGCCCGGCAGCGGGCGCATCTGGGATATCGTGTTTCACTGAATACTCCCCCCAATAATAAGTAATTCGATCAGGAGTGGTCCGTGAACGCGGTGTCTGTTGTTGACGAAGTAGGGTATCGGATTGCACAATGTTTGTGGGTTATTGGGGATAGGAGAGATTTATCTGTACCCGCTGATTATCCTTTGCCGGTAGATTGATGCAGGAGAGAAAGTGCTGTGAGTACGAACAGAGGCCAATGGGATCCAATGCGAGATCTGCAGCAATATAGTAATGACATTAAAAGTTTTTTGAAGCTGGGAGCGGCCCTGGCCGTTATTGTTCTCGGTGTCTGGCTGGTTATGTCATCGGTCTATACGGTGGAATCCCGGGAACGAGCTCTGGTTCTTCGGTTCGGAGAGGACATGGGAGTACAGGGGCCGGGGCTCCATTTCAAGTTGCCGTTTGGCATTGACCGGATAAAAAAGGTGGCCACCGAGGAGGTCAAACGGGAGGAATTTGGATTTCGAACCCAGGAGGCTGGGGTGGAAACGGTTTACGCACAAGCGACTCCTCGAATCAAGGAGGAGGGGCGAATTCTCACCGGCGACCTGAACATCCTGACGGTGGACTGGGTGGTGCGGTACCGGGTGGAGGATATGCGGAAGTATTTCTTTAACCTGCGTGCGCCAACGAAAACCATTCGCGACGTCTCAGAAGCGGTAATGCGTCAGGTGGTGGGAGACAGCTCGGTGGACGAGGTGATCACCTTTGATCGCGACCGGATTCAGATCGAAGCGCAAGAATTGATTCAGGAGAAGCTGGATCAATACGAAGCCGGAATCAACATTCTGGAACAGGGCGGTGTGCGTCTTAAGGATGTGAGCCCGCCGGAAGAAGTGAAGGCCGCGTTCAATGAGGTGAATAAAGCCCGCCAGCAGAAAGAAACTATTATCAATGAAGCGGTCTCGGAACGAAACAGCAAAATCCCGGAAGCACGGGGGAGAAAACAGCGCGTTATCGATGAAGCGAAAGGATATGCCACACAACGTGTGAATAATGCCCAGGGCGACGTGGCGCGGTTCAAAGAACTGATGAAAGAGCACAAAAAGGCCCCGCAAGTTATGGAGAAGCGACTCTACCTGGAGACAATGCGAAAGGTTATGGACAGGGTATCGCGCAAATACATATTGGATTCGGGGACCAGTGAGGTTTTGAAGTTTCTGAATCTTGATAAACCGCAGATGAAGGGGGGCAAACAATGATTAAGCGCACCATGATCGGCATTGTTGGTCTTGTGGTCCTGATTGTTGGAGTAACGGTTGCCGCAGAAGGACTTTACACGGTGACGGAGATGGAACAGGCCGTGATTACCCAATTTTCCGAGATCGTGGACGTCGTAAAAAAACCGGGCCTCCACTGGAAAACCCCCTTTATTCAGGATGTGCATTACCTGGATAAACGGCTGCTGGAATGGGATGGGAACCCGCGTCAGATCCCAACGCGTGGAAAAAAATATATCAAGGTAAATACGTGGGCGCGCTGGCGCATCGTGAATCCACGTCAGTTCTACGTGTCGGTCCGGACGGAAAAACGGGCACAGTCTCAGCTGGATGATCAGATTGAAACCGCTCTGAGGAACAGAATTGGTTCGCTGGTGCTGGAGGAGTCCATTCGCAGTAGCAGCCGAAAACTGGAATACGTCACGGAAGAGATCGAAGAAGCGCAGAAGGTGAAAGAAGATATCGAAGTCGGACGCCCGACATTGATGAATCAGATTGAAAAACTGGCCAGCGAGGGATTGAGAGAGAATTATGGTATTGAATTGAAAGACGTGCGCATAAAACGGATTAACTATATCGAGCGTGTGCGGCGGGATGTGTACAGCCGAATGCGGTCCGAAAGGAAACGCATTGCCGTTAAATACCTCTCGGAAGCACGGGGGGAGAAAAACGAAATACTGGGAAAAATGAATCAAAAGCTCGAACAGATCAAATCTGAAGGTTATAAACGGGCCCAGCAAATCAAGGGAAAGGCCGACGCTGAGGCGGCCGATATCTACGCGAAAACATACGGGAAGAACCTCGATTTCTATGAGTACATGACCAGCCTCGAGACGTACGAAAAGACGATGGACAAGGAGACGTTTCTGTTGCTGGGAATGGACTCCGGATATTTCCAATTCTTAAAAGGGATCCCTTCGGCGCAGAAGAAATAGGCGTCGGTGGATGGATGAAAGAGCGAGGATATGGCTGACGGATACGAATATAAAGATAAAATCGAGGAGATGAGCGACGAGGAACTGCGTGGTCAGCAGGAGGAAATCCGCGACCGTGAATTCCCCGAGATCCGGGCGGTTGATTATGTGTATGACACCGGGGGCGAGGTGAGTTATGAAACCGATGAACTGACGGCGGTGTGTCCGATGACGGGACTGCCCGACTTTTATAACGTGCGGATAACATACGTGCCTGCGGAGAAAATGCCGGAACTCAAGAGCTTGAAGTATTATTTTCTGGCGTATCGTGATGTGCCCATCCTGCACGAGCACCTGGCCCAGAAAGTCTACGAGGATTTTCTGGCAGCGATTGAGCCCGATGAGCTTCGGGTGCAACTGGACGTTGGAGTCCGGGGGGGGATTCACGCGACGGTGAGCGTGGAAAGTGAGTAGGACACACTGGGAATAATCAGGTATTCTTTATGTGCTGGTGAGGCGGGCGCCCCCAGATTAGTGATAAAGCAATCGTGTTTTTCAGTCGTGGGATGAAGCAATAATGGCGAAACAAATAATAGAAGGTAGCTGTATTGGACCCGGTCGGGGACTCGGTACGCTGGTCTGTCTCAAGCCGGCGGCACGGATGCCACAAAAATCGATCACCGAGCCCAAGGTCAGTCCGGAGAAGGAATGCGAGCGATTTCACGAGCATGCCAGGGATCTCTCGGAGGAAATGAAGGACATAGCGAATGAACTGCGTGATGACGCCATGCATCAGGAAGCGGAGATCTTCAATGCACACGCGGCGATTCTGAAAGATGATGAGTTTCATGACCGTGTTCGAGAAGCGATAGAGGAGATGGAACTCGCCGCGGAGAAAGCGGTCCAGAAGGTGCTCGGTGAAATGGCGGACCGGATGAGTGAAACTGAGGATAAGGTATTCAGTGAACGCGCGGCTGACTTCCGAGATCTGCAACGGCAGCTCTGCCAGCGCCTCGCGGGGCGCCATACCGGTTTCCACGACCAGAAGCTGGATCTGGTGGAGGACCCTGTTGTGGCTCTTCAGGAACTCCCGCCATCCATCGTGTTGAAAGCTCAGAAAAAAGGCGCCAGCGGTTATGTGGTCGAACAGGGAACCGGATATTCCCATGGAGCCGTACTGGCGAAGTCATTTGATGAATGCGTTCTCCGAATACCCTCTCTGAAACCGGTCTGGGACCATGAGGGAGAGGAAGTGCTGGTGGATGCAGTAGGGGGGCGTCTGCTGATTGGGCCCAGCGAGGAAGAAAAAGAAAACCTTCAGTGGCCCCTGTGTGTTGAACATCTTGAGGAGGAGGACACCCGGCTGGCGCAGCTCTGGGTCAACGTTTTACGACCGTCCCAGCTTGAGTCCTTCCATTGGGGGGGAGTGAGGGGCGTGGGGCTGTATCGCACGGAAACGCTCTTCATGGAAAAGGATCGTGAGTTTCCTACGGAAGATGAGCAATATGAGGCCTACGCCGAATTATTCAAGCATGCGGCGGATAAAATCGTGACGGTGCGCACGCTCGATATCGGAGCCGATAAACCGGCCGCATCGCTGTGGCTCGGGCCCCAGGAGAATCCGCAACTGGGATTGCGTGCGCATCGCCTGTATCATTTCCATCCTGAAATCCTGATCACACAGATTCGGGCGATTTTGCGCGCGGCAGTGGGATTCGATAATTTGCGCGTGATGTATCCGATGATTGAATCCATTGACCAGCTCGAGTTCGTGCAGGGCCTGACCGATCACGCGATTGAAACGCTTCGGAATGATGATGTGGAGTTCAAGGAGGATTTCGAGCGGGGCATATTGGTGGAAACTCCTTCGGCCGTATGGAGCTTCCCCACACTGATCGAATCCGTTGATTTTGCCAGCGTGGGGACCAACGACCTCGTGCAGTATATGTTTGCGGTGGACCGCAACGCCGCCAGCGTATCCAGTATGTACACCTCCGAACATCCCATTATTTACCAAATAATACAGCAGCTGGTTGAGCAGGCACGCGCGGCGGGCAAACCCATATCCACCTGCGGTGAGATGGCGGCTGATCTGCGCTCTCTGCCTATTCTGCTCGGACTTGGGATGCGGGATCTTAGCGTAAGTCCGCGGGCCATCCCAATTCTGGAAGACAAATTACACCGGTACGAGCTTGAGGACTGTCAGAATCTGGCCGAACAGTGTTTGGCGTGCGAGTCAGCTGATGAGATTGGCAAGTTGCTGGAAGATTGGGCGGGGGTGCCGCATAAACCCGATACACCGCCGGAGAGGAAAATTATCGATCCCGTTTGCAAAGAGCAAATTCAGCCCGAAAACACCACGCACGTGGTCAGCGTTGGACAGGTGAAGTATTATTTCTGCAGTGAAAAATGCATGAATACATTCATGCGATGGACACCTCAAACAAACGAGGATGCTTGAGCTGAATTCTGTTGCGCATCTTCGGGTCGTGCAGAAGTACGTCTCAACCGGGACAGTACCAGAGCTCCTGATCCGTTGGAAAATATAGTGAACCCCAATT
>CAZXYF010000115.1:0-10011 GCA_964644705.1 uncultured candidatus Brocadiaceae bacterium | reverse complement strand
TTCTGACTCGCAAAAACCTTAGAACAATTTTGCAGAAGCGCTCAGGAAACACCGGATGTTATGCCCGGCTATTTTGCGAATGGGGGGGGCACTGTATTTTCGAACGGATCAGGAGCTCTGAGCCTACTCCTCCTTCTGGGCTTTGAGGGGAACATACCCGCTTTCCCGGACCACTTTCTGCCCCTCCGGAGACAACAACCAGTCGCGAAGCTGAATCGCCCCGGGATTTGTCTGCCCGGTATCCCGGACTATTGCATACACTTTTGTCACATAAGGGTATTTCCCGGACTGAATGGCTGAATACGACGGTTTGACCCCGTCCACGGCCATCAGTTCGGTGTTCGGGCTTCCCGCCATGAAATGTTCGTAATAGTACACGGAATACGCCAACCCATTTTCGTTATGCGTCAGAGCGATGTACGGACCGCCCATTCCGTGGTGAATGAGCCTGGGTCGCTCCCCCAATCCGCTGGATTCGAGCTCATTGAAATCCACATCTTTCATCACCAGAGTTTTCATCAACTCGTGACTTCCGGAATTACGGTTCCGCCGATACGCGTGGATCTGCTGGTCCACCCCACCAACCTTTTCCCAGTTCGTGATCCTGCCGCTGTAGATTCTCTGAATCTGTTCTGTTGAAAGGTTCTCCACCTTGTTCTGGTAATTTTTGATGAACACGAACGCGTCGTAGGCGACGGGTTTAACCACGATCTCAACGCCTTTCTTTTTGGCCAGTTTCAGTTCGTCCTTCGACGGCCGCCGAGCGACAAGTCCCAGGTCGGAGTTTCCCTCGATTACGTTTACGTAGGCGCCATGCGTGCCGGCATGAACATTCAGCATACGGTTGATAATGATGCTCCGTCGTACGTCTGCCCGCTTATCAGGGTCAGCAGGCTGAGCTACCGGGCGATAGCTGACCAGTGACATTCGGGCGTGGCCCCGGTGTCTGATTTCGCTGAGTGGAGGACCTGCTGCCTCTACCGGAGACGAAAAAGTGCCTCGTATAGAACGCAGCGGGTCATCGGTATGCCATTCGCCGGAGTATACTCCTTTCCCCTTCCATCCATACGGACAGTCCAGCACCTTGCAGGCAATAACGAGTCCGAGAGGCCGGGTGGAGGTGGAACCGTCCACCTGCGGATAGGTCAGTGCCGTAAAACCCAGCTTTCTCGCCCGCGGCGTGATGGCAACAGCAATGCTCTCCAGTTCTTTATGACGACGCTGGTAGAGTTTTCGGGCCCGTTTCTGAATCTCGCTTCTCATCTTCCGGCGCAACCGATTCAGTTCCCCTCTCTTTTCTCTTATCTTGCGAAGCCATTTTTTTACTCCATCTTTTCGCCGCAATTTATGCATCTTTTTGCGCGGCTCACGCAATTTCTGGTAATGACTCTTCTTCATGTCGAGTATCTTTTTCTGAAGCTTTTCATACTCTTCGTATTCAGGCGGAGCCCCCTCTCCGTCCTGCAGCAGCCGGAGCTGATTCTCCGCCTTTTGCAGCTTCTTTTTCAGCTGCTTATCATCCTCCGCCACACTCAGCCGGCAGAAGATCCCAACCACCAGAAAAGTTCCCAAACAAAGTAAGCATACTTTCCGGCTCGGACTGTTCCGTCTGTTCAACATAATACCTCCCATTGTCTGGAATGAAGTACAGACTGCTGATTCATTCTACTAATTGTTATCTGTCCTCTGTATCTTTGAATACCGGTATGGATCTGCTTTCTTAACTCTCACCCTCCAACAAGCCGGATTTACAGGAACCTTTTCAGCACCACCCGGCCTACCAGCATAATGAGCGCAGTCACCACCGCAATCAATCCACCGCGCATCACCCGCTCTCCCAGCTCCCGTTTCTCCTCCGGCGCCGTTGCGCCCAGGTAAATGGCAAGCGTGCCAAAAAAAACCAGCAGACCAATGATGAACCAAAATATTACCCTGAATTCTTCCGGGGTCGTCTTCCTGGGTGAACCAAATACCATTGCCCGTACTCCGATCTGCGCCACAAAAATCTAATGATCCTGAAAACCACAGCGACCAACAATCAATGGCGCCAGAACATCCGGCGGACCGTGCCTCACCAGACGTTACGGTGTATGCGGTCCGGATCATAGCGATCCATCGCCGGTTTATCGGTCCCGGGGTACCCCACCGCTACAACTGCCAGCGGAACGACCTCATCCGGCAGCCCGAGCAAAGCACAGGTTCCCTCCACCCGGTCCTGTTCCGGATAGACACCGAGCCAGACCGCTCCCAGGCCGCGGGCATGGGCAGCAAGCAGAAGATTCTCAACCGCGGCACTGCAATCCTGCACCCAGAAGCCCTCATGTTTTTCCTCCCGCTTATCTCCGCACACAGCAATGGCCAGCGGGGCCTCCTTCAACATCTGGGAATAGGGGTGATATTCCGGTATGGCGTCGAGGATGGATCGATCATCGATGACCACGAAATGCCATGGCTGCTGATTGCCGGCGGATGGAGCCGCCATCGCCGCCCTCAACAGAACTTCAATGTCCTCCTCTGGGACCTCAGCATCCGTATAGCTGCGTATGCTCCGACGACCGTAAATGGCATCAAAGATTTCCATGATTTTTTACCTCCCTGCACAGTATGCAGAAGTATTTAGTGAACAAGCTGCGTTTCGTGATGGCCGACTGCCGGCTTGTCCCGGTAGGGACGTACTGGCGCACCACCTCAAACGATAGGACGGTTTGGCAGTTTCCATACTATGCTTCCTCTGAAAGCGAATCAACCACAGTATCGCGGCACACTTTTGCCCCTCAAGCTGAAAAATCCGCATGTCTGCCTGCCAGCTTCCCCCTGACAGGCATCTCGTGGGGGGCGCATCCGCGCGCACCACAGGCACGTTTGCACACAACCCCACTACACATTATTATCGATAAGTCATTGATCGCAGTTCATGTTTGCATTGGAGACTGATCCCATGCCGAACCGGTGGCGGGAACACAATACGAAAGAAAAGATCGAAGACGCCATACTGAATGGTGAATTTGAGCCTGGCAGCCGCCTGGTTCAACTTACTCTGGCCGAAAGATATGACGTGTCCCAGAGTGTTATTCGTGAGGCCCTGCTGGAGCTTCAGCACACCGGTCTTGTGGAAAAACAGGAGAATCTGGGGTTTTTCGTCGCCGACATCGATCTGGAGACGCTTCTGGAGGCATACGAAATTCGTGAGATGCTTGAAGGGCTGGCCGCCCGTCGATGCTGCCAGAATATATCGCGCAAAGAACTCAAAGACCTGCGCCAGCTCGCCGAACGGGCCTATCAGCTGGCCCAGGACGACAAACCGGACGAAATGATCCGGATTGATCGCCAGTTTCACACCGCAATCGTGAACGCCGCCCGCAATGACATCCTGAAGCGACTGGAGGATTCGTATCGATTGTTCGGGATGGCCATCCACGCCGGACGAGCCACCGAAGACGTGCATGATGAACACACCGAAATGGTTGAGGCGATGCAACAGAATGATCCGGACAGGGCGGAAAAGATCGCCCGTTCCCACGTGCAAGAAGCACGCACCGCCCTCAAACGCAAAGGTCAAAAGGGAGAGTTCACGCCCCGGTGGGTCACCCGTGGAGAGAACTCAACGGATACAGATGCTGAATAATCGAAGAGGCTCCATTTTATAAGGTTTCTGACCGGAACCCCACCCCTCCCCGTTTCTCACCCCGCACAACTTCTGCCCATTTCGTCAGTAAGACAGATGTTTATCGATAATAAGTATCTATAATGGAGAGAGCCATGAACACACAGCCCTGTTACATTGACGGCGACTGGATCACCACCGACGAAACGATTGCGGTTGAGAATCCGGCCAATGAACGGACCTTCGCCCGGATCCCGTCCGTTTCTCGGGAACAGGTCGCCTCAGCCATCGACGCCGCTCACACTGCGCGGGATGACTGGAAATCGCTGACCGCAATGGAACGGGCCGATTTACTGCTGGCCCTGAAAGAGGAAATCCAATCCCGATCCGAGGACATAGCCCGAACCATCACCCGGGAAAATGGCAAACCGATCGACCAGAGTTCCGGTGAAGTGGGTATGACCGCCGACCACCTCCGGTGGTTTGCCGAAGAGGCCCGACGGGCCTATGGACGCATCGTGCCCCATCAGGAATCCGGGAAACGGCATATGGTCCTCCGCACTCCCGTGGGTGTCGTGGGGGCTATTGCCCCCTGGAACTTCCCGCTGGTGCTGTCCGTGCGGAAAGCCGCCCCCGCCCTGGCAGCCGGATGCCCCGTCGTGCTGAAACCATCCAGCTCCACTCCCCTGTGCGCTCTGGAACTTGCGCGTTGTGCCGAGGCTGCCGGTATCCCACCGGGAGTATTTCAGGTCCTGACCGGGAGCGGGAAACTCATCGCCGGAGAAATGATGGACAACCCGAAGTGCCGAAAGGTCAGCTTTACCGGATCGACGAGCGTGGGAAAGGAATTGATCCGCAAATCAGCCGACACGGTGACAAACACTTCGATGGAATTGGGGGGGCATGCTCCATTGCTGGTTTTCAATGATGCTGATATGGATAAGGCGGTCGAGGCGGCACTGATCACCAAGTTCCGGAACACCGGTCAATCATGCATTGCCAGCAACCGCATCTACATACAGGATCAGGTTTATGATCAATTTGCCCGGTCCTTCATCGAACGAACAGATGCAATGACGGTCGGTGACGGGATGGACGATGAAGTCGATATTGGTCCAATGATTGATGCGGAAGGGCTGGAAGGCGCAGTGGCGCAGATTGAGGATGCCACCTCAAAAGGAGCTAACCTCGAGTGCGGCGGCGAGCCGCTCGACCGGGCGGGATACTTTCTGCCCCCCACCGTGCTGACCGATGTGCCCACCGATGCATCCTGCCTCCGCGAGGAAACGTTTGCACCCGTCGCGCCACTGTGCCGGTTCGACACCGAAGCGGAGGCTATTCGTCGAGCCAACGATACCCGTTATGGCCTGGCCGCATATGCCTATACCCAGGACATCGGCCGGGCTCTCCGACTGGGTGAAGAGCTTGAAGCGGGGACCGTCGGCATCAACGACGCCGTCCCGTCCACAAGTATTTGCCCGTTCGGTGGAATGAAACAGAGCGGCGTGGGCCGGGAACTCGGGCAGGAGGGACTCGATGCATTCATGGAGACCAAACACGTGTCCATCGGAGGGGTGACCACATGAATTCCCTCTCGGCGATCGCCATGATCATGGGCACCATGCTGTTTGCGGGCATTGTGCAGGGATCCGCTGGATTCGGGTTCGGGCTTGTATCGGTGGGACTGCTCGGCTGGATGGCCCCGGATGTAAAAACGGCCACAATCCTGCCCCTTCTGGCGAACATCGCGCTGACGGGCACCATGCTGGCAAAACTCCGCTCCCACATCCGGCTCGATCGCATTGGTGTTCCACTGATCGGTAGCCTGTTTGCCGTGCCGGTTGGCGCCTATTTTTTACAATCCGCTCCAATGTGGCTGATCCGCCTCGGACTGGGATTCCTGTTGATAGGAAGCGCCATCTACGCCTCTCACCCCACCTGGAGCGACCAGCGCTGGCACCGGGTGTATGCGGGTTTTCCCCTGGGTGTTTTCTCCGGACTGCTCGGCGGAGCCTTCAACACCGGCGGACCACCGGCTATCGCCTATCTGACCACACAGAAGCTGCCTCACGTTGAATACGTGGCCTCGCTTCAGCTTCTGTTTTGCCTGGCCGGCATCGTTCGCCTCATCTCCCTCACCAGTCTGGGCATGATCGGAAGCAATCTCGCATTGATCAGCACCACGGGCATCGCCGCGGCCGTGGTCGGGTGCCTGGTGGGTATGCTTATCCTGGATACAATCCCGGACAAATGGATGCGAAGAGGCGTTATATCGATGCAGGCCCTGCTGGGAATCAGCTACTTTATCCCGATGTAATTCTTCATTTCTTTCTGCCAGTATGAGGGAATACTTTCATGCCACTCACCGAAGCCGAACCACTTGTCGAACGTGCTCATGAGGAAGGCTGGGCCGTTGCTCAGCTGAACACCAACGGCGCAACCTATGGCCTCACACGCGCCATCATCGAGACCGCCGAAGAAGAGGACGCCCCGGTCATACTCGGCGCCTACGCTGCCAACGCGCAGTACCGTGGCCTGCCCTACTGCGGACAGCACATGCGCTATTTTGCCGAACAGGCGGACGTGCCCGTCGCCGTTCACCTGGATCACGGGAAATCCGTGGATGTGTGCGAAGACGCGCTTGAGGCCGGTTTCACCTCGATTATGTATGATGGATCCAGACTCCCAATCGACGAGAACATCCATAAAACTGACCTGGTGGCCCGCAAAGCGGAAACCACCGGCAGCAGCATGGAAGCGGAGGTTGGACAGCTCCAGGACGGCGACCAGTCCGATGGCGAGAATCTTTCCGACCCGGCCGAGGTGCGTCGTATCTGCGCCGAAACCGATATAGATTTCCTCGCTGTCGGGATCGGCACGGCGCATGGTTTCTACGAGACCGAACCCAGCGTACACCTCGATCTGCTGGACGAACTCAACCGGGTATCCGATGTCCCGCTGGTCCTCCACGGCACTACGGGACTGGAGGACGATGTTGTAAAAGCATGCATCAAACGGGGCATCGCCAAGGTTAATGTTGGAACACTCATCCGAACCCGATATGTGGATTACACCCGCGAAGCAATCGAGGATATCCAGCACGAGGGCCACCCCTGGCGCGTCAGCCGCGCCGCAATGTGTAACCTGAAAGATGAGGTGCGATACATCTTGCGACTCACCGGTTCAAGCGGGACGACCTCACGATGAGCTCGCAACATTCCCACAGCCTGCTCGTCATCCACGGTGGCGGCCCCACCGCCGTTTTGAACTGCAGCCTGTACGGCATCATTCAGGAAAGCCGGGAGAGCCCGCACATCGACACCGCTCTGGGCGCCCGGTATGGCGTTACGGGCGTTCTGAACAGCGACTTTATCGAACTCGGTGACTGCCCCGACCACAAAATTGATGCTCTGAAACGTTCACCGGGATCGGCGATCGGTTCCTCCCGGCACAAGATCCAGCCCTCCCATTACGATCAGTTCATTGATGTACTCGGGGATCACGATATACGATATCTCCTCTTCAACGGCGGCAACGGAACGATGTACGGTGCTTCTCTGGTGGCTGAGGCCGCCCATGATCGAGACTACGATGTCAACATCATCGGTGTCCCAAAAACCGTGGACAATGATCTGACCGAAACTGATCGCAGCCCGGGTTATGCCAGTGCTGCACGGTACATCGCCACCAGCGTGCGTGAACTCGGCATGGATGTCGGCACACTGCCCACCCCCGTATCCATCCTTGAGACTATGGGACGGGACGTGGGATGGCTCGCGGCTGCTTCGGCCGCCGCACGCACCGGTCCCGACAGCGCCCCCCACCTGATTTACCTGCCGGAAAAATCTTTCGCAGAGGAAGCTTTTCTCAGCAGCCTGGACAACGTTTTGAGCAAGCTGGGATGGGCGGTCGTGGTCGTGAGTGAGGGATTGCGGAATGCTAATGGAGACCCGATTTACGTCACCGATGCCGGAGCCAACACCGACGCCGTGGGCCGCATGCTGCCGGGCGGGGTGGCATCGCACCTGGCGGATGTGGCGGCCCGTGCACTCGACGTCCGATGCCGGAGCGAAAAACCAGGACTCTGTGCTCGGGCCTCGCTCTGCCACACCTCACCGGTTGATCGGAAAGACGCCCAGCACGTTGGTCGCGAAGCGGTACGTGCGGCCGTCAACGGTGCCTCCAACCGGATGGTAGCTCTGCTACCGCGTGATAACGCAACGGATCCTCCTCGCTCTGAACTGGTGCCTCTGCGTCGAGCCGCCCGCGGACAGAAGGTTTTGCCGCAGGACTTCATATCCCAAAAGGGACACGACGTCACTCCAGCTTTTTCGGATTATCTCAATCCACTGCTCGGACCGGAACTCACCGAATACATCCGATTCGTGTAATCGCCAGCCCTCCCCGCACCATCCGGCAGGTAATCCGAAAACATGCTCCGTCCACTGCACGCTGCCCCTCCGCGTTTGAGAAATTCCGGGACACTATATATCCTAAGCACAACATTCCCTCGACTGACACGCGCCAAATATGATGCTGGCACACACCGTAGATCCTGCGGCAGTCGATGGCTGAGGCAGTAACCGATGAGCACATAGCCAGCATGTTTGGTTTTCTGCGGACCTATGGGTCAACGAACACGTTGAGGGGAATGCATTGGGGAAATGCTTCGGTGAGGCACGAATTTCGCCTGCCCCCCTATCCTGTCACAAATCTGCACACAGGCCTGCTCGTGCTCTAACCGGAGCGTTCGTCATCAATTATCGGGCTCCTGCATCCGGGTTAACCCGCGTCCATGATGTTAGAATAGCCTGACTGAATCGCTAATATTGTCCTTTGCTGGAGGAATAAAGATGCGCAAAACCGCGCTGCACGACATACACGCGAAACTGGATGCGCGGATGGTTGATTTTGAAGGGTGGGAGATGCCTCTGCAATATGATGGGATCCTTCCGGAACATCGACACACCCGTACCGACGCATCGGTTTTCGATACCTGCCACATGACCGAATACGCCGTCAGCGGGCCTTCCGCCACTGATGCGCTGACCGGCGCTCTGGCGTGCCGCGTGCAGAATCTGGATGTGGGAGAGTGCCGTTATGGTTTTCTTCTCAACTGTTCCGGCGGAGTCATCGACGATCTCATCTGTTATCGCAAAGGTGATCAGGACTATCTCATCGTCGCCAACTCCGGCACACATTCTCAGGTGTCGCAGGTCATCAAGGAGCGAGTATCGGACAAGGGTTCTTTTGAGGATGTGACTGAAGAAACGGCCAAGATTGACGTTCAAGGCCCCCGTTCGGCCGAGGTTTTGCGTGATCTCTGGGATTTCGACGCTGCTCAACTCCGCTATTTCACCTTCACCGAAGCGAACTTTGATGACATCCCGGTTCTCGTCAGCCGGACCGGATATACCGGTGAACTGGGTTATGAGCTTTACGTTGCGTCCGAGGAGGCCACGCACATCTGGGAATCTCTACTGAACCACCCGATCATTCAACCGGCCGGTCTGGGCGCCCGAGATACTCTCCGACTGGAGATGGGATACCCTCTGTATGGCCATGAACTGGATGAATCCACAACCCCGGTGGAGGCCAACCTGTCTGTTTTTCTCCCCTCCCACGGCGATTATTTCGGCCACGAAGCGATTGAAGAACAAAAACGAAACGGACCCGACATGCTCCGGATTGGGATACAGTTTGACGGACGTCGGGCGGCCCGTCCTGGCGATGAGATTCTGATGGACGGGAAGGAAATTGGATGTATCAGCAGCGGTGCCTTCTCCCCCAGTCTGGGATGCGCAATCGCCATGGGATACGTCAATGCCGGAGCAGCCGATGAGGGGCAGACTCTGGAAGCCGCCGTGCGATCCCACCGCATCAGTGGATCCGTCATCGAACTCCCCTTTTACCGCGAAGGAACTGCACACATTTCTATCCAAGGAGAATGACATGGAGATACGAGAAGATTATTTCTATACGCCCGAACACGAATGGGCCAGCATTACCGGCGACGACGCTGTATTCGGACTGACCGCCTATGCCATTGATCAACTCGGCGGGATCACTTTCATCGACCCGCCCGCATCCGGCGACGAGGTCACCCAATCCGATCCGTTTGCGGAAGTGGAGTCCGTCAAAGCGGTCAGTGACATCTACGCCCCACTCTCCGGCGAGGTCATCGAAGTCAACGATGCGCTGTCGGCAAACCCCGAACTCATCGATCAGGATCCCTACGAGGACGGTTGGATCTGCCGCGTCAGTTTAAGCAACACCGATGAACTGAACGAACTGATGTCGGCGGAGGAATACGAGGAGTTTCTGGATGAGCTGAATGAATAAACGACGGAAGGGGTAAGCATTCAGTGAACCACGTTATTCCAGATGGGCCTGCTGCCGGGCTTGTC
>CAZXYF010000114.1:0-10014 GCA_964644705.1 uncultured candidatus Brocadiaceae bacterium | reverse complement strand
ATCTTCGGGTAGTGCAGAAGTACGCCTCAACCGGGACAAGCCCGGCAGCAGGCCCATCTGGGATAACGTGGTTCACTGAATACTTACAGCCCGGCAGTAGGGCATCACAAAACTTACGTGGTTTGCCGAATAGTTACTTTAGTGTGTATCGACGGGGCGAATCATGAACTCTTCTAACGTCAGTATGGACGGGCTTGTTTCGGCCAATTACTATGCTCCCCGGGGCAAGATGCGACTCTATCAGCTGGGGAAGACTCTGGCGGAACGATACCTGCATCCGACGGATTTATTGATAGGGGTGATCGGAGGAGACAGTTCGGGCAAATCCACCCTTATCCGCGGTTTGTTTCCCGGGCTGGAGCTGACAAACGACGATGAGGGCGTGAACGTGTCGCGGGCGCCGATTTTCGATGAGGCGTCAGATGAGTTTTTTTCGCCACACACTTATCATCTTGATGTGCGCTATGAATTGGCGTTTCGTCAGGTGTCTGAAATAGCCGATGCCGTTCAGAGGGCCGTGGCGAACGAGCGCAGGGTTGTGGTGGAACATTTTGATTTGCTGTATGAGCAACTGGGGTACAATGCTCGTATGCTGATATCGGTGGGGGAGGAGATCCGGGTGTATCGGCCCACCGTGTTTGGCCCGTTGCCGGTGCGGATCAAGGAAGAGGCAGACCGCAACCTGAGATACAGGCTCATGGCACATTCGGCCGAGGACCTCACGACATACATTTTGAGTCGGGATTACGATATCAGGCCCCCGGAACTGCATTCGGAAGTCCGGCACGGATTCGTGATTGGTTTTCCCGAAAAACTGGATGTGGATATTGAAGGACTGGAGAAGAGGGTGCGGGAGCTGATATCAAAAGGGGTTAGCCTTGAGCCGGGCGAGGGAGACACGATAAAAATTGGCGATGATGAACACCATTGCACCGGAAAACGAATACATGTCAGCAATTCCGGGGAGATCGAGGAATTTCGGCTTTTGAACGATTTTGTGTATGATCCCGCCACCGGCGATTATCTCCTTGTCGGAGTGGTGGGGGAGGAAGAGATCTCGGGTTTGGAAGCGCTCCCGCCGATGTGACCGGGGGCCAACTGCGGTAAAATTCTGTGTCAGCGTTGAGGTGATGTCTGAACCGATGAACACAATAGAATATGAGGACATAGTTGAACGGGTTGACGCTTTGTGCCGGCGGGCAGCGTATGAATTGCCGCCGGACGTTCTGGACGCTCTGGAAGAAGCGCGCGAGAAGGAGGAATCTCCGGTGGGGCGGTCCATTCTTGACCAGTGTCTGGAAAACGCATCCATCGCCCGGGACGAGAATCTCCCCATCTGCCAGGACACCGGAACTGCCGTGTTTTTTGTTGAATATGGCTCGGACGTGCATATCGATGGTGGAACCATCAACGAGGCCATATCCGACGGCACAGCCCGGGGGTATCGGGAAGGATATCTTCGCAAATCCATCGTGGAAGATCCCGTTTTCAGCCGGGATAATACGGGGGATAATACACCTCCCATCGTGCATTTGGAGGCTGTTCCGGGGTCGAAGTTGCGAATCAGGCTGGCGATGAAAGGTGGGGGAAGCGAGAACATGAGTGCGGTCCGTATGCTCGAGCCTTCCGCGGGGCGTGAGGGCGTGGTGCGGCACGTCGTGGAAACGGTCATCGGTGCGGGCGGCAATCCATGCCCCCCGACCATTATTGGCGTCGGGATTGGTGGCGACCTGGAGAAGTCCGCCTTACTGGCCAAAAAGTCCCTGCTCCGTCCGGTCGGAGAACCGCATCCGGATGCGAACTACGCGGATCTGGAACGAGATATTCTCGGTGGGATCAACGATTCTGGAGTTGGCCCGCAGGGGTTGGGGGGGCGCATAACGGCGCTGGCGGTCCACGTGGAACATTTTCCGTGCCATATCGCCTCCTTACCCGTTGCTGTCAACATCAACTGCCATGCCGCCCGTCACGCTTCTACTGTCATCGAATGAGAAATGATTATGAGTCAACGAATTATCCGCCCAAAACTGGACGATGAAGTGGTGGAATCATTGCACGCCGGTGATCGCGTTCTGATATCGGGAAACCTGTACACCGCACGGGATGCAGCGCACGAGCGTTTCTGTGACCGTCTGGATCGTGGGGAACAACTCCCCGTTGATCTGGATGGAGAAGTGATTTATTTCACCGGACCCGCGCCCGCCCGGCCGGGATACGCGGTGGGCAGTGCCGGCCCGACGACGAGTTGCCGAATGGATCCTTTTTCCCCGCGGCTCATACGGGAATGCGGGTTGAAAGGCATGATAGGGAAGGGAACGCGCAGTCAGGAAGTGGTGGAAGCGATGAAGCAGCAGCGCTGTGTGTATTTCGCGGCGGTGGGTGGAGCCGGAGCTCTGATCGCCGGTTCAATCAAATCCTCGGAAGTTGTGGGATACGAGGAACTGGGGCCGGAGGCCGTTCGACGCCTCGAAGTGGAACGGTTTCCCGTCATCGTTGCCATTGACTGTCATGGGGAAAATCTCTACGACAGGGGGCCGGCTGAATACCAGCAGACGACCACCGGGGAGTCCTGAAAGCAGTCGGACGTGTCGATTATCCGGCGAATGTCCCGTTATGTTTCCGGGCTGCTGTGAATGACGCGACGATGGCGATTGGGGGCGTTGCCGGAGCGGGGCAAATAAATGTATCAGGCGTTTTGTTCAATCGGCGACGGCATAGCGAATGACGCACCAGAATGCACGAAACGCATCGAGGATGCCGATTTTCTTTCCTTCTTCGTAGGTTCGTCCGTAGTAGGATATCGGTACTTCAAAAATCCGCCAGTTGCCCCGGGCCAGTTTCTGAGTGAGTTCCGGTTCCACCCCAAAGCTTTTTTCCTTGAGCTCCAGGTCCGCCAGGACCTCGCGCCGAAACACTTTGTAACCGGTCTCCATATCGCTGAGGTTGATGTTGCTGACGGCGTTGGACCAGAAGGTGAGCAGCTTGTTGGCCACGAAATGCCAGAAATACAGCACCCGGTGAGGACCGCCCAGAAATCGGGAACCATACACCACGTCCGCCCGGTTGTTCTCGAAGGGGTCCAGAAGCGCGTCGTAATTTTCCGGATCGTATTCAAGATCCGCGTCCTGTATCAGCACGAGTTCTCCGCGGGCGGCATCAAAGCCGGTCCGCAGTGCCGCCCCTTTTCCCTGGTTGCGTCCGTGCTGAATCAGACGGACGCCCCGGTCTTCATACTTCCGCACTTCCTCCGCCGTGCCATCGCTGGATCCATCATCCACCACGATCACTTCCTTCTCTATGTCGTTCTCCAGAACCCGATTGAGGATATCGTCAATGGTAGCGATCTCGTTGTAGGCCGGAATGATCACCGACAGGTAGGGGCGGGATGTGTTCGTTGTCTCCATGGTGTGGGGCTCCTTGTGCGTGTGAAACTTCGGGCAAACCCTTGGGGGAACACAGTTGTCTGTTCCCACAGATGGCGCACTGACGACTCGTGAAATGCTCGGTTTAATCAATATGTGCCGTGTTCGCGATAGAGCTGCAGGGCGAACTCGTAGCTTTCCAGGCGGACGTCCGGTGGTATCGAATGATCGGAATGGAAGACGTACGGCACGCCGCGTTCGCGCAGCGCGTCCAGTTTGGTTACAACCTCCTCACGGATGATGTCTTTGTCGTTGGTGTTGAGCCTGGTGACATCGATGTTGCCCATGAATGAGAGTTGTCCTTCAAACTGTCGGCTCAATTCCAGCACATCGCATCCTGATTTCGCTTCCATCGGCTGGAGACAATCGACGCCGGCTTCCACGAGGGCTCCAACCAGCGGTCGGACATCCCCGCAGGTGTGCAGGATTACCGGCAGGTTATGATCGTGGAAAAACCCGAGAATTTGCTGGTGATAGGGCATAAGTACGTCGCGATAGGTGTCCTCGCTCATGAAAGGTCCATTCCGGAAGCCCAGATCCTCATACATGAACATGCCGTCGGGTTTGCCCACTTCCCGGAAGATGTAGTCATAGGTTTTGATGTACAGATCAGCGTAAGTCTGACAGATGTCCCGAACCCAGTCCGGCTCCAGAAGGAAGCTCTCCAGCATCGTGACGTCGCCCAGCATCTTACGCATGATTTCCAGCTGCATCAGATTACCGTAGCAGACGAACCGGTCGCCGTTCATCTCCTTCGTGTAGGCATCCTGCAGCTCAGGGAGGTCCACTCGATCCGGATCGAAGTGGTCCAGCCGGGGTTTGTATTTGGATTCCCAGATTTCGGGCGTGGTGCAGTCGAAGTCCACGTGTTCGGGAGTGCCCGATTTGTTCTTCCAGTGCTTGAGCGTGGACCCGTACGCATTAATGCTTGTGCGCCATTCATCGGTCTCCTCGACGGTTTCATCCTTGCCACGCAGCGGAGTCACGTCCCACCAGCCACCGGCCTGGACGATGTCGTAGCCAAAATGCTCGCCCGGATCGG
The DNA here is from genome assembly GCA_964644705.1 of uncultured candidatus Brocadiaceae bacterium. Classification (GTDB taxonomy): domain Bacteria; phylum Planctomycetota; class Brocadiia; order SM23-32; family SM23-32; genus CAZXYF01. The sequence continues at coordinate 5,550 of CAZXYF010000114.1, read as the reverse complement.
TGTTTTCGGGGTAACCTTCGTTGACCCAGTAGTCGGGGATGGTCTCGGGCCAGAGGTGTTCGTGGAGACCCATGTGGTCCGGTAGGTCCAGCGCCAGAATTGCCTGGATGCGTTCGCGGGAAGTCATGTGGATTGTCCTCTCTGAAGTGGATTCGTACGGTCCGCTGGCAGGAAGTGCAGTCATGCGGACGGAACGCAACCGTCGGATTGACCGTGGGCCGCCAGCAGGTGGTTTTCCCCCATACGCTGATGGTAACGCATTTTAACGGAAACCAGGAACGGTTGCATATCCTCTGATTGGCTGGCTGGCCTGTTGAGAACAGTGATTGTGGGTGTACCAAACAGTGTATATTGCATGACGCCTGCACTCTCCGCTGGCCCTGCGCCGATGGACGGCTGGTTCGTGCGTCGGCGTACGCAGTATATCCGTGTGGGTATTAATATCATCCGGGTGGAACTTCTGGTGAGGTGCCCCGCGGATGGTAAGGACACCCACACGGATAAGCGGAGGTAACGGATCAGCAGTATATCCGGGTGGGTATTAATATCATCCGGGTGGGACTTCTGGAGGTGTCCCCGCGGATGGTAAGGACACCCACTCGGATAAAGGAAGGTAAGGGAACGGTGGAGGGGAAACGGAGGCGGATGAAAGAATAAATCAACTCTGTGGCGCAGATTGCTCTGAGTGGCCATTTTCTTGACTTCTCCCGCGTTCGTGTATATAGTGCACATCGTTCGTGGTCCTCCGCGGACGGGGTTATTAACCATTCAGAACCATAGATATCAGCAGAGTTAATATGCGTATTATTCCTTCAGACCGTGTGCAAGCTATTGGTAGTTACGCCTTTGCCGAAGTGGATCGGCAGGTGGAGAATCTTCGTGACAGAGGAATTGAGCCCATCGATTTTGGCGTGGGAGATCCCACGATAGCGCCACCCGAGGTGGCCCGAGAAGCCACCAGAGAGGGGGTCGAAAAACATAAAACGGCCGGCTATCCCAGCTATATCGGCATGGAACGGTATCGGCAGGCGGTGGCCGATTGGACGCAGGACCGGTTCGGCGTGGATCTGGATCCCGAGAGCGAGATTACGTCCACGATCGGTTCGAAGGAGGGCGTTTTCAACTTTGCCGAGGGTTTTCTGAATCCCGGCGATGTGGCAATTGTTCCCACACCTGGGTATCCACCTTACACCCGCGGGACGCAATTTGCCGAGGGAGAGGTGTATTACGTCCCGATTCTGCCGGAAAATGACTATCTTATCGATCTGGATGCCATTCCGGATGATGTCGCCGAAGCGGCGAAAATTATCTGGGTGAATTACCCGAACAGTCCCACCGGTAATGTGGCGCCCCGGGAGTTTTTCGAGCGCGTCGTGGAGTTCGGACACAAAAACGATATTATCGTGGCCAGCGATGAGGCTTATACTGAAATATACTACACCGACGAGCCCCCCATCAGCATGCTCGAAGTTGAACGCGATGGCGTTGTCGTCTTCCAGAGCCTGTCGAAACGGAGTGCCATGACGGGATGGCGTTGCGGCTGGGTGGCGGGCGATGAGCGGATTGTTGATGTCTTCAAAAAGGTGAAGACCAATATCGACAGTGGAACGCCGAATTTCGTGCAGGAGGCAGCCATTGCGGCCCTGGGGGATGAGGATCATGTGGAGTCCAGCCGGGCGGATTACCACGAGAAACGTGATCTCCTTGCGGATGCACTGGTGGAAAGCGGACTGTCCGACTGCCGACCGGATGCCACCATTTACCTCTGGCAGCAGGTGCCGGAGGGCTATTCGAGTGTTGATTTTGCCACCGCGCTCCTCGACCCGGAGATCGCCGTCGTGACGACGCCGGGCGCGTGGATCAGCGATGAGACCGATGACGGATTGAATCCCGGTGAAGGTTTCGTCCGGTTTGCACTGGTGCCCAGCATCGACGCCACCCGAAAGGCAGCGGAACGGATTGCTGCGGCGGAATGGTAACAGCTGAAGGCGCTGGTGGAGTGGCCAGGAGTGTGTTCCCGGATTGGGAATGATATCAGGGACTACTCTGATCCACCTTACCTGTCATGTTTTGTTTTACACGTCCTATCTTTTGAACCCGCCGGAGGCGGGAGGTTATGAAGAAGAAAGTATTCAGCGGCATACAACCGAGCGGCATCGTTCATATCGGCAATTACCTGGGGGCCATCCGCAACTGGGTGACCATGCTGGACGAGTACGATTGTATTTTCAGCATCGTTGATCTCCACGCCATGACGGTGCCCTATGAACCGGAGGAAATGCAGACGCGTGTTCGCGAGGCGCTGATGGTCAATATGGCGGCCGGGCTTGACCCCGAACGCTGTACGCTGTTTGTGCAGAGCCATGTTCCCGAACACACGGAACTGACGTGGATTCTGAACACCTGCGCGGCCTATGGCGATCTGACACGGATGACCCAGTTCAAGGAGAAGAGCCAGCAGCATCAGGAAAGCGTTAATGCCGGATTGTTCACCTACCCGGTCCTGATGGCGGCGGATATCCTGCTGTATAAGGCGACAGTTGTGCCAGTCGGCGAGGACCAGACCCAGCATCTGGAGTTCGCCCGCGAAGTCTGCCGCGCCTTCAACCGGCGTTTTGGCGAGGTGTTCCCCGAACCTGAACCGCTGTTCAGCCGGGTGACGCGTTTGATGGGGCTGGAGGACCAGAACAAGATGAGTAAGAGCCTCGACAACTACATCCCCGTGCTGGCCGAACCCGACGAGATCAGAGATATGCTGCGCACGGCGGCCACTGATCCCGCGCGCGTCCGGCTGAGCGATCCCGGCACGCCGGAGATCTGCAACATCCATACCATGCATCTTGGTTTCTCACCGGACGAGGATATCGCCTGGTGTGAGGAGGGGTGCCGCACGGCGGAGATCGGTTGCGTGGATTGTAAGATGCGCCTGGCCGAAAATATGATCGAAGAACTGACCCCGGTGCGCGAGCAGTATAAAGAATACGTGAATGACCCGGACTACGTTGACGACGTCATGGAAGAGGGGGCCAAACGCTGTAAAGAGCGGGCGGAAAAGACGATGGAAGAGGTCCGCAGCGCAACCGGGTTGCGATGATTGACCGTATGGTAAGTATTCGGTGAACCACGTTCTTCCAGAAGGCCCTGTCGTTTTGCGTGGTAGGACCGCTTTAGTGCACAGGTGCGTCCCCCTGCCGGGACCAGCCCGGCAGCAGGGCATCACATAACGCACGTGCTTCACTGAATCCTTCCTTTCCGGTTACGCAACTGGTTTTGTGTTTGTGAGAGTTGTTTTCCCAGATTCTGGGTGGAGGGGATTGTACACAATGACATCTGCTGACAGTTCTGCCCGTGCAGCCGCTGCTCGTCCCAACGTTATGCTGATTGTGATGGATGATATGGGATTTTCTGATCCGGGATGTTACGGGGGCGAGATTGAGACGCCCAACGTGGATTCTCTCGCGGAGAACGGGCTGCGGTTCACGCAGTTCTACAACACCGGACGATGCTGGCCGAGTCGCACCTGTATGCTGACCGGCTATTACGCCCAGCAGGCCCACATGGATCCGCCGGATGGATACAAACCGTCGTGGCAACGACTCCTGCCGCACTACCTCCGCCAGCAGGGATATCGCAGTTACCATTCGGGTAAATGGCATATCCATAACGAAGACAAGCCGGAGGAGAACGGCGGATTCGATATCAGCTGGGGGACCGACGTTCCGATGGGAACGCACTTCTTCGGGCCGGAGGGAGAGAAGAAGTTTTCTTCCACCGCCATCACCGGCCATGCTCTGGGCTGTTTGCGGGATCATCAGTCCGATCACGGGGACATGCCCTTTTTCCATTACGTATGCTACACTGCCCCGCATTTCCCGGTGCAGGCCGAACAGGAGGATATCGATAAATACCGTGAGCGGTACGACGAAGGCTGGGACGTGATTCGTGAACGACGCTGGCGACGCCTGCGGCAGATGGGGATCGTGGACTGTGATCTGTCGGATCGCGAACCGGATCTGCCCGCGCCCTGGTGGGAGGATGAATATGGCGAGCGGTTCGGGTCGGGGGAGATCGAAGTGGGGCCTCCCTGGGACGAACTTACCGAGGAACAGAAGGAGTTCCAGGCAACTAAAATGGCCATCCATGCGGCCATGGTTGACCGGACGGATCGGGAAATTGGGCGGCTGCTGGACCAGCTTCGTGAGATGGAGGAGTATGAGGATACGCTCGTTCTGTTCCTGTCCGATAACGGTGCCAGCGCCGAGATTATGATTCGTGCGCACGGGCATGATCCGTTCGCTCCGCCGGGTTCGGCGCCCACACACCTGTGCCTGGGACCGGGATGGTCGAACTGCAGCAATTCGCCCTTCCGACGCCACAAAATATGGGTGCATGAGGGCGGGGTGGCAACCCCGATGGTGGCCTCGTGGCCCGGAGGTGTTGAGGATTGTGGGGAGTTGCGCGAGGATCTGGGACACTGCATCGATTTCATGCCGACGATTCTGGAGCTGGCGGGCATGGATCCGGCGGAGATCCCTCTGCCCGACGGTGCGCCGCCGTTGCCGGGGAAAAGCCTGGTGCCCGCCCTGACCGGATCCGGCTCGGTGGAGCGATCTCACCTCTACTTCCACCATTCCGGTAACCGCGCGCTGCGCATGGGAGACTGGAAGATTGTGAGCGGCAAGAAATCGACGCCGGAAGGGGAGGATGAAGGACCGTGGCGACTCTACGATCTTTCCGAGGATCGATGCGAGATGGTGGACTTATCCGGGGATAAGCCGGGCAAACGGGAGGAGCTTATCCGGCAGTGGGAACATTACGAACACAGCTATCGGCCCGACACAACGGTGGACGGCGACTGATAGATTGGGAGGGCGCTGTCAGGGTGAAGAGAGATTCGAATGGGGGGCGGGTTATTCGTCGGTATTGTTCCGGAGCCAGTTGAGTGCCTTCTCTTCGGAATCGAAGATTTCCATTTGTCCTCCGCGATTAAACAAGACGGTCCGAAGAAAGTGCATATCTTCGCGCTGGTTGTCCGTAACGACAACGGCGAATTTCAGGTGGCGGATGGACTCCGCCAGTTCTGAGCCGAACTGAAACAATGGGAGTGTGGAAGGGAGAGATGTCTCTTCCGTGGCGTCCACCAGGACTTTGCATAAACCACGGTTCTGATAAATGTGAGCAATCCGCTCGAGTGAGGATCTTAAATCATCCAGAGTGATATCCCCGTACGAGTAAACCTCAATAATCTGCGGATCTTCGCGAATTTGGACGTCTTCTGGCATACGGCTGTTCCCCCCGATCAGTTGGGCACGCGTATGTGCAGCAAAACTCTTTTCATCCACTTACAATGATAACAAGCGGTGGTTATTAAAAGCCAATTCAGGTCTGTCCAAAACAGCGATCCGGAATGTACAGCTCTTTGTCTTTGCCTTCGTTTTTACCGTACATCTGCCTTTGTTGCTGGCGCTCATTTTACGTAAGTATTCAGTGAACCATGTTATTCCAGATGGGCCTGCTGCCGGGCTTGTCCCGGTTGAGGCGTACTTCTGC
>CAZXYF010000113.1:0-10124 GCA_964644705.1 uncultured candidatus Brocadiaceae bacterium | reverse complement strand
CGATAACACATTCTAACCCCGTTGTCCAGTGCCATTTATGACCACCTGCCAGGCACAGGGCCGATGGAGGGCTGGTTGGTGCGTCGCCGCACGTAGTAGCTAATCATATCGACCCCCGGGGCAGGCCCGGAGGGGCAAACCATAGCGACTTTTTTCCAAGAAGACACCGGATGTTGTTCCCCGCTACATGTCGAATAGGGTTCACTTTATTTTCCAACGGATCAGGAGTTCTGAGGCTTCCGGAAATCACTCGGCTTGTGCGCAAGCTCAAAGATGGCTCCAGCGCCCTGCCAGAAGGCCCTATCGGGTTGTTTGCGCCACTTCGGGTAGTGCAGAAGTACGCCTCAACCGGGACAAGCCCGGCAGCAGGCCCATCTGGAATAACGTGGTTCACTGAATACTTACAGCGCCTTTGTCTGTGCTCACAGCTGGCGCACTGACGACTCGTGAAATGTCCGGAGAAGGTGTCTCACTGATTCAGGGTGACGGTGATTCGAACCGGATCGCTGAGCCCGTTGTGGTTGACGGCAATCAGGGCGTAGGTGTAACTCGCTCCGGGTTGAATTTCCGTATCTTCAAACCTGGTTTGTGTAATTGATGAACGCAGATCCTCCCATTGTCCCTGGTCTTTACGTCGTTTGATCCGGTAGCGCGTCGCATCCTCCGATGCCTCCCAGCGCAACATGATTTTACCTTTTGCAATTCCGGCCTGGAACTTTCTGGGTTTTTGTGGTTTTTGGGGCGTATTGAGGCTCAGGACGCGGAAGGCCGAATAGGGGATGGGTGAGACGGTTTTGGGATGGAGAAGTTTTCCCCAGCCTGCCGTGTGGTGGTCCTCGACGTAGATTTTTGGGTGCCCGCTTCCATCCACCAGGATCATGCCGTATTCCTGCAGTGCCCGCGCGATGATCTTGCCGGTTCGGTCCAGCCCCCATTTCTCAAAATCTTTGTCGGTCAGCTTGGGATCGAGTTGCAGGCGCGTTCCCTCGGGAAGTGCGGGGAAACTTACCTCACCGTCACTTTTAGTGGCCGGGTAGACGAACAGTGCAGAGGGATCGGGAGCACCGAACGCGAGGGCATGCTCGATTTTCCCCCGCCGGATTTCCTCGGGGCGGACCAGCCCGGCCAGGTAGGGCATACCTGCCCCGCGGCTGACAAATCCCATCGGCGGCACGCCGCTCCAGTTGGTGTTGTAGTGATAGCCGTTTTGGGCCACAAAGGACCCATCACCCTTTTTGCGGAATCGCCAGAATCCCCATTCGTCCCCGGTCTGTGGGTTCACGAAGATCACCTGGCTGTCGGTCCCTTTTGAGGGTTCAGGGGAGCCCGGAACAGGCACTTTGACGGTAACGTCTTTCCGAATGTCCAGAGTGGATCCTGCGTCGCTTACGTGGGAAAAGACGCCGGTGACCCTGATTTTGCGAAGGGACGTATCCTCGTCTATCTCGTCGTAAACGGGGTATGTGTACTGGTTGGGATCGCATCCAAAATGCCCCTTGAGCTTTTTGATCAATGTGCCGGATATGTTGGCATATTCAGGATTGGGGCCGATGCGAAGATTCCACGGAGATGTGGGTTTGTAGGGGCGTTTTGTCTTTTGTTTTTTGTTTTCAGGACCGCGTGCCGGGTCCCCGCGCAGGATTGTGGGATGACCGAGGGTCACAAACATGAGGATGAACAAGATCAAGCGGTAGCGATGTATGTGCAAAGAGCGCATATGTCGTTCCTTCCTGAACAGGCGTTTCAAAAATCGGTGGTTCCACGGACAATGGCCAGCAGTGCGTCGAACGCACCCAGTACATGCTGAAATTGACTGCGATCCAATTGGATTCCGGCGATGAGACTTCGTTCGGCCAGATAGATGAGTACCGCATACCAGAAAAACAGCCAGTCCAACGGTTGTGTTTTTACATATCGGCGAAAGATCAGGTAATGGCCATTGATGTGCTTCCGTCCCCAATTTCGTTTCGCCGGGCGCATGAGTTCGGACTCATAATGGTACAGCCGGGCGTGGGGATGGAAAACGAGTCTGTAATCATGACCTACCTCGATGGAAAAATCTTTGTCTTCTCCCAGAGCAACGTCCCGGAATCCGGGTTGAAACCTGTGGCGGGCGAAAACTTCGCGACGGAACGAAAAAGCGGCGCCGGGCAGGAACTCGACCGGCCGGGGCGAACGTATGGGGAACGGGGTTGTTCCGAAATCGGTGCAGAAGCCGGACCGTAGAACACGCCCCTCCTTCACTCCTGATATCCCGCAGGGCAGATCCAGGGCGTATCGTAACAATCGGGGCAGGGACATGGGTTTCGTATTGATGACATTGCCGCCGACACCGCCGATGCGGTGATCCGGATCCCGGCGATAGATGTCCAGCACGTTCTCAATGTAGTCCGGGAACAGTTTCACGTCGTCATCAAAAAAGAAGATGATATCGCCCGTTGACTCCTCGATTCCCCTGTTGCGGGATTCGGTGAGGCCAGGCGTATCTTTGTGGAGATGACGGCACGTGATGCCCCGGCGGTCCGCCTCTTCACTGTGGGGCACCTTCTTCAGATCTCCGTCGTCAACCACCAGTATCTCGTCAGGAAGCGTGCTCTGGCGCACCAGCGACCTCATGCATACCCGGAGTTCATTGGGGCGATTGTAGGTGGGGATAATTACGCTTATTCGACGCATCGATCGACCTCCATTGCCATTTGTCCCGCACTGACCTGATCGGACGTTTCCAGCTGATACATGTCAGTATCGGCGAGGTTATTTGTGAGTAGTTGATGTGGCTCCGGGCGGGTCGAGTTGCAAAATGTGATGAGAAGGTCTTCGAGTGGATGAACCTCCTGGAATTTCATGTGTTGCACGGCGGCGGCAAGATGGAAATCTTCGTCGTCCAGGGGTTGCATGTGGAGGCGGTTGGATGGGCGGAGGTGAACGCAGACGTCCGGCGATGCTGCTTCTACAGCCCGGATATCCGGGAAGGCCTGTGTTACTTTTACGTCGTGCCGCTCGTCCCACTTCCGCTGCCAGGGCGTCGTATACCTTTTCGGAACGAACCGGTTCCCTGCCTCACTTATCATTTTGTGCAACGTTGCGGAGGCAACCCCATCTTGCCCGTGGAGGTGTTCGGTAAGCCAGGGAAGTTTTCGTACGTGATGATCACGTATCCCGAGCACATCCTCAAAAAGATGCGCTGTGCCATCCGACAGTATAAATTTGTCGTCTGCCACGTAATCCCACCCTTCTCTCATGAGGCTCAGCCCGATGAGGGTTTTGCTGCTTCCACGGGCCCCGTATAAAATCACGCACCTGTCGTCCCGTAAGAGACAGACACCGTGAAACAGCGTGCCTCCTTTTTGCCGGAGCGCAAGATCAATTGCGAGCAGGATTAATCCGTAGGTCCGGCGTCCGGCAGCTTCGCCACCAACACAGTGGACGACGGGAATATCCCCGGGGAATATGCCGACATCGGGCGCGTTGTGACGCAGCAGAAAAACGCCGCGTTTTCCGTCATGCATGACACATCCCAGGCGATGCTGCGGGCCCGGAACGATGCTGATTATCTCGGGAGCGGAATCCGGTTGATCCGATCGAATAATAAAGTCAGGTTCTCCACCTTTGGGGGAGGGAACGATGAACCGTTTGAAATGGGCGTGTATCATTTTTCTGAGCCACTTCGGCGGATCCAGCACTACGCCACGGACGACGTTGTGAATGTTGATTGTTATGTCGCTCACAGCATACTCCAGGGCTTGAGAGGAGGAAGAATACCCGTTCTGGCGGCGGCGAAGTGGTAGAATCCAGCGTAAATAATCCCGAACACAGCCACGGAGATAATGGCCTGCCAGTAGAGGTTGGAAATAAGCAGGGGAATGCCGCTGGAAAGCACGACCACGAGCACACACATGAGGGCTACCGGGGGAAGCAATTTCAAGACCCATTGGTCACCGGTAGGCCAGTTCTCGAGTTTGACGCGCAGGAATGCGAAAAGGACCATAAACAACAACCCAAAGGCCAGGATGGTGGCCAGCGCGATGCCGAATAATCCGTATCCCGCTTTGACCAGCAGAACTCCCAGCACGACGTTGACCAGAAGGATGGGGGGCACGCGCCAGCAGACGGCGAGCTGCCAGTCGCGCGCGATGATCAACATGCGGGGGACATACGCCAGTGCCAGCAGAGGAACGCCGAGGGCCAGGGTCCGCGCAGCCGGCACGCCGGCCGTGTATCGTGGCAGCAGAAAAGTAACTCCAGCCTCCATGGCCAGAAAGGATGGACCAACAAGGAAGGGGAGGAGATAGACGGTTTTCATCATGGGGGAGACCAGGTAATCGCGCACGATGGCGTCGTCGGGTCTCTTCTCGAGGGTGCGCATGAGTCGGGGCTCCATCACCGACCGAGCGGTTCCCGGGATCTCCATGAGAAAGGCCATCCCCATGATCGCGATGCCGTAATAACCGAGTGCTTCTTTCCCCATCATAGCTCCGACGATGATCCGATCGCAGGTGGTGACCAGGGCAATCGCGAGATTCAAAACAATAATGGGGAAACCCTTCCGGAGAAGTGTGAGCACTGCGGACCATTCAAAAGTACCCCGTTCACGGAATGAGTATCCCAGGCGGAGAAATACGATTGTGCCCGTCTCGGCGATGATGACCGAGGCGTAGATGCCGTAAATGTCGAAAAAATACAGGAGCGGGACGGTTGTGACAAAAGTCAGTGTCACCATCACGTAGATTGAGCGCGTGATGATACCAAATGCTTCCTCCGCTTTGAGGAGGGAGAGGAGGAAATGGTGATAATAGCGAAGTATGACCAGGATCCCCATGGATATCAGCCCCGCCCGCACCGCCCGGGTAAATCCGGGCGCCAGTGCCGCCAGCATTACTCCCACGGCTATGAGAATCGTGACACCCAATCCAAAAAAGAACCCACTTGCATGGAGTGCACCCACCGTTGTCTCATCCTCACGACTCTCATACAGTGGGATGAGATACCGCAGAGCGGACCGGGTTCCCAGGTGGCTGTATGATGCGTATCGCCGAATAAGTTTCAGGATGGTCCATACCCCGTAATATTCCGGTGACAGCAGCTTGGGGCGGAGAAACGACACAACAGCTCCCAGGACCTGGCGGTAGAGTTTGCCGGACCAGTATTTGGCGATGGTTGTGGCCGTGGAGTTTTGTTCGGAGTTGTCCTGGTTCATTACCTTCTCGTACTCAGGAGGACGGGGCGAGCCCGCACGATATCATCTCTATTATCGGAGCGTTTCTCGGTAAGTGTCAACGCTGAACCGACAAAACGGCTAAGATGTGAGTTGTACAGGGCTGCCTACCGGGTATGTTTGACAACACCAGGGCCTGAATTAATGTCGTTAGCCCTGCAGGGCGTCTCAGTCCATAGCCCCGGGCGCCCGAGCCCGGCGAGGAAGCCCGGGTAACGAACTCAGGCACGGTGGCCCGTGCTGGGGTGAGCAATGCCCCGTGCCGGAGAAACGAATGTTCCGGAAGGCAAAACCAGATCTTGATGGTTGTGGAGGGGCATGTTCGGTATAGTAAACATAGTCGGGTGCCCGCGCAGGAGGTTCACCAGCGTTACTGGAACGAACAGGTGACAGGATATGAATAGAACTGCAGGCTTTTGCCAGCGTGTTTCAAGCGCGTTCGTCGTTGTTATCGCTCTTCTCATCTCCCATGTATCCATGGCGGGCGGCTCGGGCGAGGCGTCGATGATGACTGTCTATCGGGACGGCCAATCGGGGGCAGAGTTCCTGGTGCCGGAGAAATTCAAAAAACGGCATAAAAACGGGAAACACATCTTCATTGCGCCCAATACCGGCGCCTACTTGACATATCAGGTGCGCGAGCTGCCGGATGCCCGGAAGGCTTCTGCAAAGGCACTGCTCGGTGCTCTTTCCCGGGAAATGAAGAAAAAATACGGGGCCAGGATCAAATCGACGGGAAAAGTGAAGGCGAATAACCTTACCGGGTGGCGTCTTCACTCACGCTGGGTGTTGAAAAAGGGCAAACAACGTCGCCAGATTGCCCAGGACGAGACCGTGTTCGCCCAGGATGGGAAGGTGTATCGGTTGGGCCTGGTTTCTCCACCGAAGCACTACAGGCAAAGCCGCATTGTTTATGACATGGTCGTGGAAAGCTTTGAGCTGTCGCCCGCGAAAGACAAGAAAAAGGCGAATGATAACCAGGTCCGCGGACCGTTCACGTTGCCGGGAGGCATCCGGGCGGGGAATGAGAATAAACATTACGAAGCATACGTGGACGCGAACGGGCGCCTGCACCTGCTGGATAAAAAGGACGACGTTATCTTTATCGTCGAGCCCACCGCCGATGCTCAACCGGGCGACAAAACGGCGGATAAAAAAGCTCACAAAAGGGGCGCAAAAAGAGATCCCGGAGAAGAGCAGGATGCAGAGAAAAATGGAGAACGGAACGTGATCGGGTCCACGACTCGTATGGACAGGGGCGTGGTGGTCAGAGAACAGAAGCAGGGGGACGAAAAACCAGTGGTCACCGCTCGAGTGTCCGGCGAAAATGATCGAGTGAGACACAGAGGTTACCGCGGGCCATTTTTGCAGTGGGGCGGTGGGTTCGGCGGCGAAATTACTGATGTGGTGGCCAGTGATATTCTCGTTCACGAGGATGGACGGGTCATTAACCTCGATGCCGGCCGACGTTCAATGAGCGTGTATGAACGGGAGGGCGACCAGACGGTGCGCGTCGAGCTGAAGGGGATTGGGAACATTCTCGATCTGCAGGAGCCAAAACGACGCGCTACCCGCAGCATCGATGCTGAGGGAGGACGTGTGTTCTATACTTTCCGCACCTCCGGCTATAAAGTGACAATCGCCCTCCGCCGTCAGACAGAAAAGGAAGACGACGGGGAGTGAGGTTGATCGGTTCTGCGAAAATGTTCTAAGATTCCTGTGCGCCAGAAGAGTAAAATTGCGACCGCCAGCCGTGTTATGTTCCGGGATGCAACGTAACGGTTTCCCCCTCCTCCAGAGAGACACGGACGACCGATGTGGTGATTGATCTGTCCGGTTGTCCCGGTCGGCGCACGACGGCGGTCTCCCACGGATTAGCCAGTTGAAACGTCCCACCGGCCAGGCTCTTCACGGTGACCGGGCCGACGCCGCTTGCGTCGCGACTGGCCGAGACTTCAAAGGCCCCTTCGGTCAACAATCCGTCGAAAGAGGCTGTTTCCCACCGATCCGGTGCTCCTGCAAACAGGTGATTGACGCCGCGCCGGGTGTGCAGCAGCATTTCGTGGATCGCGCCCACCGATCCCATTCCGCCGTCCATCTGCATCACATCCACGTCGGTGTCGGTGCCTCCCATGGCCGGGGCGCCCGTCAGTGATATGCCCGAGGCGCGGCAGTCGTGCAGCGTGCCGCCACCCTCGTTGGTGAAGAAACGATCAAAAACGTCGAGCCAGAGTTCCGCCGCCTCGGGATTGTCCACGTGACTGCTCAAGCAGGACGCCCACGTCAGGCACCATCCCGACCAGAGTCCGGGACCGCGCATGATCCATTCCTCTATACTCCGTTCCACGATGGGCTGCCACTCCTCATCATACGGATCGATCACATCGAACGGCGTAATGGCCGCCAGGTGGGAGTGATGGCGATGGCTCTCCTCCAGGGCCTGCCCCTCCCAGAGGGCAATACGTTTCTGACCCTCCTCGCCAATCAGACACGCCTTCGGTAGTTTGTCCTGAATCTCTATCCAGACCTCTTTCGGCTCCTTTCCCAGCACCTCGCAGGCCTCGATCAGATCCTCACAGAGACGATGGATGCAGGCGAGCTGGAAACTGGCGTTGGGACCGTAGCCTTTCCCCTCCGTATTGAAGTATTCCGGGGAGATGCCCACCGGCAGGCGGAAGTTGCCATCATCGGTCCGCTCGAGCATTTCCTCGTAGACTCGCATCGTGTCCCGCATGAACGGGTAGGCGGTGTCGCGGAGGAAGTCCTGATCCTGGCTGTAGAGGTAGTAGCGGAACATCATCTGCGCAACCCAGGCCGTGCATCCATGATCGGCGGAATGCCCCCAGTAGCCGACCAGAAATCGGCAATCGTCACTTACTGCATGGGGGAGCATCAGGCCGTCGTCTATGCCAAGCAACATTTTGGCATTGTGCCGCAACGTCTCGGTCCAGCCATTGATCATTTCCCACAGCGGGCGCAGGTGTTCCAGCAGATTGCCGTGGTAGGCCGGCTGATAGCACATCTGGACGTTGATGTTGAAGTGGTAATCGCTTGACCAGGGCGGCATGCGATATTCTTCGATCCAGGGACCCTGGAGCGTGGCCGGAACTCCCTCTGGATTGGTGAACCCCGCAAATTTGTACATTCCGTAATCGTAAAGATATTGCAGACGCTCGTTCGGTACATCCACCTCCGCCGCCTGATCCCAGTAATCCTCCCACCAATTAGCACACCGCTGGTGCGCCGTCTCGAATCCCTTGGCCAGGGCGTTGGTGGCAATTTGAGAGACTGTGCGGATGGCCTCGTCGGCGGTTCCTCGGGCGGTGGCTATGGCAATGATCCCGTCCTGGCGCGCCCATCCCACGCAGAGGGCGGGATCGACGGGGCAACGCTGGACCCAGCCCTCAATCCGTTGGGTGCTGACGGGCTCGGGGGGCTCAAATCCCACGGAGGAGAGTTCTTCTTCAACAAATTCCCAGGCGGGAACCGGCTGCACATCGGCGTCGGAAAGTTCCGGGGGAAGCTCAACCATGACCAGGTGCTGTTCCATGTCGTGGACAATTCGGACGTTCTGTCCCTGGTGGGTTCGGGCGGCGATAGTGCCGTCCTCGAGGTTGAGCTCCGCCTCCTCCACCTGCGCATCACCCTGCAGCTGCAAATCGACGCGTCCCACCGGGAGCACGGTGGGGGTGTCGGGTATGCTCCGGTCGGATGTTTTGCAGCTGAAGAGTTGATCCAGCCCCTCCTCGTCATCCTCGTCCAGATATTTCCGTATGTTCGAATAGCTCATCTCGGAGGTCCATTCGGAGCCGCCGCGATGATCCCAGAAATCAGCCCGGCCAATGGTCAGCCGGAGGGAGTCGGACTCGCCCCACAGGATGGTGCCCATGGTGCCATTGCCCTGAAGAATGCCGGTGTGTGTGCGCGGAAGGGGGAACTGCCAGGTGTGTGTACGTTTCATGATTGTGTAACAGAAAAAAAGGGAGAAGTGTTCGGCGAGTGACCAGTGCTGTCCAAAACGTTCAAAAAGGCGTTTTCAAACGGGTTCTCCGGTGATTTGAGCCGGGAATACAGTCCATCTCGCAAACCACCCCCAGTTACATTAGGGAGGTGTATCTAACATCTTTACCTTCGTCTTTGCCTTTGTCTGCCTTTCTATCGATGCTACGACCGCCAAAAACAACGGCAGATTATGGTAAAGACGATGATAAAGACAAAGATTCATGCTTCTCGAAACGCTATTTTGGACAGGCCTGGCGAGTGACGTAGATTATAGGCAAATTTATCGGGTACATGAAAGGGACGTTTACATCGGCCTTGTTATCCGGCGGGGGTTGAAGGTATAAAAAAGGACACGGGAGCGAATTGAATTATAGCTTGAGCAAGAAAGGCCCTGATACTATGACAGAATACGATCCCAATGTACCACCGGATCCTGACGAATGGTCCGAGATGGATGAGGAGGAATGCATCGCAGCAGCGCTGGAGTACCACCAGGAACAGGAGGGGGAGATGCAGCGTATCCGTATGCACGCCATGATACACGCCACGGTGGAGAATCAGGTGGCGATGGGCGAGGAAATACCGGTCGCCGCGACGGTGGAGAGGCTGATGGGTGAAGGGCTCAGCCGACACGATGCCATTCATGCGGTCGGGTGTGTGCTGAGCGATCATCTGCAGCGTGTTTTTGAAGGGGACGCCCCCAGCAAGGTTTTGAACCGCCGTTATTATCGGGAGCTGAAAGAGCTGACACCGGAATCGTGGCGGGAACGATTCGAGGAGTGAAAGCGCAGTGATTCAAAGATACAAAGGTCCACACTGAATCCCTGCATCCTTGTATCTTGCACAGGACATCATCCAAAGAACAAATTCCCAGGAGGTGTTATAAACCTTAGGTTAATAATCATAA
>CAZXYF010000112.1:0-10236 GCA_964644705.1 uncultured candidatus Brocadiaceae bacterium | reverse complement strand
TTAACCGGGACAAGCCCGGCAGTAGGCCCATCTGGAATAACGTGGTTCACTGAATACATAATTTTTAACAACTCGGCCAACACCGGTTTGGGCTCCAAACGGGCCGTCAGTGCAGCATCCGTCTCGAACACATCAGGGCCGGATGAAAGATGGCTATCGTTGATAGGCGGGAACGAAATGACAGGGAGATCCCAGCACGATCAGTCCCATTGCCGTCGCATAAACTGTCGAATTAACCTTATTTCCTCGTGTGCTTATCCCGCCTTTGGCGTTCATTTTAGACAATAAGGCGTCCCTTATTTTTGGGTACCATTCACTGAACCGTTCGGAGCCACTGCGGTACATGACCTGGATGGCGTAATAATGAGCGTAGGAATAATGGCCAATCTTCTTGAACTTGCTCTCCGGAGCATTGAGCAGATATTTCACCCCGCCTTTTACCTCATCTGCATCGTATTTCCCACACATCATCAATGCGGTCACCGCAGCAGCGGTTCTCGGGAAGGCCGGGGCGCTGTAGGGCCGGGGCTGGTAGTTGAATCCGCCGGTGGCGGGATCGTAACACATCTTACAATATCGAATGGCATCCTTGATCGTTTTGTCAGCCACAACGATACCGGCCTGTTTGGCCGAGGCCAGAGCGACGACCTGCATCGCGGTAACCGATACGTCGGCATCCATCGGGCGAGGCCAGTACCGCCATCCCCCTTCCTTGTTCTGGGCGTGAAGGATAAGTTGCACTGCACTTTTGAGAGCGTCTTTAACCTCATCATCCCGCTCGGTCATCCCCCACACTTCCGAGAGCGCCAGAGTGGCCAGACCGTGAGCATACATACTCGATCCGATATACCCGCCTTCATCCTGAGATTTCAAAAGATAATCAATGCCCCTGTCCAGCACTTCGCCGTACGGTTTTTCACCGGGCACGTGTCCGTTGACCATAAAGGCTATTATTGTCACCGCCGTCATGGCTGCGGGATTCTTCTTAGCACAACTCCCATCCGGATTCTGGGCGTCGGCAAGATATTCCAGCGATTTGTCAATAGCCTTCTTGGTGCGCCGGTTGAAATAGGCGGGCCCATCA
Source organism: uncultured candidatus Brocadiaceae bacterium (assembly GCA_964644705.1). GTDB lineage: Bacteria > Planctomycetota > Brocadiia > SM23-32 > SM23-32 > CAZXYF01. Next base: position 9,152 of record CAZXYF010000112.1, on the reverse strand, counting down.
AGGAGATCGTCCTCGTTCTGGGCCACGGCCTGTGAACGGGGGCTGAGCAAAAGAACCAGCAGAAGCGGCAGCAACAAAATGGGAGAGATTTTTTTCATTGGAACATCACCTGTATTATATCGAGGATCCTTTTCATCCGAACATTTCATAAACCTGCTATGTGACATTACTCCTCCGCAAGCGATCTGTAGTAGGCCTTCAGCAGACCCCGGTATGGGAGGGGCAGTTCCCGGGCGAAGTGCTCACTGAGAGCGGACCTCTGCCGGGGGCTGAGAGGTTCCCACGTGGATTTTCCCCCCACCGTCCCTCTGTAAATATGCGCCGGCGGCTTACCAAAGATCCGCACCGATTCCATGGGCATGCTCGTCGAGGCTGCCAGCGCGTCCCCGCCCCCACCCTCAGCTTCTACCGCGGGCCCGACATCCTGGACTTTCAACAAATCGGAGACCAGATCGGCCATATCCGTTCGGAGAGTCTTTTCCGCCTTCTGTTGATGTTTAATCGCCGCCGTCCGCGCGCCATTTTTCAGGTCGTCGGCGGCTTTCTCCATTTCATCCGCTGCCTCCGGCAAACTGTCCATCTGCGGGAAATGGCCTATTTCTTCGCTTGCGGCAAGCTTCCGGGTTACCTGCATCAGATGGAGCTGTTCACGCCTCGTAAATTTCCGCATCTGCTCCCGGGTGGCCGTCCGCGTGCGATCACGCACATGCCGCTGTTCCACGGCAATCATCATCACCTTAGTCAGGATGTGGGTTTCGGATTCAAAGAACCCCATACGTTCCAGAGTTGTGATCTCCGCCACGTGTCCAACGAGTTCAGCAAGTGCTTTTGCCGCTTTACGCAGAGCCTCTTCGGCACGACGCTGATGGTGCACAGCCCGGTCGCGATTGGTTTTTTTGAGATGGGGGACCGCCTTCTGCATTTCCTCGGAGGCAGAGGCGTAGCTTGACTGGCCCTCCTCCATATTCGCCGCATAGGACTGAGTCTCTCCCAGCAGAGAATCCTGCTCGCCGCGCAACTCCGCGAACACTCGCTCAGGAGCACGTTCTGTCCGTTTTCGGAGCGCAATTTGACGGGCCAGCAGGCTCAGCAAGGCCGCCTGGCGCCTCCCCAGGTAATCCAGCCATTCCGCGACATACGCGGCCCTTCGCGCCAGCGAATCGGCCCTGTTACCCGCCGTATCGATGTGTTTTTTAGCCTTTTTCTGCAGCCGTCTGCGCTCCGGCGCTTCTATTTTCTTTTTCTCCGTCAGCGAGTCAATCACCTCGCCGGCCTTCTGCATGGGCCGATCAACCGAAGCTGATCCGGAGACCCCGGCAAGTGTTTCACGAAGCTCGCCGAGCGCTCCACCGACTACGCGTTGATCCCGTTCTGTCCTCTGTTTTGTTTCCGTTTTTGCAGCCAGATCTTTCTGCTCATTCTCTATATCTTTCAGGAAACTACCGGTATATCGCATGTCCTCGGCCAGTTCGAGATGCGACTCGATCTCCTCCAGCACCGTCACTTTTCGTTCCATCCGGCTGGCTGTCCGGCGAAGAGAGCCGATTACCGTCCGGCTTTCCCGGAGAGCTTCCTCCAGCTTGCCTTTTTCGAGATCGGATACGGCGTTTTTCATGCCGGTCCTCCCTTCCTGCAATGCCGACCGGACGGGAGGCATCCACCTGTCATCTTTTTCCATGGAGTCCATGAACGCTGTCATGTCCGTGAGTTGCCTCTTCCCAACCGAAATCAGGCGCTTCGCATCAGAGCCCTCTGACACCGCGTCCTGCAGATCAGCCACAAAATCGAGCTGCCGATCCTGATATGCCCGTAGCCTGTCCAACCGGCTGGAGGCAATGACACGGCGTTTCCTCACCTTCTTCCGCTGCTCGGATTCCTCAACAGGTCGGAGTTTCTTCCGTGCTTCTTGCAACACACTGACGGCAGCGGATTGCCGTTTTTCTGCTTCTATGGCGTCCGGCGCCTTCAGTGCCCGGGCAGCCTTCGCAAGGAGCTCCGCCGTATCACCACGCCCGATTATCTTCCGCACACGGGCCAGTCGGACTGCCGCAAGCGGCTTCTCAAGCGGACTGTCCAGAGAACGCATCTCCTGCATCAGTTCCCTGATTTCGGCTATCACTTCACGCTGTTCTGCCACAGCCGTCTGCGGATCGGGGGACCGGTCGATAAGTTGCCTCTGTTTACCGATAATATCCTCGAGTCGCGTGGCAAACACTTCCGTGGCATGTCGCACTCCGGCTTCCAGAAGCAAAACGGCCAGCTTACGGACGATATGTCGGATATCGCGCCGAACGGCCCGCAGGCGCCCAGCATGGGGGCGATCCTGCTCGCCCAGTTCGTTGAGCTCTGCCCGAACCTTCCCGACCTGATCGCTTTGCACGGACTTTATACGCGCGGCCAGATCAGCCAGATCCCTGTTGAGTGTTCTGTCCGTGATGCCGTTGGACCGAAGATCTTTCGCCAGATACTTGATTCCCGAAGCGAGGCGGCTGAGCCGGTAAGCGATCATATCCTGCCGCGTGGCTTCCAGAAGGCTGGTCTGAGAGATCATGGCGTTCCTGTCCTGGCGGGGTTCAGCGCCGGGGAGAGACCCCATGGAGAGGAGGAATCCCGTTGATACAATTATCAGCCACATCAGCTTTTTCATTCCTCTTTCTCCTTCCGGTCACCGAACGACCAGACACCGCTCTGCAGGTCGGTCATATTGCTGTAAGCCTTTCTTTCCTGGTGGTAAACGGGACGCAACCGACCAATGTAACGCCGGCGACGCTCCCGGACATCTTTCAGGTATTCCTCGCGGGAGACAAACTGGAGTCTCATGACGCGGGAGCTTGACCGCTGAGGCCCGTCGTCTCCTTCCCGGTTATCCTCAACTTCAATCCTGTAGCTCAGAACATCGCCTTTCTCAAGATCCGGCACCAGTTCTGCAGGCACGACCGTGATGCTTCGTTCTCTGGCATCATCTTCCCCGTTACTGAGTTTCAGGCTTTTTTCGCGTCCGTCATTCAGCGCATGGATCAGATACGCGTCGGATATGCCGTGATCGTCAGTGGCGGAAAAAACAACCTCCAGACTTTTTTTCAACGTCGCTTTCCCGCTGTGTCGAGGGTATTTGATTGTCACTCTCGGCGCCACGTCGGGAATCACCTGGATGAAGTGCCGCTCGGTTTCGTCCACCTGAGCCTCCCCGTTGAGTGTCCACCGGAATCGGCAGCGGTAGGCCAACGACGCATCCGCCGTCAGAGAAGCCCTGACCCGCCTGTCCTGCTGGCCGATCCTCGCGGAAACAGGGTCACCTTCGGCCGGGACGATTTTGGCTCCAGTGACCGGACGGTCGAACTCCAGTTCCCATTCGATTGCTGTGCCCTCAGGCACCTCCACGTTCAAATCGCTCACATCTTCCGCTTCGAGACCTGTGTAATTCGGATATTTCAGACGAACCTTCGCCCTCTCAATATGGGGTGGTGGTACCGCGGTAACACGGTGAATGGCGGATTCATCATCCCCCACCTCGAAACGATAATCAAAACTGCGAGAAACGTTTTGAAAGGTATGGGTGAATTCACTTTCTCCGCTTCGTGTGACGTCGATACGCCGCCAGTTTGATCCGGCTGGCCGCACACAGATTTGGCCCCTGTCCGGGACTTCCCCCGAAACGTGCGCCGTCGCCGTCGCAGTTCCGTAACGCCGCACACGCATATCTCCACCCGTCACTGCCACGTGCGTCCTGGTGGGATAGGCGATCGACGATCCGGGCACGAACATGCGGTGCGCAAAAGCATCGAAGATCCCCGGGCGCAAGCTGATACCCGTTGCTGAAAGGGCCAGAACGCAAACGCAGAATGTGACCGGGAGCCATAAATCAGCGAACCGCACACTGCTGCCAAACCGGAGAGCGCCCAATTCCTGTTCCGCGCGTCGCTTTGCCGCGCGGATTAGATCCTCGGACATCCCCGCTGATGCATCTTCCTCACCGAGTTGACAGTATGCAACCAGCAGGTTTTCCAGATCCGTATGCTCGGATTCTTCCCGCAATGCCTGCCGAAGCGGATCATACGATTTCATGTGCCGAATCAGATGCGTGTATGCAATCGCGAAAAACGCGACGATATTGACACCAAGAAGGGCTACCCGCACCGAAACTGGCAGATCCAGCGTCCAGTCGATGCCCAGCTCGACCAGTGCGATCAGTACGAGCCATCCGACCGTGAGTGCCAGGCCGCGTGACAGCACAAAAGATTGCCACTTGAACCAGGCTCGTCGAAGTTCACGGTCCAGTTTTTCAGTTTTCTCACTCATTTCGTGTCCTCCCCGGATTATCCGGCAGGTCAGGCCAACCCGTGCAATCTCCTCACAAACCACTCGCATCCAACCAGCATCAGGAAGAGGATCATCACGATCCAGGTATCCCAGAGTTCATATTCTCTGGTGACTGTTGCGGTCTCTTCCCGTGGTTTGATCCTGGATTCGAGATCGGGCAGATCGAGCAAACCGCCGTAGCTTCCGCCGGTCATACTGGCCATTTTCATCAGCATATCCTCCTGCATGGCCGTCTCGGTCCGCTCTGTCTTAAGCTTCCTGACATCAAACTCTGCAGTGTTCGCCCTGCTGGCGCCTTCTTTCGCGCCAGCAACCGCATATCGACCCGTCTGTCGCGGCACATAAACAGAATGGAAGAGTCCGGGGGTCTCCGGCACTCGTTTCAGGCGTACCGGCACAGGCTGGCCGCCTTTCACTCGCCTCACATTCACGGTGCAGGCGGGAGCTCCCAGTGGCTCATATTCGGCATTCAACGCATGAGCGCTGATATGGACCGCCTGGCCGATATCGTAAAGGCTTTTGTCTGTTTCGATTCTTACACGCTTATTCTCACCGAGCAATCGGGACAGTCCCAAAAATTGGACGGCCTGAATCCAGAATCGGGTATGGTATTTATCGCCGACTTCGTATCGCAGCCGCCAGAGCCGATCGGTGCTTATAAACATTGACTTGCCGCTTCCGTAGCGTTGCCAGGCAACGAGAGGATACTCTTCAAGCCCATAAGCCGGATCGGAAAGTCTGGCAAGCACCTGGGCACCACGTTTGATCCCGACCACTCGTGGCAACCACCCGAGAGGTTTGACCCTCGCCCATCTCGCATCGTTGCGGCGTTTGGAGGATTGCAGCGTCATCACCATACTCTCTCTGCCAGCCGACGTGAGAACAGGATGCATGTGCTGGCTCACCTCGTGACCACCACCGTCTCCGACCCGGACGGGCAGCAGACGCGCAATCGGCGTATCCGTGTATTCAGTCGGAGCATGATCCTCGCCCGCGATCATCATCAAAGAACCGCCCCTGTCCCTGACCAGTTCCTCGATTCTCTTCAGCTGCTTCTGCTGGAACGTCGCGGCCGGCGCATCGCCGATGATGATCAAATCGTAATCAAACGCTGCACGCGGGGCCGTGGGGAACGCGTCGATATGATCCGGTGATGCCTTAGCAAGAGTCTTGTCACCTTCGGTTACCAGGAACGTGACTTCCAGACGCCGATCCCGTTTCAAAATTGCCCGGAGATAGCGGTACTCCCACCGGGGGCTGCCTTCCACATAGAGGACTTTTATCCTGTCGTCGATCACCCGCAAGGTGCGTTTCATCTTGTTGTTTGCATGCGTCGCCTCACCGGATAGCGGCGATACTTCGATGCGCAGACGAGCCCTCCCCGGAACTCGTTTAGCCTGGAATTCCAGTTTCTCGAACTGCGATCCTCCTTCCAACACCACGCTCTTCCGCGCGACCTCGGCATCGTCAAGCGTGGCGCGGAGCGTAACAGTCCGCTTTTCGTAGCCGTTTGATACGAGCCGAACCTTTGCGGAAACCAGATCCCGCGTGAACACGACGTCTTTCAGTATGAGATCCCGAATGGCCACATCGCTGGGCTCGGGGAGTCCCACCCCCACCGTATGCAGGGGGATATCAAGTTTCTTCAGGCGATGAGCGACCTTCTCCGGCGAAGTCCCGGAAGTGGAGGCCCCGTCGGAAATCAGGACAACTCCTGAGACCGGTGAACCCGCATATCGGTTCACCACCGCCTCCAGTGCGTCACCGAGCCGGGTAGCCCCGGACGATTGCGGCATCCCTTCGCTCAACACTTCGGGAATTCCACCGTCCGACTCGATGGCTTGAAGGCGTTCGGCAAAGATGAAATACCGAACGTTGTGCGCTTCGGAGAGGCGGTCGAAAACATCGAGCCCGGAATGTTTGAAGATGCCCTGCACGAGCGCATTGCGCGGGGTCATCGAGATCTCTTCCCGCTGTTCTTTGGTTGATAGGTGCGAGGCGTAGGCCGCTTCGGTGAGTTCCTCCTCCGACATTCCGTCACGCCAGGGAATCTTCCCAAGAGCCACGGCCGCCTCAACGATATCCTCCGTGTTTTTTCGGGTGTCGCGGATCTCCATGCTCTCGGAGACGTCGATGAGAACCGGGAGATAACCTCGGACGGTGGTCTCTTCCTCTACCCGGACCATGGGTTGCAGCAGGAGGAGAACCATTAACATGAGAATGCACACGCGCACTCCGGCAAGCCCGAACCTCAATGCCGGATGGAGACTATCCTCCCTCCGGTACATCAGGTAGGCAAAAAGCACGATCGCCAGTAAGGCAAACAGAGCTATCTGCCATGGATATTGGACATAGATTTCCATTTTTCACTGTTCCAGCAACTGAACGGAAACGTACCAGCAATCAGCAGTCATGCACAACATTTTTACTGAACGGTCGCACTAACGAGTTTCTGGACGCCTGACATATCGTTTCGCCACAATGGATTCTATCACCAGCGCGGAGAGAGCCGCTGCAATGAGATACTTCCACAGTTCACGGCCCCGTCGGGTCTGCTCAATTGTGCTCACCACATTTTCTCGTTCTTCGACGATCTGGACGCCGGAGCCGTCCACAGCATCTTTCAACTCAGAGGGACTGCAGTGTTGAATCTGGCTCTCAGCTGTGTCCGGATTGACGGCGAGGGGCCAGGTTTGTTTTCCACCCACGTCAACGTCGTAAAAACCCGGGCCCTCCAGGCCGGATAGGTCAAGGACGATTTCTCCATCCCGCATCGTCAACTTTGTTTCCCACGTTTGTCCGCGAGGTGTGGTGATCGAAACCGAGTCCCCTGCAGCCTGACCCGGGACGGGCATGACGGTTTCCTCCCCCACGGTCAGAGGATGTTCAAAGGGGGCGCGCAACAGTTCGGTCACAGCTCCCTGAAGCATCGTCGGGAAAACGGGGTTGAGGGCCATATTGTTCCAGCTGCGATCCGCCGAACTCGTGCACAACAGAACCTTGCCCCGTCCAAATCGACGTTCCACCAGCAGCGGAACTCCACCGGTTAGCTGCAGAATCGATTTCGATTCAGGGCGCATTTCCACCCGCATATGCTGGTAGAAACGGCTTCCGGCAATCGTGTCAGCGGGGAAAGATGCCAGGATCCTGCCAATGGGATGATCGGTCATTCTGATATTCATCTGCTGGCCGGTGGATCTTCCAACGGTATGTCTTTTGACGCCCAGCAATTTCGCCGGCAGGAGGCTTTCTCCGTCGCGAGTCATACGCTTGTTCAAAACATTCGGGCGCACATTGCCTCCAGCGAAGACGATCAGACCACCACCCCTTCGGACAAACCGGCGCAGTCCCCGGGCGGTGACCTCCGGGATATCAGGGACATTCGCCAGAATAACCACGTCGTAGTTATGCAATGAGATAGAGGGAAGGCTCAACCACGGGATCGCCCTCACCAACAACGACGCGGGAGTCCGCCTGCCGGGGGGAGACAGTGCGCGCGATATGTAATCCGCCGCGCCCCGATGTCCCGAACCGAACGGGTCGCCATCGGCGATGAGGACCCTCGGCCGTCTTTTCACGTTGATCACGGTCCGGCGGCGGTTATCCCCTTCCAATCCATTGTCTTCTATGCTGGCGGTCAGCCGGACCGGTCCCGATTTCGTGAGCCGAATGAAGAAGGGTACCGGCGTGCTGTCGCCGGGGGAAAGTCCGGTGACGATACTCTGTTCAGAAATGCCCCCACCGCCCGTCAATGAAAGTCTGGTTCTACCACGAGGTGTGGATCCGCAATTTTTGATTCTGGCGGTAATCCGAACGATTTCTCCGACTCGCAGAGCACCGGACGTCACTTGAAGCTCCGTTACGGCCACGTTATCCGCCTCAGCGTTCCGCACAGGCACGAGAAAGACCCGATATTTGGCGGCGAGGGATTTCAGCTGGGCCAGGGCTCGGTTGGAGAGGTTCTGCCAGTCTGTCTTCTGTGCATCTGTGATAAGGTAGAGCTCTTTGTTCGGCGATTTTATCTCGTCCAGAAGTACCCCCGCCCGCTGGAGGTTTCCCTCAAGATTCAACACTTCCGGAAGCGGATCAAGCCCATTGAGGATATCGTCCACCCGGGTCTTCTGATAGCCGCCATTGCGCAATTTCACACGGGGCTTCGCCCCCATCAACATAATCGAAGCCGGACTGCCCGTCTGGGCGGTTTCAAAAATCCGGCGCGCTTTGTCAAGCGCCCTGTCGAATCGCCCGGCACCTTTCTGTTCGTGGCTCATGCTCATGGAACCATCCAGCGCCACCACCATGCCCGCGTCCGGTTTCCCCAGCGCGGAAAATGCCTTTGTGGTGGGACGCGCCAGGGCAAGAGCCACCAGTATGATGATCAGGCACCTGAGCAGAAGCAGAAGTATATTCTCAAGCCGAAGCCGTCGCGTCCTCACCCGCACCGCCCGACGCAGAAGCTCCATGGCGGCCCATTCAAGCCGTCTGTGGCGATATCGGCTGAGAAGATGAATCAGGACAGCGCCCGCCACCCCGATCGATCCCAGCAAAAGCCAGGGGTTAAGAAACGTCATAGGCTCCGGTCAATCCTTTCGTCTGCCTGATAAACTGCATTTCTTACGAACCAGAAACAATGTTGCTCCTAATCCGGACATTTCACGAGTCGTCATTGCACCAGCTGTAGGAAACAGACAAAGGCGCTCGCCCCGCAGCCGCGGTACAGCGCAACTGCCGGTTGTTCGCACAGATGGTTATGTTCCACCCTACACGAATACTCCGCAAGGTTTCGGTGAACCACGTGCGTTTTGTGATGCCCTACTTGCCGGGCTTGTCCC
>CAZXYF010000111.1:0-10268 GCA_964644705.1 uncultured candidatus Brocadiaceae bacterium | reverse complement strand
GCAGCAAGCGCCGGTAGCGCCTGTGGGCGTGAGCTATAAGGTTGTTTCTGCGTGATTAACACAACTGAACTGAGCGGCTCCCGGCGCTACGGAATATTGGGGCGGATTCGGATGAGTGGCGTGCTATAGAATGTTCTGCAACGCGTCGTCCACTTCAATCCATTCGCCGTCTTCTGTCACGCTCTGGTTGCTGGCTTCCACGATGGCGGTGGAGGTGAGGGCGGAGCGGAACGTGGGACGATCGCGTTTTTCAAAGACCGCCGGATCCGCACCGTCCGCTATCTCCATGAGGTCGTTGAAGAAGGTCAGGAAGCTGTCGCATCCGTATCCTTTGAACGTGACATCACCCTCGGGCCCGAAGAAACGGCTGAAATAGGGGTTGATGTCTTCGACGCCCTCATCGTCGAGAACCGTCTGCACTCCGCGATGTTTCTGGTCGCATTCAACGCGTCCCTCCGTGCCGATGACCTTGATCTTCTGGTCGGACATGGCCGAGGTTTCGTTCGGATCGATCCAATTGGTCATGTGGGTGGAGACGAAACTTGCGTCATCGGTCTCCCATTCAATCAGTGTCTCCATCGAATCCCACGTATCGACGCCCTGATCGACCAGCCAGTTTTTCTGCCCGACCGACATCACGCGGCGCGGACGGGCGCCGGTGAGGAAATGAACCATGTCGGCGTAGTGCACGCCGAGATACTGGAAGATGTTGGTCTGCTCGGCCCAGCCCCGGAACACCTCCGTGGGGATGGTTTTCCGCTGGGAGTATTCCACCACGAAATACAGCGGATCGCCGACTTCACCGTCGCGTATTTTATCGCGCATGATGAGGTTCGAGGCATCGTAACGTTTGTGGAACTCCACGCCGGTATAAACATCGTGTTCGTCGGCCAGGCGCGTGAGCTCAATCCCTTCCTCCAGGGTCGGCACGAAGGGTTTGACCACGAAGGTATTCAGGCCAGCCTCAATAGTATCAGTCGCGATCTCGTGATGGAGGTGATCCGGCACGACGACGATGGCGCAGTCAAAATCATTTTCATCAATGGCTTTGAGATACGAGCTGGTGTCGCGGCCGTGTCGTGGATAGGTCTGCAAATCCACTTCATACCCGAAAAGGTCGGCAATTCCTTCGGTTTTGTCTTCCAGTTCCTTACAGCTCTGCCGGGAGGTGGCACAGACGGTGACCGAGTTGATGAGATCGCTCTGCTGGGCCTGAAAAATGGCCGGGAGTACGGTTCCATATCCATCCGTACCGCGTCCACATACATACATTCCTGCGCCGATTACCAAAACGTCAAGCTTGTTATCTGTCATAGGGTACTCCATTTCCAGGGATGCTCAATATTCAAACGAAAAGCGGTGCAATATGGTTCTCATACAGGTTATCTCTCACGCGGCGCGATACGACGTCCGCGTGTCGATCCAGACAGGCAAAAAACCGGTCCCCCGCCTCGGCCGCGACTCCGTAGCTGACGTGGATGAGCTGTCTGAAACTGGGGTTGTAGTCGGGGCAGTCTGGATTATGCTCCAGTGCTCGTACGAACGTTTCGGAACCCCAGTTCTCAACCTCCTCCACGGCCGGGAGCCTGGTTTCGTCGATGGAGAGCACGGCGCTGTAGGGAGCACACAGCTCCTCCTGGCGAGATCGGGCTTCCCGGTAAATGAAACGCGCCAGATCCAGTCCGTCCCCGCCGGCTTCAGCCAGTCCCGCAACTTCTTCCAGCCAGGTGGTGCCCGCCGTTTTGATGTGCAATCCTGCATTGAATTTCTGGATGAGGCGGCGGATGTGCGGGTAAATGCTGAACTTGTCGCTGCCGGAATGGATGCTCAACTTCAAGTTGTCGGGCAGTGCATAGCGTTCAACGGCGTGATCCACAATGGCCAGGTAGGCTCCGAAAAACCGGGCGAAATCATCGGTGTTGCCAGCGTAGTCAACGCCTTTGTGGAATTCCCCATGCAGCTTCGGGGCGACCGTCTGCAGCGGGATGCCTTCGTCGGCGGCAGCGGCCAGAATGACCAGCAGCTCTTCCGGTTGCTGGGGACGGTCGGTCTCATCCATGGACATCTCGATGACATACCGGTCGTCGTCTTTACGATCCTCGATGGTCCGGTAGATACGCCCGGCTGCGGCCACCGCCGCGAGGTAGGTCCGCAATATCTCCCGCAGGCGGTCTGGCGAGAGAACCACGGGATCGGGGAGGTCGGCGATCTCAATTGTGCCGGTGAGTTCAGGATGCGCGTCGATGAAATTCTGCAGGCGCGCATCCGACGGGGCGGCACCTATTTCCTCGGCGACATCGAGGGTGAAAAAATCACTGGGTTCAACGAACTCGTCGATATCCTCGAGGCCGATATGATCGGCATCGACAAAATAGGGGCCTTCATAGTCGAGGGCGGCCACTGCGGCATCCGCTTCTTCGCGCACATCAACTGGTGAAGTGCCGATAATGCCGTGTTCCCGCTGCGACTTGTTCCACACAGGAGCAACCGGGACGCCTTCCTTATGCGCGTGGAGGACGGCCTGGAGCTGCGCTTCACCTTCACAACCAAAACGATCACCAACACCGAAACTGTATCGTGGGAGGATCATGGGGTTCTCTATCCGTTGAATTCAATGATGATTTTAGTGACATCCTGCGGGTTCGCACTCCAGTGGGCCAGTGCCTCTCCCGCCTCCTCCGGCGGCACAACGCGATTGATGAGGCGGTCCACGGGTAATTCGGTGGAGGAGATATGGTCAAGCACTTCCTGAAAATTCTCCGGCGTTGCGTTCCGGGATCCCCGCACGTCCAGCTCTTTTTTGACAATGAGATCGGAGGGGAGGGTGGTGTCTTCACCGCAGTAACCAATGGCCACCACGCGGCCGGCGAAAGAAACCAGCTGGAGTGCCTGGCGATAGGTGGCGCAGGATCCCACGGCTTCGATTACGACGTCGGGACCATCTCCGTCGGTAAATGTGTCCAGCGCATCCGCGGGGTCGGTCTGTCGGGCGTTGATTCCTTCCTCGGCGCCGCATTCAGTGGCCAGCGAGAGCTTGGAGTCATCCAGGTCGAGCGCCACGACCCGTGCGCCGCGGGCGCTGGAACCCGCCACGCATCCCAGGCCGATCATGCCGCATCCGATAACCAGCACGGTGTCATTGGAGCTGACCTGTGCTCGTTCGACGGCATGAAAACCAATGGTCATGGGTTCGACCAGGGCCGTTTCAAGCAGGGAGAGGTCGGTCGCCGGCAGGACTTTTTCCCAGGGAACGGTCACATATTCCGCCGCCGCACCGTCGCGCTGAACGCCCAGTGTCTGGTTGAACTGGCAGGCGTTGTCGCGACCCTTCTGGCAGGCGGCGCACTGGCCGCAGTTGCTGTAGGGCACGACGGTCACCGGATCGCCCTCGGCGAAATCGCGGGGCACATCCTCGCCTGTGTCTTCCACTGTCGCGGCGATTTCGTGACCGGGAATGCGCGGGAATTCCACCATGGGGTTGTGTCCCTGGTAGGTTTTGAGATCGGATCCGCAGAGGCCCACGTACCGGACCCGCAGAAGAACTTCATCGGCGGACGGCTCGGGTGGGGTAGCTGCAGCCGCCTGTGTTGAGTTTTCATCCGTGATTGTGAAAGCGATCATGTCGTTCATCCAGATAAGAAGTAAGTATATTGGCCCAGAGAGCGTACCCCTCTTCGGAGAGATGTAAGTCGTCGTCCACGTAGCAGTGGCGTCGGGCAGATTGATCACTGTTACGCAGACAGGAAGCAACGTCAAGGTAATACGCCTTTTCCCGCTCCACGGACAGGTTTGCGAATCTGTCATTGAGGGTCTGTATTTCACCCCAGAGGCCTTGTCGTGCCGGACTGTATTTGACGCTCAGGAAGGTTAAGGGTGTGCCGGGCAGGGACTGGTGGATTTGGCGGATGAGCTTGCGCGCGTCGTTTTCTATTCTTTCGGGTCTCTTCCCCGCGGCAAGATCATTGTCGCCCGAATAGATGATAACACCCCGCGGGGCGTAGGGGATGATAATCCGGTCGGCGAAATGAATCAGGTCAGTGATCTCCGATCCTCCAAAACCCCTGTTCAAAACGGGCGGGTGGCCCACATCTTCCGCCAGGTTTGACCACCGGGCGATGCTTGATGATCCTGTGAACAGCAGGGGATCGTCCGGCGGGGGCGATTGGCGATCCTGCCGCTCAAATTCCTGGATGGCCGGTTCCCATTCATTCACTGTCATTGTTGAAACTCCCGTTTGGTGTGGGATCGCAGAGCACGGAGGTGTTTGCGTAGCGTTTGTAGCTGTTCATAGTGGGGTTATTTATTTTCTGGATGCTATTGGACACGGCTTTCTATGTGGTCCTTCGTAAGTATCTTCGATTTCAGGCAAACTCATCTTGATCCTATCCTCACGCTACTGTGCTCGGGAGATACAGGGATACACTGATTTAAGAATGCAGAGGTTCGCATCGAATCCCTGCATTCTGCATCCCTGTATCTTTCACAGGACATCTTTTAAAAAACGGATGCGCAGGGGACGCTAAACCTCAGGTTATTAATGACAATCCGCTCAGGACTGCACGCCGTCCAGTTTACATGAGATCAGGGTGAAGGAAAAAAGAACGGGCGGGCATCATTTTCTCCGGAATCGTGGATTTTTGGTTAAGTGGGACTGAAATGTGCCGATAAAAACTACTGTATCCGCTACCAGTAGCGCCCATTATGTCCCGACGGATATGATCGTTACTGCTCGGAAACGGCACAGATGACATTTCATTGAAAATGTTCGCTGTGGCCAATCACTGAATCGACCGTGCACGGGCGGGGTGGTAGGCATGTTGTGGTTGGGCTGCCCACGGCTTAGAAAGAGCAGCTATGCAACAGAATATGGTCCTGGCTGTTGACGATGAACACCGTTCGCGACAACGCTACAAGCAGATTATAGATTTTGACGACACGGAAGTGGAGTTGGCGCAGGATGGTTATGAAGCGGTAGCAAAAGTCAAGCTTGGCGTGGATGCTGTAGTGCTTGATACCGATATGCCCGGGATGGATGGTTATGACACCCTCCGTCGTATTCGCGAGGACAAGCAGTACAGTGAGCTGCCGGTCCTTATGGTATGTCCGCGCCATACCAAAGATGATCGGTTGCGCGCGCTGGAGGTGGGGGCGAACGATGTTGTGTGTGGTTCCCTCTCCGATGAAGAAATCAGCCTCCGGGTGCGGGCGTTGCTTCAGATGAAGAATAACCGCGACCGCATTCAGGAACAGCTGAGTGAACTCCAGCGGACGACTCAAGAGACGGAGTCAGAACTCCGGAACGCGTTGAACGAGATTGCTGCGGCCAAACGGGGCGAAAACCGAGCGCATATGGAAGCGGTACGAACCCTGGCGGTAGTTGCGGAGTCGAAAGATGAGACCACGGGGCAACACGTGAGCCGGATCGGACATTATTCCCGGTTATTGGGTGAGTTGCGGGGGTTACCCCCGGGAGAAACCGCGATGCTGACTCTCGCCTCCACCACACACGATGTGGGGAAAGTTGCCACTCCTCGAAGCATCTTATGTAAACCGGGCAAGCTTGACGATGACGAATGGGAGATCATAACTCAGCATCCTACGGTCGGCGCTCAGATTCTGGGCGTTTCATCTTCTCCTATTTTGAAAGCAGGGAAGACGATTGCGCTCACCCATCATGAAAAGTGGGACGGAACTGGCTATCCGAACGGATTGGAAAAAGACAATATCCCCCTCTGGGGGCGGATATGTGCAGTGGCAGATGTGTTTGATGCGATGACCAGTGATCGACCATACAGAGATGCTATGGATGCTGAAACGGCTGCGGAAATCATTGAGGATAATGCTGGATCGCACCTGGATCCGGAGCTGGTGGATTTGTTTCTCGACAATTTTGACCGCGTGCTGGAAATCAAAGAAAAAAACCCCGAAGTGTTTCATGCGGGCGGTCAGCTGGAACTTCAGGATCCGGATAAATTCGAGGGCACAATGGAGGTTGAGGTGCCCGTGACGGAAGAGTGGCAGTTGCTGGTGGAACAGCTCGGAATCTAATTAAAGTTTTGATTATTGGAGTGACCGATGTCCTGTGGTGGCTCAGAGGGACGAGGCGTTACCGAAATCCTGCAGATCGACTGCGATGAGGGGTATATCCGGCGGATGCCGCGCATGCTGGACCGGTCGCAATGGGGGGCATACAGTGTCGAGGCCGCGGCCACGCTCAGTGATGGTACCCACAAACTTCGCGAAGCCTCGTTCGACGCCGTGGTGCTGGAACTGGAGCTGCCGGATTCTGAAGGAATTGAGGCACTGTTCCGTGTCAAACAGTTGCGACCTCAATTGCCCGCTCTGGTGTATTCCGGGATACAGGAAAATGATGTGGGGAACCGGGTCATCCGAGAGGGGGCCCAGGACTTTCTGCCCAAGGATACAACCACGTCCTTCCAGCTTTCCCGTGCTCTCGCCCACGCAATTGAGCGGCAGAAGCTCATCAATCGGGCGGCGCGTTTGCAGAAGGAACTGGTTGGTTCGGAACGGGATCGGGCGGTAGTGGAGACGGCAAGGGCCGCGGCGAGGGAAATCGAGCCATCGCTCCGATCGCTGGATGTCGAACTGGAGCAGATGGAGTCCAATGAGGATGTGCACGAGATTATTCGGCGGATTGAAGCCGTGCGGAATACTCTGGATCAACTGTTTGAGAGCGTGGAACGGCTTGATCGGGTTTACCGCTATGTGGCAGAAACCAGTGGGGAAGAGGGCAGAAAAGTTAATCTGAACGCCGCCACGTTAGGATAACCAGCTTGCAATCGGGGCGTTTTTCGGCGAAAAAGAAAAAGGGGTTGGAGGCAGCGCTTGTCTGATTTGTGTCGGTGCCGCATCGCTCCCCCGAAACAATACCATTCCAGGAGATCGATGATTTGTATCCTGCGCGATGCGTCCGGAAATTATTTTTCATGTCCTGATTTATTATGAATGAAATGTTAGATATGGCCCGAAGGGAAGAAGAGTCAAACGACGGGGAACGTGGTGTCACAATTGATCTGTTGAGATTACTTCATTCCCGGGATAGCCTTGATGAGTTGATGGTCGATGTGGGAGGTCTGTTGCAAAGGTGGACGGGATGTGAGGCGGTTGGAATACGCGTGGTCCAGGGAGACGGTTCGTATCCGTACGTGGAAACGCGGGGCTACAGGGCCGATATTCTCAATTCCGACACCGGATTATCGCCGGAGAGGAACAGCGACGGGGCATGCTGGACGGAAGAGGGGAGCATGAATTTGCTTGAATACTGGGGGAGCGCGATTGTTCGTGACGATGCGGATTCCAGCCGCCCGTATGTTACCAAAAGAGGATCGATATGCGTGAATGAACTGGGAACCTTACAGACGGGAGTTGATTGGCCGGAAAATGTGTGCAACAGATGTGGGGAAGCGGGATATGAATCCGTGGCGATCATTCCCGTGCGGCACGGTACGGATACGCTGGGCCTGCTCGAACTGGAAAGTCGTGCGGAAGCGGCCTTCCCGGAGGACAAAATAACTCTGTTGGAACGACTGGCCCAGAATTTGGCCATCGGACTCGATCACAGAAAAACGGCCCGCAAATTAGCGGAAAAGGAAACGCAGCTGGAAACAATCGTTGAAAATGCGCCGATGGTCATGGCGCTTTTGAACTCCAGCGGAGAGATTCAGCTTATTAACAGCCGGGGCGAGCAGTATGTCAATGAATCATCCGAAGACCTGCGGGGGCAGTTGTTGTGTGAAGCTTTTCGTTGCGAGAAGACTCTGGAGTCTGAGATATCCGCTCCGAACGTGGATGCATGTGGTCATTGTCCTGTGTGCCGGGCCGTGACCGAAACCATTGTAGAGGGGAAAGAAATTGAGACCGACGAGGTGGAGTTCACCTTCGTCCGCGGCGACGGAGAAATAACGCGAACGATGGAGGGATATACAGCTCCGGTGCAGGTGGAAAATGAAGGCTGCGCCCTGCTTGTTCTCCACGACGTGACCGAAAAACGGCAGGTGGAGAATGACCTGACGAGCAGTCTGGAACAGTTGCGAGAGATGCAGGAACAGGTCATTGATCAGGAACGTCAGAAAGCACTCAGTACGATGTCCAGCGGCATAGCGCACGACTTCAACAATGCGCTGACCTCCATTATGGCGTTTGCTGAAGTGTTAACCGAAGATCTGCAGGAAATAGACGGTGCCCGGGGGGATCTTGAATACGTGGAGCTTATAAAAAACTGTGCGGCCGACGCGGCCGATTCCGTCCGGCGCCTGAAAGATTTCTACCGGCCGTGGGAGGGTGAAAACCAGACGCCGGTGGATGTGAACGATGTGGTGGAGCACTGCGTGTCGGCGACGCAACCTCGCTGGTGTCAGCAGGCGGAGGTGAACGGAAAACACATCGAGGTGGAAAAACAGCTCACCACTGTTCCCCCCGTGCGAGGGAATGAGCTGGAGCTTCATGAGATGCTGACGAATCTCATCTTTAATTCTGTCGAAGCTATCGAGGAGCAGGGACGAATTGTCATTCGCACTTACGCGGGGGATGATGAAGTTATCCTCGAAGTGGAAGACACGGGGTGCGGGATGACCGATGAAGTTCTCGCGCGTTGCATGGAGCCATTTTACACCCGTAATAAAGATGAGGGGACAGGTCTGGGGCTCTCAACCACGGAAAGGGTCGTGAATCGGCACGGAGGGGAAATGAATATTCGAAGTGAGGATAAACGGGGGACCCTGGTCCGCATTCGATTCCCGGCGGCCGGGGGGGAGGAAAGCGACCCCATAAAAGGAGACAGTGAGGCAAGACGCCAAAAACAGGGGAAGATTCTACTGATTGAGGATAAAGAGGAGCAGAGGGAAGCTCTGGCCGATCTGCTGTCCGCACGGGGATATTCGGTGACCACGATGCCGGATGGCGGGCAGGGGATACGCGAATTCCAGGAGGGGGAATATAACGCAGTGGTTCTCGATCGCGCAATGCCGGGTATGAATGGCGATGAATGCGCGCGGGAGATCAAGGGGGTTGCCCCCTCGGTTCCCGTACTGATGCTCTCGGGTTTTGGTGACCTGATGGAGGCCAAAGGGGATATACCTGAGTGTGTGGATCTTTTGCTGTCCAAACCAACTACGGGGGATGAGCTGGGGGAAGCGGTGGCGAGGTTGATTGAAGGGGAAGAGCAGTCGTAAAGCTCCTGTGCTCGGGTGAGATGACCGCTCAATGAATTTACGAGATGGATGCTCGTTCGTCATTGGCCCGGCAGACTTTATTGCGTCCATTTCGCTTGGCACGGTATAGGGCACGGTCCGCCGCCGCAATCAGGTCGTCGGGCTCGTCACCAACGGATGAGCAGACTATACCGAAACTGACAGTGAGTGAAACATCATCCGAATCGGTTGAGAAGGCGGTTTGTTCGACTTTCTTGCGGAGCCGACTGAAAACGTTATCGATTGTCTCGTCGGTGACATCGGGAGTGACAATCAGGAATTCCTCCCCACCGTATCTGCCCACACAATCATATTCCCGCAGGTTATTCCGGATGCAGTTGACGACCCCTTCCAGGACTTGATCCCCCACCTGATGGCCGTATGTATCGTTGATATTTTTGAAATGGTCGATATCGCACATTCCCACTCCCACCCCGCTGGAGTTGCGACTGGCCCGCGACAACTCCTGGCGCAGTCGGTCCAGGATCCCATCGCGATTCAATATGCCGGTGAGTGAATCATGGGTTGCTCGTTGTGCCAGTCGGTCACGTGCTTCATGCAATCGGCGATACAGGCGGATCATCCGTTCGCCCACGTGGATTCGGGCTCTGACCTCATTTTTATGATCCATTTCGCTGATGAAATCATCTCCCCCCGCTTCCAACCCTTCCACAAGTTCTTCGGTCAGGCTGTCATGATCAAAAAGAATAACGTAGGGCGGGTAGGGGGTTGCCTGTTCGCGCACTTTCTTCAGGATGTTCAGAGCATCAACATCCTCGAGGTCGCGATCCAGCAGGACCAGATCCGGGGTATTGTCGCTTATGATTCGATCCAGCACTTTCTCCCCGTCGTGGAATAGAATTGGATCGTATCCCCAGTGTTCCAGCATTGCTTCCAGCGGTTCTTCCGACGACGATTTGCTTTTGGCAACCAGTATTTTCATTATGACTCGCCCAATCCGTTGAAAGTCCCTGACCGCTTCCGGACACAATCTCATTCTCCCTACAGAGTATATTACATGCAGGTTAATTTCAAAAGCCTGTTTGACGGCTATGAAAA
>CAZXYF010000110.1:0-10432 GCA_964644705.1 uncultured candidatus Brocadiaceae bacterium | reverse complement strand
CGGAAACCGGCCGACAAAGGCGATGGACGAAGAAGCTCGAAGATGGCTCCAGCGCTCTGCCAGAAGGCCCTATCGTTTTGCGTGGTACGCCTGCTGTAGTGCACAGGTACGCCCCTACCGGGACAAGCCCGGCAAGTAGGGCATCATAAAACGCACGTGGTTCACCGAAGCCTTACGGAAAAACAGGTCGGAACCTTCGTGCAGGGTGAAAAATAACAATCCCCGGCGCAAGGCACGGGTGTTGTCAAAAAACTGACGTGGCTCGCCGAATACACCCCTCCACCGACCGTCAAATACTGATACCCTCCCCTCAAGAATTGAGCATCACCGGGGGAATTGTTACTCCTCGCCCATCTTTCCACATAGCACCACAGGCCTGTTTAAACCCCTTCAACCGACCGTACAGCTGCATTCCATTTTTACGCTGCACACGTGGCATGGTGCTTGCAACTAAGTTAGTACTCATGAAAATGAGCGGTGTTCATAAAGTCCGTGAGATATCAGGCATCGTTCGGTGCAGCTTGCTGTCTCATTATGTTGTCCGGTGCGATGCAGTGATTCGGCGATGTGGGATCGAGAACGCAGCGGTGTATCCCTGCATCTGTGCATTGTGCTGCGCGGTTTAAGCAGGACATTTGAATACGATCATCCGTTCACCTAATCTGCAAGCGGGATGTAAAACCATACATTTTGTTTAGGAAGGGTAGCTGAAAACGATGAAAGGAAAACCGACGGGTTACTGGGGAAAGCTGAAACGGGACGATGAAACCGGTGAGGTGCAATGCTGGCATCCGCTGGATGCTCACTGCGCGGACGTGGCGGCCGTGACGAACGTGCTGCTTTCCGAAAGTATTCTGCGGGATCGGCTTCAACAGCTCCACGGGGAGCGAGAGTTGACGGATGAACACGTGGACCGATTGTGCGTTCTGTCCGCGCTGCACGATGCTGGGAAATTCAATCACGGATTTCAGGAACGTGCTGGCTCCCCGGGTGGGCCCTTTGTTGGGCACGTGGGAGAAATCGTCAACGCCGTTAATTCCTACGATGAAATGGCGGACGCAATCCTGGATGCTCTTGATGTGTTTGCCCTGGCTGATTGGTTTGAAACGGGAGAAAGGGAAAAACAGCTTCAGGCTTTTCTGTTGATGGTTTTTGGTCATCACGGACGGCCTGTGGCGCCCGATTACAGTTTTAAATCAAGCAGATGGAAACCACGGAATGATCGCGATCCCATCCGGGGGATCGCGGATCTGCGCCAGCGCACGGAGGAATGGTTTCCCGGTGCGTTTGAGAACAACATCAATCCCTTCAGCGGTTGTCCCGAGTTCCAACATGCCTTCAACGGCATTCTCACACTCGCTGACTGGATTGCCTCGGATGAGGAGTTCTTTCCGTATGCTGATAACGTTGATGGTTATTTTCCCCGGGCCGTGAGACGCGCTGAGGACGCGGTGACGCAACTGGGGCTGGATCCTTCGGGCATCCGCCGAATCCTGCAGCAACAGGGGTCACCGGAATTTTCCACGATTGCCCCCGCCGAATATTCCCCGCGGCCCGTTCAAAACGCGTGCGGAGATCTCGAGAATTATTCAGAGGGCAGCCTCAGCATCATGGAATCCGATACGGGATCGGGCAAAACGGAGGCGGCTCTGCTTCGTTTCGCCGAGTTGTTTCATGACGGCCTCGTGGACGGCATGTATTTCGCCCTGCCCACCCGCACCGCCGCGACCCAGCTGCACGGACGCGTCATTGATGCCATGGAACAGGCCTTCCCCGACCAGAAACAGAGACCCCCGGTCGTCCTGGCCGTGCCGGGCTATCTGAGCGTTGACCGGGAACAGGGCCAGCGCCTGGCGCCGTTCCGTGTGCTGTGGGACGATGATGATTCCTGGCGGTGGCATGCTCGGGGATGGGCGGCTGAAAGCCCGAAACGGTACCTCGCCGGAACGGTGGCGGTCGGCACGGTGGATCAGGTTCTGCTCTCCGCCCTGCAGGTCAAACACGCCCACCTGCGCGCCTCGTCGCTCCTGCGTCATTTTCTGGTTGTGGACGAGGTGCATGCCTCCGACACTTATATGGATCGGCTGCTGGAGACGGTTCTGGATTATCATCTGGAGGCGGGCGGACACGCCATGCTCATGTCGGCGACACTGGGAAGCTCCGCCCGACGACGTTTTCTGCGCGGTCCGCGTTCGGACGTCGAGGAGATTGATGATGCGCTCGAACGCTCCTATCCGCTGGTAACACAGGTTGATGCCGAGCGAACGCGGCAACAGGACCTGCATGCATCATCGGTGGCGGAACCGAAAAAAATCAAAGTTGAAAGTGAACCCGTGTCCGAACGACCGCAGGAAGTCGCCCGGCTGGCCCATGCCGCTGCTCGTCGGGGCGCCCGGGTGCTGGTGATTCGCAACACGGTTCCCGCCTGCGTCCAAACCCAACAGGCGATGGAAGACATTGCCGGGAAGGACGTTTCCTGCCTGTTCGCAGCCGCTGACGTCCCGACTCCCCACCATGCTCGCTATGCGCCATCCGACCGAGATCTGCTCGACCGGGCGATAGAACGTGATTTCGGAAAAGAATCCCAGCGGGACGGCGTCGTGGCGATAGCTACCCAGACCGTGCAACAGAGCCTGGATCTCGACGCCGATTACATGATCAGCGACCTCTGTCCCATCGACGTCATGTTGCAGCGGGTCGGACGACTCCACCGTCATCCCCAAGAACGACCCGCCAATTCCAGACCAGTCGGATTTGAGACGCCACGTCTGACCGTTGTAGTTCCCGAGGACCGCGATCTGGGCGGTTGCATCAGCGAGAATGGAAAAGCTTTCGGCCCGAACGGTTTGGGGACGGTGTATCCGGATCTGCGGATGCTGGAAGCCGCCTGCCGTCTTGTGGAAGAACACGACCTGTGGACCATACCCGGAATGAATCGCGAGCTCGTTGAACGGGGCACACATCCGGACGTCCTGCATGAGATCGCCGAAAACGCCGGCGAACCCTGGTTGCAGCATCAAAAACAGGTGCTGGGAACACGCGGAGCCGAACACGCCCATGCCGGTGTGGTGACCATAAGGCGCGACGTTGATTTCGGCGAGCCGGCCTCCCTGTTTCCCCGCGATCTGGACGACCGCATCAAAACGCGGCTGGGCACGGATGATCGCCGGGTGGAATTCGACCCACCCGTCGCCGGACCCTACGGTCAGAGAGTTGAAGTCCTTACCGTGCCGGAGTACTCTCTGCCGGACGAATACGAGGATGAAACTCCCGAGAATGTCGTGGCCGACGATGGTCAAATCCGTTTTGAGTTTGCGGGAACGCAATTTGTCTATGATCGACTGGGACTCCGTACGCTGGAATCGTGAGCATGCATGGAACCAGATTTTTTGTAATTCGTTTTTACGTCAATGACGGAGAAATGTCCTATGACCGATAATTGGTCGTACTCTTTGCTGTCCGAGCCGCTCATCAGTGTGCGGCACCGATCAGGCCCGACGGATAAGGTCTCCCTGCCGCAGGTGCTGAGCGGGCTGACCACGGGCGATATCGTGGCTTTTGAAGCCCTGCAAAAACATCAGCGCCAACCCTGGCACTCCTTCCTCACACAGCTCGGCGCCATTGCCATGGACCGGGCCGGGGAGGAAACCATTCCCAGGGATCCAGACACATGGAGACAATGGCTGTTGAATCTGACGGACGGCCAGACCGCCCCGTGGTCGATGGTTGTTTCCGATGTTTCCGAACCGGCGTTCATGCAGCCACCGGTGCCGGAGGGGTCTCTGGACGATGCCAATTACAAGCCGGACATCCCCACGCCGGATGAATTGGACATGTTGATCACGTCGCGGAATCACGATTTGAAAATGCACCGGATGATCCACCCGGACCTCGAGCACTGGATGTACGCGCTGATAACCCTCCAGACCATGGAAGGATTCCTGGGACGCGGCAATTACGGAATCGTTCGCATGAATGGTGGGTTTGGAAACCGGCCCATGGTGGCCATGACGCCGGAACTGGACTGGTCCACCCGTTTCCAGCGTGATCTGAGTATATTGGTTCATGCCCGCGATCAACTGAGTCAGGCCCATGATTACAGTCCGAATGGCCGGGCGCTGCTCTGGTTGTCCCCGTGGGACGGCGGAAAGCAAAGCGGCATCCCACTGCGTGAATGCGATCCGTTGTTCATTGAAGTCTGCCGTCGTATTCGGTTCACCGAGAATGACGATGGATTCAGATGCTATCGTGCAAACACGAAAGGTACCCGCATCGAGGCATCCGATGATTTGAGTGGCATCACGGGCGATCCATGGACTCCCATTGATAAAAGCGACGGGAAGGCTCTGACCGTGGGAGAAAACGGATTTTCCTATGAGCTGCTCAAGGATATAACTCTGGGGAAAGATTACGAACAGTCGGCTGCTCTGACTCCCGATGGATTCGATGAGAACGGCGGATACCTGCTGGCCACCTCACTGGTGCGCGGACAGGGGAAAACGAAAGGATTTCACCACCGCGTCGTTCCCATCCCGCCACGCGTCGCGCGTATCCTTCGACGTGGCCATCGGAAACAGAATCTGGCGGAACGAGCGCAGCAACGCGTAGAAATGGCGGCAACCGTTCAGAGCAACGTCCTCTATCCCGCACTGCGGTCACTGCTCAGTGGCGGTACCAACGAACAGGTCGATAGCGAGCAGGTGGCGCCGTGGACGAACGCCTTCGACGCGGCGGTGGACGACGCCTTTTTCCCGGAACTCTGGGGCTCGGTGGATCAAACCCCCGAGGAGGCCGAAAGGGACTGGAAACGGAACCTGTTTAACTGGGCGGAAGAGCAGCTCAAAGATGCCATCCAATCGGCTCCTTTTCCATCAATCCGCCGCTATCGAGCCATAAGCTCGGCCGAAAGCATTTTCTACGGTTCGGCCCGTGAACATCTTGAAGAGATTTTCGACGACTCTGATTCTCCAGCGAAGGAGGAAGAACATGAACCAATCGCAAGCTGAAGCAAGCGCCGGCGGCGATGATCCCACCACCTCCAGCGTCGTGGGTAAAATCGCACACGCCATCGATCAGCAATTGTCCAGTGGGGACCGTGCGGAACTGCGCCGGATCTCCCCGGAGGAACCCTACACGCCCTCGCTCTGGAAGATGCTCATGTCCTATGTGCCGGGATCCTGGACCGGCGGCAGCGAACGCGACGTCAAAGAACGTCGGTGGGCGGCCCTTCTGATGGGCATGAGCATGACGAGCGGCATGCACAATCCCGGTGTCCCGCTGGGAGAGGCACTTGCCCGGGCGGGATGGTCGGAGCTGCGTTTCGTGCGGCTTCTGCGTTCCCGGGGCGATCGGCTGTTTGAGGAAGTCCGGCGGATATCACAGTATCTCAACAGCAAATCACAGGAAGCCAACTGGACGGACATGGCCGATCTTCTGCTGAATCAGGAGGGTGAATGGGCGGAGAAACACCGCCGTCGTATTGCCCGACATTATTACCGTCAGCTGTACAATCAGGAAGAACAACAATCGTAAATATGGATTCCTCTACCGCTTACATTACGAACCATTTTTCTCAATTCTTTCAGAAAGGTTCTGACCGATGAGTGATACACTTTTTCTGCAGTTTCATACGTTGACCTCGTATCCGGCCACTCTTCTCAACCGGGACGACGCCGGTTTCGCCAAACGCCTCCCGTTCGGTGGTTCCACCCGCACACGGGTGTCCTCGCAGTGTCTTAAATTTCACTGGCGCAACCACGACGGCGAGCATGCGCTGTACAACATGGATGTCCCCCGATCTATCCGCTCACGGCGAACCTTCAAACAGTTGGTTGCCCAGCCGCTCATTGAGGAAGGCTATCCAGCGTCTCTCGTCGGCTGCGTGGTGAAAACGTTGAAAGATCGGATCCTGTCCGACGACAACCCGAGCAAAGCCGACAACAAAAAGATTCTCAAAGGCGATATGGATCTCGAGGAAGCTCTGGAAACCAACCAGGTGACCATCCTGGGCGAACCGGAGATCCGGTATCTCAAGGAACTCAGCCGGGAGGTTATGGACGAGTTGAAGGATGAGGTTGGTCTTCTCTGGACCGATCCGGACACCGAACCGTCCAAAGAACAGACCAACGCCGTGCATGATGCGTGCAAGGGTATTTCCAAAGGGGATCTGAAGAAGAATCTGCGCGGACTGGCCCGGGCCACCGGTCTGGATGCGGCGATGTTCGGGCGGATGGCAACGAGCGATGCACTGGCGCGGGGCGATGCCGCGGTTCACGTGGCACATTCTTTCACCACCCACGCCGAGGAAAGCGAGAGCGATTATTTTACGGCCGTCGATGAACTCAAAGCGACCGACGCGGAAGGGGAACTGGGAAGCGGTCTGATCAACAGTACCGAGATCAACAGCGGTCTATTTTACGGTTACGTCGTGATTGACGTCCCCCTGCTGGTCTCCAACCTGGAAGGTTGTTCGCGCGATGAATGGCAGGAGGCGGACACCACCCTGACCGAGCGGGTGATTGAACGATTCATCCACCTCATGGCGCGTGTCTCCCCCGGCGCCAAACTCGGATCGACAGCCCCGTACTCGTGGTCGGAATGCGTGCTGGCAGAGGCCGGATCGACCCAGCCGCGAACCCTGGCAAATGCCTTCCGCAGTGCCGTGGATGAACAGCCCGACGTGCTGTCCAACAGCTACCGCGCGCTGGGTAACCACGTTCAGGAACTTGATCGAATGTATGGGAACAACGCCCGCCGCACGATTGCCGGTATCGGTGATGTCGATCAGCTGGCGGATACCGTGAACGCGGGGGAGCCGGTATCGATTGACGAACTCGCCAACTGGGCTTCCACGCAGGTCGGGAGGTAAATCATGAACATCATTCTCATGCGATTCGATGCCCCGCTGATCAGCTTCGGGGCACCAATTGTCGATCGCTATGGCACCATCCAGGCCTACCCCGCTCTGTCGATGATCACGGGCATGGTGGGGAACGCGCTGGGTTATTCCCACGGCGATACCGATGCGCTGGATCGTCTGCAAAAACGGCTCCGGTACGCCAGCCGACGCGATCGTGCCGGAACGCGCAAACGTGACTACCAGACGGTTGATCTGGGCAGCGAGTACATGGACGACGATCTGGCGTGGACCACACGCGGAGAACTTCAGACGCGGAAAGGGGGTTCGGCCAGTTCGGGCACCCACATCCGCCTGCGGGATTACTGGGCCGATTCCGCCCATACCGTCGCCCTGACGCTTTCACCGCCGGAAGAGTCACCGTCGGTGGATGCCGTGGCCAATGCGCTGCAGAATCCCGAACGGCCACTGTTCATCGGACGCAAAACGTGTCTGCCGGCCGTGCCGCTTTATCTCGGGCGTGTGCGGGCGGATAGCCTGTGCGCGGCGTTGAGCGCCGCACCGCTGGCCGACGATCCGGATTCCACCGACAAACTCGACGCGTGGTGGCCGGTGGATGAACCCGGCGTCGACGGCGCGCTTCCGGTGACCGATAAGCGTGACTGGGAGAACCAGATTCACGTCGGTGAGCGGTGGATTGCGTCCGGGAAAGTTGAGATCAACCACAAGGAGGTGAACTATGTCTGAGAACGGCGATTTTCAGACCGATTCTTCCAAACTCCACATGGTCCAGATGCGCATGGAGATGCGGCGTCTGGTGGAACTGGGCCGCATGCTTCATCTACCGCTGCAGCGGGTGGATCACAATTACATGGCTCATTGCGCACTCGGAGAAATCTTCGGTGACGCAGCCCCCGGTCCCTTCTGTGTGGAGGAGAATGATGGGCGACACCTGCGCGTGCTCGCCTACAGCGCCACCAATGCGGACGAGCTCCATCGCATGGCCCAGCTCAATGCCAGCCCGAACGTGTATGAGATATGCGACTGGGAGGGATTGAGCGCCAAACCGATGCCCGGGCAGTTACCGGAGGATACGCAACTGCAGTTCGAGGTGCGGGTCTGCCCGGTCATTCGCAAATCCTCCGCCGGCAAATACCACAGCGCCGGCAGCGAGGTGGATGCGTTTCTGTCGAAGGTATGGGAAGTCGATGACGAATCGGTGCCCATTGATCGGGAGGATGTGTACCGGGACTGGTTTCAGGACCAGCTGGAGCGGCGCGGCGGCGCCGAGCCCCTCAGCGTGGGGATGGAGCGCTTTTCCCTGGAACGCATGCTCCGCCGGACCCAGGGCGCCGACCGCACGGCCAAAACGGTCAAACGACCGGACGTCACCCTGAAAGGCCAGCTGCGGGTGAGCGATTCGGAGGATTTCTCGGAACTCCTCCGCCGCGGCATCGGCCGCCATAAAAGCTTCGGATTCGGCATGCTCAAAGTGCGCCCCTGAGCGATGCGGATTATGGAGGTTCCGGGTTTCACATGCGTTTTCTGTCGGTTAGCTGTGTTTTTAGTCCCGAAGGGACGGACTCATACTGAGCGGTCTTGCATAAGTTCCCTAAAATTTTGCTGTCGTATGGTGCTCTATCGTATGGGCAGAATCCCCCGCGCTTGCCGCGGGGATGTTCAGGTATCAACCTACACACAAGGTTGAACAATCGAGGCAATCCGCCGGGCTTGCCCCGGCGATTCTTAGGTTTTTTGCTCTTTTTACTTGCCAGAACCTTAGGACATTTCTGCAAGAGCGCTTAGCCCGGGATGTAGTGCTCTGCAGCTTGCGCGCCTCAGGCGCGGAGCACGGTATTTTTGGGAAAAGGAAGATGAATAAGTTAATGAGCTGAAAGCTCATCTCAAGATCGACCGGCGAACCGACGCATAAACTCGGACCAAAACCTACAGACCAACGGCTCACGGCATCCGAAAGCGGCGGCATGGCCGCCGCACTCCAGAGAAGCTTCGCTTCAGGACGACGGACACGATGTCGGCGGTACATTCACTCAGGAGGGATACTCATGCTGAAAGGACGATTAGGACTGGAAACGGCCCGCGTTCCCCACGCCGATCGACACGGTCTGCTGTGGCTGGAACGGGGCAAACTGTACGTGGAGAACGGCAACCTGACGTTCGCCACCGCGGGGACGGATTCTCTGAAAAAGGGAGTGTATCAGATCCCGTATCAGAAAATCTCCAACATCCTGCTGGCACCCGGATGCACCATCAGCCACGACGTATTTCGGCTGATGGCCCGTCACGGCACGGGTCTGCTGATCATCGGGTCGGGTGGAGTCCGCTACTACGCCAGCATGCCGTTCGGGCAGGACCGTTCGGATCTGGCGCGGAAACAGACTCGCCTGTGGGCGGACGAGGACAGCCGCATTGAGGTGGCCCGGGGGATGTATTCCGAGCGGCTGGGAGAGCAGCTTCCCCAGCACGACCTGAACTCCCTCCGCGGTGTCGAGGGCGTCCGGATGAAAGAGGTGTATGCCAGCCTGGCCGACCAGTACGACGTTGAATGGAATGGGCGCCGGTACGATCGTAATGATCCGGACAGGGACGACATGATCAATACGGCGATCAATCACGCCTCCACCGCGGTGCGGGCGGCCGCGATGATCGCGGTATCGGCCACCAGCACGATCCCTCAGCTGGGATTCATACACGAGACGGCAGATGTTGCTTTCGCGCTGGACATTGCGGATCTGTTCCGTGCGTCTTTCCTTCTGCCGGTGGCCTTTGAATCGGTTAAAAAACACAAACGAGAAGGTTGGGAGGATATTGAGCGAGTCACCCGTCGCCATGCGGGTCACCGATTGCGACGCGAGAAGATTATCTCGGAGATGATCGACAGCATAAAGGAGGTGCTCGATGTCGACGACGATAGCAGTGACGCGTAATTTGCCGGGACGCTTCAATGGCTTTTTAACCTCCTGCATGCTCGAGGTCGCACCGGGAGTGTACGTCGCCCCCCGGATGAAGAAATCCGTCCGCGAACGGGTGTGGGAGGTTATGAGGGAATGGGCGGAAATGATCCCTTCAGACGGCGGCCTGCTGCTGGCCTGGCGCGACCGCAGCGCGCCGTCGGGGCTTAGCATACGCACGCTGGGATGGCCCAAAAAAGAGCTCATCGAGCACGAGGGCACATGGCTGGCAGTGGGGAATCTGCGCGACATCCACGATCCAGAGGAACTGGAACGCCTGGCGGGCAAGGTCGAAGAGATGTAAACAAGTTGCACACTTCGGGGGTAAATGTTAGTTTTAATGCTGTGACCTGTGGGAATTTCCCACAGGGGTTGCCCCGCACACGCGGGGATAGTCCTGACCCCACCGTGGAGCGATGCCAAAGGTGGGCGGTTGCCCCGCACACGCGGGGATAGTCCCCTGTATGGCGATTTAAGGGCGTCCGATATTGTGGTTGCCCCGCACACGCGGGGATAGTCCCGGGCATTTACGCCAACCCTCTGCATACTCTGCGGTTGCACCGCACACGCGGGGATAGTCCTCTTGTGCTTTATTGGTCCAGTT
>CAZXYF010000109.1:0-10680 GCA_964644705.1 uncultured candidatus Brocadiaceae bacterium | reverse complement strand
CACGAGATGATAGCCCTATAGAATTTTGAAAATGAATGGCAAAATATGAGTGATACGAATGATGTGACAATTCTGCGTGATCTGGTGAAACGTTACCTTGAGGTCTGCAATCGACCTCAACAGGAGAAAGTCCGTGAGCTGTGGCGAAAGCACAACAGTCTGGAAAAAACCCGTCCGCTGGTGATTGTTCGCGGAGGAGTGGCTTTCAACAAGGAAATTCCGGAGTTGCGGGACCTCGAATGTGAAGATCCACTGTTCCGGCAGCATGAACGGGCGTTGCGTAAAAGGCTGTATAAATCGACGCTGGGGGACGATAATATTTTTGAGCCGTGGCTGACAGTTGGCGCCGTGCATAAATGCACCGGATGGGGGGTAGATGTCGAACGGGACGTCGCGGAGGAAGACGGAGGTTCCTGGAAGGTGGATTATCCCATCAAGAAAGAGGAGGACCTCGATAAATTGCGTATGCCGCGGCATGAAATTGACGAAGAAGCCACGGAAGAGAAATATGAACGCCTGGGGGATGCGGTGGGTGATCTGATCGATATCAGTGTGGACCGGGGACCGGCCTACCGCGTTTGGTCCGGGGACCTGGCAACGGATCTGGGATATCTGAGGGGCATCGAGCATTTTATGCTTGACATGCATGATCGGCCGGAATGGCTGCATGATATGCTGTCGTTTATGCGCGACGGAGTTCTGCGCACGCATAATCAGGCGGAGGAAGCTGGGGATTGGGGGTTGAATAACCACACAAATCAGTCAATGCCCTACGCGAAGGAATTGCAGGATCCTGCCCCGGACGAGTACGGAGTGGACCGCAGCGAACTGTGGTGTTTTATGGCCGCTCAGGAATTTGCACAGGTGGGACCAAAAAATCACGATGAATTCATGCTGCAGTATCAGTTGCCCATTCTCAAAAAATTCGGGCTGGTCGCCTATGGATGCTGCGAAGACCTGACGAACAAAATTGATATGTTAGGGCAGATCCCCAACCTGCGCCGCATAGCGGTCACGCCGTGGGCCGATGTGCAAAAATGTGCGGAACAGATAGGCGAGGACTATGTCATATCGTGGAGACCGAGTCCGGAACGGATGGTATGTTCTGGATTTTCTGAGAAACGCGTGCGGGAAATGACTGAGGAGGCTATGGAGGCCTGCAAAGGACTCCACGTTGATATCAGCCTCAAAGATATTCAGACCGTCCAGAACGAGCCCGCGCGGCTCAAAAAATGGGTGCAAATCACACGCGATGTTGTGGAACAATACTGAGAAACGCCCTGCCAGAAGGCCCTATCGCCTGGCGTGATACGCCTGCTGTAGTGCACAGGTACGCCCCTCCCGGGACAAGCCCGGCAAGTAGGACATCATAAAACGCACGTTGTTCACCGAAACCTTACCCCGCGAGGCAAATTCCGACATGCGCACGGGGCCTTCCTTTGACTTCCGTGTGCGGTGCCGCTTATATTCACCGGCCTTGTGGATGGATTCGTATGCGACCCCTTTCTAATTTCAGGAGACATTGCGATGGGTGACGATAGTTTAGGTTATGACGATACTCCGAAGATTCCCGGCCAGGATTATATTGTGCATGATGGGACTCGACCTCAGCCGCCGGTGATTGATCCCGGGATGGCCAGTACCCAGGAACAAGGAGGTAGAGCTCCTTCGGATGCCGTGATTCTGTTTGATGGTGAAGATTTGAGCGGATGGGAAAAAGCAGACGGCAGCGGCCCCGCCGAATGGGAGGTGGAAGATGATTACATGCGAGTCGTCCCGGGCACGGGAGATATTCGCACCAAAGAGACGCTCGGCGATTGCCAGCTTCACGTGGAGTGGGCCTCACCCGCCGAGGTGGATGGAGACAGTCAGGGACGCGGAAACAGTGGCGTTTTCCTGATGGAACGATATGAAATTCAGGTTCTGGACTGCTACGACAATCGCACGTATCCGGATGGACAGACCGCGGGCATATACGGCCAGTATCCCCCCATGGTGAATGCCTGCAGGAAACCGGGCGTGTGGGAAACATACGACATCGTATGGATCGCGCCACGTTTCGACGGTGATGACCTGGTCAGCCCGGCGCGAGTCACGGTCTTTCATAATGGCGTTGTGGTGCACCATGATACGGAGCTGAATGGACCGACCACGCACAGGGGGGTTTCGGATTATGAGCCCCACGGCGAGGAAGAACCGCTGAAGTTACAGGACCACGGTGATCTTGTGCGTTTCCGTAACATCTGGTATCGTCCCTTGAAAGGGTATGATCAGCAGTAAGTTTCTCCTTCGGGAGAAATGACGTGCGATGCCGGCCCGATGTGTTTATCCATATCCGGGCCGGTTTTTTTTGTCTCTGTGAAATGTTCGGATTAGGCGGATTGTCATTAATAACCTGAGGGCTAACGCACTCTGAGAATCTGTGTTTTACGGGATGTCCTGTGAAAGATACAAGGATGGAGGATGCGAAGATTCAGAGTGAAACTCTGTATCCTTGAATCAGTGTATCCCTGTATCTTCCGAGCAGAATAGCCTGATAATAGGATCCATAGAAGCTTGTCTGGAACCCTACGATACTCACGAAGGACCGTTTAGCCCATTTCCCGGGAGGAAACATGTCATCTCCGAATGTTGTATTTATCATGACCGATCAGCAGCGGCCGGACTCCATCGGACACCTGGGGCATGAACACGCAAGAACTCCGAATCTGGACCGGCTGGCCCAACGCGGGCTGTCTCTGTCGAATACATACGTGCAATCAACGGTGTGCGTTCCATCGCGTGCGTCAATACTCTCCGGGAAATACCCTCATTCGCATGGAGCGGTGAACAACGGCATGTGGATTGACGATGAGGAAACCAACTGGGTGCATGACTTTCGGCGGGCCGGCTATCACACCGCGGCGATAGGGAAAATACATTCCACGCCTCTGCACAATCCGTGTGGATTTGAGTTCCGTTGGGTTGCAGAGAACAAAAATCTCGGGGCGGGAAGTTCATCTCCCTCGGAAACCGATGATTACGAGGTTATGCTGCGTGAGCGGGGGCTGCGTCGGCCGGGAGCGAATTACCAGAACGAACACGACGACTGGTTTGAAAGGTTGGGCGTGGCGGTCTGGCCCCTCGATGAGGATTTGTTCTACGACAACGTCGTCGGGTCAAAAGCAGTGAACTACCTCGAACAGCACGATTTCGATCGGCCGTTGATGATGCACGTGGGCTTTCCCGGTCCGCACGATCCGTTTGATGTGACTGAATCAGATCTGGAAGCTTATGGAGACACCCCCATACCGCAGCCGGTGGGATATGAGGGTGAGTTCGAGGACAAGCCTGAAGCTCAGCGCGAATACATGGAATTGATGGAAGGATGCTGGTGCGCGGCGTGCATTCCTCTGATGTCCGAAGGTACCAGGGAAAAAATTGATCGCATGCGGCGTCATTACTTCGCCAACGTGCTTACAATTGATCGGCAGGTTGGACGTATCTGCGAAAAACTGGAAGAGGAGGGCGAACTGGACAACACCATCATTGTCTTCACCAGTGATCACGGGGAACCTCTTGGTGATCACGGCATGATTTATAAATTCGGGAACCATTATGAATCCGTCGCCCGGGTGCCCTGTATTGTGGCGGGACCGGGCATCCCCGACCGGGAACCGGAGGAGGGATTGGTGGAGAGTATCGACCTGGGGCCGACATTGCTGGATCTGTGCGGTATCCCATCAGAGCAGGACTTTGAGGCTTGTTCGGTCCGTTCCCTCATCCAGGATGGAGAAAAAGTGCATGATGCCGTGTTCTCCGAGTACGGTCAGCGTCTGATGATCCGGCAAGGCGATTGGAAGCTGGTCTATTATTCCAACGATGACGAGGGGGAGATGTATGATCTGGAGGCGGATCCCGATGAGCTGAACAATCGGTATGGGGATCCGGCCGTTTCGGAGGAACGTGCTCGCCTGCTGGCCCGTTTGCTGCACTGGAGGCTGGGTGAGGATAATTAATTCACGCATTGCGTGCATTTTAAGGTCTGCTTCCTCTGATCGGGACCATACAGGGATTCCGTGATGCAGAGAGCCCATATGCACCTGTGTATCTTTAGTTTTCGGAATGAGGAAGTGTTTCCGCTCAGTGGAGAATCCAATTGCGCAGACTGAAAGAATACCTGGAAGAAGTTTACAGCTGCTACAACACGCCTGAGTTCATACGGAGCGACCCGCTGGAGATAGTTCGAGAGTATGATGATCCTGATGAGCGTGAGGTGGTTGCTCTGCTCACATCCGCGCTGGCCTACGGCCGGGTGGCAAGCATTAAAAACAGCGTCCGTGACCTGCTCGATCGGCTGGACGGCCATCCCGGTGCCTTTCTCCGGGATACCTCTGAGGCGGGCATACGTGACACATGTGCTGGATTCCGGCACAGGTTCACCGGGGAAGAGAAAATGGGAAAACTGCTGACGGGCATACGGGCAGCTCTGGGGGAATATGGGGGGCTGCAAACCTGTTTTCAATGCCATGTCAGTGAGGATGATCCGACTCTGACCGGCGCTCTCGCGCGGTTTGTTGAGGAGTTAACGCAGGACCGAATGGGGATTGCTCATCTGCTCCCGTCGCCGGAAGGAGGAAGCGCATGTAAGCGGCTGTGGCTGTTTTTGCGCTGGATGGTGCGGGATGACTGTGTTGACCCCAACGGGTGGGAACTTGATCCTTCGGGTCTGCTGATCCCACTTGACGCCCACATGACGCGGATCTGCCGCGTTCTGGGCATGATGGACCGGTCTCAGGCGGATTTGAAAGCGGCTCTGGAGGCGACCAGATCATTCCGCAGAATTTGCCCCGATGATCCGGTGAAATATGATTTTGCCCTCACCCGGGTTGCCATGTGCGAGGGCATGGAGGCAATCGAAAATTGGGAGCAACGGGTGTTGTGAAACCGGTCAACTCTAATCCCTGCCGCCGAAAAGATGTTTCAACTTGGATATACGAGCGGGATGCAGCAGGATGATGAGCAGTCCGCCAATGACGTTACCGATTGTGACGGGGATCAGGTTGGAGAAGATGCTGCCGAATCGGGAAATAAATTCCCCTTGCACCAGCAGGCCCGCAGGGAGGAAATACATGTTGGCGACGGAATGTTCAAAACCGGAGAGGACAAAAGCGGTGATCGGAAAATAAATGCACAGGATTTTTCCGAAATTCGTCTTGGAACCGACCGCCATGATAACCGCCAGGCAGACGAGCATGTTACACAACACGCCCCGGAGCAGGGCCTGGCCGAATGGGATCTGGAGTTTGGCGGTCGCAATCCCAGCGGCGTTTTCACCAACCGCGGAACCGAGGAGTCCGGAGCCAAACACGGCGAGCGCGAGCAGAATGGCGCCGGTGAAATTGCCAAGATAGACGAAAATCCAGTTGCGGAGAACTTTGCGAAGTGAAGACACTCGGGTGACAAGACCCGCTGACATCAGTATGTTTCCGGTGAAGAGCTCGGAACCCGGGATAACCACCAGGACGAGGCCGACGCAGAATATACTGGCGGCAAGAAATTTAGCCAGTCCAGTGGGGAGTCCGCCAAACGCGCCCACTGTGGTGGCGGCTAAAGCACCGAAGCCGATATAAATACCGGCCAGTATCCCGGAGAGGAACTGGCTTCCGCTGCTTGCATCACTCTTACGCTGGATAACGGCATCAAGTTTCTGGGCAATTTCTTCGGGGGATCGGTCGCCTTCACTCATTTTTGTGTGATCTATTCAAACGAAGAAAACTGGGGAATTGACAGGTGACGAATTTTACCGGTTGATCCCGGTGAGAGCAAGCACACATGATTGATAAAGGATTTCGATTCGGGCAGGCTTATCTATTAAAATAGAGGGACGCTCGGGCATACGGTAAATCGAGATTACTTCCATTGAAGCCCCGGGTTATGTGAACGCCGGACAGACACACAAGTTTCATGACAGTTTTTATTTTAAACAAAGGAACCCTGGCTGTGTTTGACAATGACAAATATGAACCGCAATCCGGAGTGATGACCATTTTTGGGGCGAGTGGTGACCTGGTGCAGCGCAAGGTGGGGCCTGCTCTTTACAATTTATATCATGAAGGTCTTCTCCCGGGCGATGTGGCTTTCGTCGGCTTCGGGCGCACGGAATATGATGACGAATCGTTCCGTCAACACATGAGAGAAAGCCTCAGTGAGTTTTCCCGGACCGGTCCTCCGGATGCCGAGGAATGGGAGGTATTCTCGAAACGACTTTTCTACCACCAGGGACAATACGACGAGCCAGAATCCTTCCAGCGCCTGGAGCGGAAAACGAAGGAAATCGATGCAGAATTTGGCACGGAGGGGGGGCGAGTGCATTATCTGGCTATTCCCCCGGGCCTGGTGGAAACTGTCGTGCAGAACCTGAGTCGGACAGAACTGTTGGAGCGTCGCGTGCCCGAGAGTGAACGCAGTGAGGGAGCCATGAGGGTGGTTCTGGAGAAGCCTTTCGGACGTGACCTTGATTCCGCCCGTGAGCTGAATCAGTCGCTTCAGAAGAGCCTGGAGGAAAGTCAGATTTTCCGGATGGATCACTATCTGGGCAAAGAGACGGTTCAGAATATTATGGTGCTGCGGTTTGCTAACACGATACTGGAACCCGTCTGGAACAATCGTTATGTGAAGCATGTGCATGTGACGGTGGCCGAACAGGAGGGGATCGGTGGGCGAGCCGGTTATTTTGAATCCGCCGGTGCCCTGCGCGATGTCATGCAGAATCACGTTTTACAGGTTCTGGCCCTTTTCACCATGGAAGCCCCCACCTCGCTGGAGGCTGATCCCATCCGCGATGAGAAGGCCAAAGTGCTTCGCTCCCTGCGTCGCCTGCAGGGAAATGACCTGCACTGTTCAGTGATCCGGGGACAGTATGGCAGTGGCGAAGTGGACGGGGAACCGGTGAGGGCGTATCGGGAGGAAGAGGGGGTTGATCCGGAATCAAGCACCGAAACGTTCGTTGCTCTGCGGACCTACATCGACAACTGGCGATGGTCGGGCGTCCCGTTTTATCTGACAACGGGAAAAAGGCTCCCACGGAAACTGACCGAGGTGGCGGTGGAATTTAAAGAAACCGCTCCGATCCTGTTTGGCACGGACAATGATACGGAACTCGATACCAATCTGCTGAAAATACGCGTTCAACCCGACGAAAACGTGATGCTGAGGATGAATACGAAAATGCCGGGAATGCGCATGCAGACCCGATCCGCGGAGATGAACTTTCCGTACGGAAGCGTGTATGGGTCGGAATCGCCGAAAGCCTACGAGCGGTTGCTTCTGGATGCGCTTTCCGGCAATGCGACGCTTTTTACCCGGCGGGATGAGATCGAACTGGCGTGGGATTTTGTCGACCCTATTCTGAAGTACTGGGGGGAGTCCGAACCCCCGAGTTTCCCGAATTATGATCCGGGCACGTGGGGGCCGATAAGCGGACAGGACTTCTTCCGCGAGGACACCTGTTATGAAAACGCGGTGGAAGAGTAGGGCAACGCATTGTTCCTCGGATTTGCCGGATCCGCTGGACCGCCATATAATGCTGTTTTTGACTGAGTAGAGGAAGTATGATGACAGAGAGGCATCCGACTCGAGAAAGTGTATTGGTGCTGGATTTTGGGGCGCAGTATGCGCGTCTGATTGCTCGGAGAGTGCGGGAAGCTCGTGTGTACAGTGAAATCGTACCGCACGACATATCCCCGGAGGAAATTCGGGCGAAGGGGGCACGAGGGATTATCCTCAGCGGGGGGCCCGCCAGTGTGTATGCGGAAGATGCGCCGCAATGTGATCCTGAGATTTTCAATATGGGGATCCCTGTGCTCGGGATCTGCTACGGATTGCAGCTCGCTTGCAAGGTCCTGGGCGGAGAAGTCCAACCGGCCCGCAGCCGCGAATACGGCCGCCGCTCCATGTCCGTTGTCGATCATACCGACCTGTTCCATGGCATGGGCGATGAGTTGACAGTCTGGATGAGCCACGGGGATCAGGTGGAAGGAGTTCCGGGCGAGGCGGAGATACTGGGCGAAACCGACACCTGCTCTCACGCGGCTGTCCGCTTCACCGAGGCCGGATTCTGGGGGATACAGTTCCATCCGGAAGTGACGCATACGCCGGAGGGGAGTGAGATCCTTCATAATTTTCTCTACCGGGTATGTGGTTGCAATGGAACGTGGGAGATGACCAGTTTCATTGAGAACACAATCGACGATATCAAGGAGGAAGTGGGGGATGATCGAGTTGTGCTGGGGCTTTCAGGCGGGGTGGATTCCTCGGTAGCAGCTGTTTTGTTGCATCATGCCATTGGTGACCAGCTGGCCTGTATATTCGTGGATAATGGAGTGATGAGGGCGCGTGAGGCGCAGCAGGTGGAGATGCGTTTTGAGGAAAATTTCCGGATGAATCTCCAGGTGATTGACGCGTCCGACAAGTTTTTGAATAAACTCGAAGACGTGCGCGATCCCGAGGAGAAGCGTCAGATCATTGGACATACCTTCATCGACGTGTTCAAAGAGGCGGCCGAAGATATCGAAGGAGCTAATTATCTGGCCCAGGGCACGCTCTATCCGGACGTGATCGAGAGCGCCGGTACGGAGACGGGGCCCGCCGCTGTCATCAAATCACACCACAATGTGGGCGGATTGCCCGAGGAACTGGGCTTCCATCTGATCGAACCTTTTCGTTACCTGTTCAAGGATGAAGTGCGCAAGATCGGTGAGACACTGGGTTTGCCCCACGAAGTGGTGTGGCGTCATCCCTTCCCGGGTCCGGGGTTGGCCGTGCGGATCGTTGGATCCGTAACCACGGACAGATTGCGCATATTGAGGCAGGCGGACACCATCTTCCTGGACGAACTAAGATCGGCGGATTATTACGACCGTGTCGGGCAGGCCTTTGCCGTGCTGCTGCCGCTTCAGAGCGTGGGGGTTATGGGTGATGAACGGACATACGAACATGTAATCGCCATACGGTCAGTCGATACCGAAGACTACATGACGGCTGACTGGTCGCGTTTGCCGGACGACTTACTCGGTCGCGTATCGAACAGAATTATCAATGAGGTGCGTGGGGTGAATCGAGTTGTTTACGATATCTCATCGAAGCCTCCGAGCACCATTGAGTGGGAATAATTGTGAAGCATCTGACTGTGAGATGCGGCTATCCGGTCTCAGGTTCTTATTGTCATAGGATGAACACGTGGTAAGTGTTCAGTGAAACACGTTATGCCAGATGGGCCTACTGCCGGTCTTGTCCCGGTTGGGGCGTACTTCTGCATTATCGTTTTTCCGCAATATGCCCGTTTTAGTGCACAGGTACGCCTCTACTGGGACAGGCTCGGCAAGCAGGGCATCACAAAACGCACGTGGTTCGCTGAATACTTCCAACGCGGACGGATGTTGTTAACGAGTAAATTCATTCCCTCGCGCGAAATCGTATGTTTTCACCGTGCTGAGCGTGAAGATTTGTTATTGCTGAATTGCTGTGTTAGCCGGGGAGTTAAACGAACGATGCCAGCTGATGATTACAGGGATAATATTCTTCTCGTGGCGAACCCGGTGAGCGGACGGGGGGGCGTTCGACGATATCTCAGTGCCGTTGTATCTCGACTGGAACAGTGGGGTGGTGGGCTGCAGGTAATTGAGACGGAGCAACCCGGCGATGCGAAGCGGGCGGCGGAGGGTTTTGACGGAGGGTTGATCCTGTCGTTCGGGGGGGATGGAACCTTCAACGAGGTTTTGAACGGATGCAATCTGGATGCATGCGTGCTGGGGACAATCCCGGCGGGGACGGGAAACGTGCTGGCCAAAGAACTGAAGATCCCGTGGGACCCGAAACGGGCGGTGGGAGTTCTGGCCGGCTCGTCTCCTCGGCCCATAGATGTGGGCGTTTGTAACGACAAACGTTTTGCATGCATATGCGGCGCGGGAATGGATGCATCCATTGTTCGAGCGGTGCACCAGAAACGTGATGAGCATCTGAGCCAGTTTGATTATATCCCCATTTTACTGCGAGAGTCTTTTGCACCC
Source organism: uncultured candidatus Brocadiaceae bacterium (assembly GCA_964644705.1). GTDB lineage: Bacteria > Planctomycetota > Brocadiia > SM23-32 > SM23-32 > CAZXYF01. The sequence continues at coordinate 631 of CAZXYF010000109.1, read as the reverse complement.
GGGCAGTGGGGTATCAGGGTGGAAGTGGATGGAAGGTGTGTGTGTGAAGATGCTAATATCGTTTGCGTCGGCAACAGCAGGAATTATGGAGGCCCCATACAGGTCGCTTCCGCTGCTTCGCCAGTTGATGGGCAGCTGGACGTTGTGGCCACGCGGGTGGGCAGTGTCTTCGGGATGATTCAGCCCGGTATCGCGGCGTTATTGCGTGGATTTCATGCCACCCAGAGCGCAGTGTACGGGCGGGGAGTTAAAATCAAATTGGAGAGCAATGTCGCCGGAGTGCCTCTGGAAATTGATGGTGACTTTGGTGGTACCCTTCCGGCGGAGTTGACGGTGTGTTCCCGAAAGGCACGGATGCTTGTGCCCTCCGAGAATCAGCTGCACGGCTATAAACGCCATGACCTGTCCATCGCCCGGGATGGATGATACTATCCCGGATATCTCATGAGTTGTCAGTGCGCCACGTTATTCCAGATGGGCCTACTGCCGGGCTTGTGTCGGTTGAGGCGTACTTCCGCACTACCCGAGGACGTGCAAACAACGCGATAGGGCCTTCTGGCAGGGCGCTGGAGGGACCTTTGAGCTTGCGCAGAAACCGAGTGATCTCCAGAAGGCTTTGTTCTGCGAGAAA
>CAZXYF010000108.1:0-10805 GCA_964644705.1 uncultured candidatus Brocadiaceae bacterium | reverse complement strand
CGCGGTTCCCCTGCTGTTTTTCCGGCGTTCAGTAAAGGTAGCCGTAGAATGAAAGGGACGTCGTGCTTCATCCGGGTGGGTATTCATATCATCCGCGTGGCCTCCTCAAAGATATGTCCCCCCGGATGGTAGAACACCCACTCGGATAACAGCTACAAGCTGGGTCAGCTTGTTGATAATACGCCGTGCCTTGCGCCGGGGATTGTTATGTTTCGCCCTACACGGAGGTTCCAACGCAAAGAGGGAAATCGCCGCCGTTCGGCGATTTCCCTTGCACTTACCCATGCCATTGGAGTGGGCCGAACCATAAACATCCCCACCGCAGGGGGGGGGTATCACTGCAGATTAGATACGTAGTTCAGCCAATACTTACGTGAACCGGGCGGTGAGGGTACATAAAATGGGTCTGCCGCGAGGGCAGACCCTGGGGTAAAAACCGATTGTTATCGGTTGTTACTCATGATCGCAGCTTTCTTCCCGACGTGCTTTGGACAGTTCATCCGCAGCGGCGCGCAGGTGGTCAGCGGCGTTGTTGAGTTGGTCTTCAACCGTGACCACTGTGTCATAGTCGTCAGGAAGTTCTTTAATGGTGTGCTTCGCCTGAAGCATGGGGCCTTCACCTGTGAACAACCAGTTCAGGTCAACGTTCACGGCGTCGCTCAGTTCGCGAGCGAAATCCTCGGTGATGCGTTGTCCACGACGTACGATATTGTTGACGTACTGCGGACTGACATTCGTCATATCGGCCAGTGCAGTCTGAGTGAGACGCATCTCATCGAGCAGAACTTCGAGCCGTTCTCCCGGCGAGAGTTCTTTGACGTCCTTTTTGCCTAGTTCTTCCGGTATGCCTTTAGGCATGATGTAGCTCCTAGAGTAAAGAAAAAGAAAAAGTTGTGGGTGAGTTTTGCACATTCGCCTGAATCCCGAAGCGATGCAAGTCAATTCTCCGGGCATCAGCGCTAAGTTGTTATATACCGCCTGGAAGGATCAGGTTAAGGGATGTTGGACGGAACAGTTCGCTGCACGTGTGTAAACAGGAAGTTGTGAGTCACGCCTGCGGCATGATACATCACAGTAAACTGTAATCGTCAGCCTGGGGGAAAGCGAGCCGAATTATGCAACTGTCAGGCCTGACGGTGAGTTCTATAACTGATTCTATTTTATGGGGCAGGAAAAGGAACATCAAACAACGGATATAATTTACCTGTCAGATATATTCAGTATAAATGGTCTCTCAAATCGCTGTCAACTGAAAATCCGGTGGGGGGCTCAAAGGGTTGCAATGAAAGGGACAGACACGTATATTAAATATCGTGCCTGCCGGAAACGGCGTTAATTTGTTCGTTACTTTTCGGTCCCGCATGCGCGGTCGCTGGCTGGGCAAGCCGAAGCAAGACCTGATATAGAAGTGACCTGCGAGAGGCACGGTATTCGGATCCCAGACCCCCTCAGAACCGCTCAAAACCCCCATTCCTGGATTTTCGGGGCACCGATGGCTTTTGGTGTTCCATGTGTGGGTGTGTACGCTCTACGGGTAATAATCATTTATTGAGGATGAAACATGTCAAAAGAGAATAAGCAAAGGTATGCGCTGGCTGTTATAGGCGGGGGCCCGGGCGGATACGTTGCGGCCATCCGCGCGGCACAGCTTGGTATTGAGACAGTATTGATCGAAAAAGAACATCTGGGTGGTGTGTGCGGGAACGTTGGATGTATCCCCACTAAAGCTCTCATTCATGCTGCAAGGATGTATCTACGGGTGCAGAACGCCAGTGATGTGGGAGTTATGGCCGGAGATCTGGAGCTGGATTTTTCAAAGACCGCGGGGCACCGCGACCGGGTGGTGAAACTACTTCGTAATGGCGTGGGGCGGCTGTTAGATGGCAATGGTGTCGATCTGATCCGGGGGGAAGCAAAGTTCGAAGATGAACATACCCTTACCGTTACCGGGGAGGACACAACGCAGGTACGCGCGGACAACGTGATCGTTGCGACCGGCTCCAACCCTGTTGAATTGCCCGGGATGGAGTTTGATGGTGAGCGGGTGATCGACAGTTCGACGGCGGTCAACCTGGATGGGCTTCCCGAGTCTCTCATGATTATCGGTGGGGGATACATAGGCTGCGAATTTGCCGCCGCCTTCAGTGCGATGGAAGTGGATGTCACGGTGGTTGAAATGATGGAACGAATCCTGCCGCAGATGGATTCTGATTGCAGCCGTGAAATTTACAAACAGCTGAAAAAACAGGGCGCTGAGGTGCTGACTGACACAAAGGTCGAAGAACTGGAACGAGCCGGGGAAGGTGTGCGCGCGGTTCTGGATGAGGGTACCGAGCTAAGCTGCGATAAAGCTCTGGTGTCGGCAGGTCGACGACCCAGCACGGGGGGGTTGATGCTGGAGAATGCGGGCGTAGAAACCGGCGAAAATGGCGAGATCGTGGTGGATGAACATCTTCAGACGAACATACCGCACATATACGCCGTGGGTGATGTAAATGGTCGAATAATGCTCGCCCACGTTGCGAGTCAGGAGGGCGTTGTAGCTGCCACACATATCAATGGGACCATCAGCGCCAGCATGGATTACAGCGTCGTACCCGCGATTGCCTTTACGTATCCGGAGTTGGGAACGGTTGGTTTGACGGAGGAAGCGGCGGCGGAACAGTATGGGGAGACTATAGTCAAACGGTATCCCATGCGGGCTCTGGGCAAGGCACAGGTGAGTTCCGAAACAGAAGGGTTTGTTAAAATGATTGCCGATGAGGCGACGGGACAGATCCTTGGTGTTCATATCGTCTCCCCGGAAGCGAGCAATCTGATTGCCGAAGGTGCGCTGGGCCTGCAGCTGGAAGTGACTGCCGAAGAACTTGCTGAAACCATCCATGCGCATCCCACCATGCCCGAAAGCCTGCGCGAGGTGGCTGAAGGCATCCTGGGACTGCCGCTGAACTGGATGGGATGATGCCCCATGGGAGGGAGTATGAGCCGCAGACTCCACATTTCGGGATTGAAACGTCTTGGATATGAAGAGGCGTATGAACAGCAGCAGAAGCTGGTCGAGGAGTGCCTTGAAAGTGCGGGCCAGGACAATTTCCTTATGCTGGTGGAGCATTCGCCCGTGATCACCGTTGGTCGGTCCGGTGAAGGTTCCGATGTGCTGGCGGATGATAAGCGGTTGCGCGAACGCGATGTCGAGGTGGTGGAAACCAATCGCGGCGGAAAGGTCACCTTCCACGGGCCGGGGCAACTTGTGGTGTATCCCATTATTGATTTACGCACTCGCGGGCGCGACCTGCACCGCTATCTGCGCGATCTGGAGGACTGGCTGGTGAGTTTGTTGGCGGAATATGATATCCAGGCCGAAGGAAAGTCATCCCATACCGGCGTATGGGTGGACGGCGATAAAATCGCCAGCATTGGAATTGCCGTTCGTCGATGGATCTCGTATCACGGCATCGCATTGAATGTGATTAACGACATGACGTTTTTCAACCTCATTGTTCCCTGTGGATTGCCCGATATACGGATGATAAGCATGGAAGACCTGGTGGATCGGGAACTGGATCTTTCCGCTGTGGCCGATCGGGCGGCGGAGAGGTTTGCCGATACTTTTGATTTTGAGGATGTAGTTGTCAATGACTGAAGCCACCAGAAAATTCCCGCCGTGGCTGACAAAACGGCTCCCGAAGGGGGAGGAACTGGAAGATGTTCGTGATACGCTCCGGGATCTGCATCTTGCTACAGTGTGCCAGGAGGCCCGTTGTCCGAATCGCTGCGAGTGTTTTGCCCGGGGGACGGCCACATTCATGATTCTGGGGCGGAGTTGTACCCGCAACTGTCGTTTCTGCGCCGTGTGCAGCGGAGAACCGGAAGAAGTTGATCCGGAAGAACCTGAGCGGGTGGCGCTCGCGACGGAGAAACTGGGGCTGCGACACGTGGTGGTGACCAGCGTGACCCGGGATGATCTGCCTGATGGCGGGAGTGATCAATTTGCGAAGACAATTCGCGCGGTGCACAACCGTACCGACGCCACGGTGGAAGTATTGACACCTGATTTTAACGGCTGCCATGAGGATATTGATCGTGTGGTGGAGGCCGGGCCGGACGTGTTCAATCATAATATCGAGACCGTGCCGCGTTTATACCCTGAGGTGCGTCCGGAGGCCGATTACCGCCAGTCTCTGCATGTGCTCGAGCGGGTTTCCCAACAGGGCCTGATTACGAAAAGTGGTCTGATGCTGGGATTGGGAGAGAGGGAAGATGAAGTGCTGGATGCCATGCGCGATCTGCGGAATGCAGGATGTGAAGCCCTGACTCTGGGGCAGTATTTGAGTCCGGGTGATGCCCACCACGAGGTGGTTGAGTTCGTCTCTCCCGACCGGTTTGAGAGATATAAAGAGAAAGGAAGCGCAATGGGCTTTGCCGGCGTGGCCAGTGGTCCATTTGTGCGGAGCAGTTATAATGCTGGTGAGATGGCTGAGGAACTGATCAGACGTCAATCGATGTAAACAATAGTAGGCTACTTGTGAATCAATGGAGGTGAGGACCATGGAAAAAGAAGTTGTTTTGCCGGAACTGGGAGAAGATGCGCCCGATGAGGCCGAAGTATCCTTCTGGTATGTGCAGGAGGGGGACAGTATTGATGAGGGAGAGGATCTGGTGGAGATGGTAACTGATAAGGCCGCCTTTACCGTTCCGTCTTCCGTTGGGGGAACGGTCAAAAAAATCCTGGTAGATGAAGGGGAAATGGCCGGCGTTGATGAGGCTATTGCGGTGATCGATGAATAAAGGTGTCTTTCCATCCGTGGTTTTTGACGATTTCAATAACCAGCAACGTGCTGTGGAGTTGCTTGAGGCGGAGCTGAAGAGCGGCTGGGTTCCCCATGCCCACCTGTTTGTCGGGCCGGGAGGCGTGGGGCGTGTGGAGCTCGCCCGTCGTCTGGCCGCCGTGCTGCTCTGCGGGCAAGATGAAACCGGGCGGTGTGGTGAATGCAAGAGCTGTCATGCACTTTCCTCGGGGAACCATCCCGATTACTTTGAAATCGGCGTCCCGGATGGGCGCCAATCCCTGCCCATCAGTTCCATTCGGGGCGGGACAAAAAGCGGGGAACGGGGCCTTCAGGAAGAAGCCGCTCTAAAACCCGTTCTTTCCGGGCGGCGCGTGTTCGTCGTGCGTGACACTGAGCGTATGACGGTGGAGGCGGCCAACTGTTTCCTGAAAACACTGGAGGAACCGCCGGGGGAATGCTACTTCCTACTGATCGCCTCGGGATTGCAGGATATCCCGGATACCATCATCAGTCGATGTCGCTTGATCAAAATGTCCGCTCTTCCGGTTGATGATGTGGCCGCATTGCTCCAGGAGGAGGGTGCGTCTTCACCGGAGGCCAGATGGCTGGCTCGCCGCACCTGGGGGAGTCCCGGCCGGTCACGTCGTTTCCGGGAAGACGGCCTGCCGGAGGCGAATAACAAGCTTGTTCAGGAACTTTTGCAGTTGGGGCCGAGGGACAATTTCCGAATGGCGGAATGGATGCGCGAAGCCGCTGACGACCGGAGCAGTTCAAGTGAGGAACGACGGGAAGCACTGCAGGAATTGGTTGAGTGTGTCAGCGTTTTTTACCGTGACGCGGCTATAAGCAGATTCAGCAATGATGGAGATATAGTCAACGAGAAATTCAGTGAGCAGATCTCGCGTTATGCGTCACAACGAGACCTGGATGAAATACTGGAGTGCGCTGACGTTTCACTGGAAACCCTGAAGAATATTGGAGCGAATGCGAATCAGCGCCTCGCGTTGCTGAACTTGTTCACTCGCCTGGCATCGTGAGCACCCAGGAGATCCAATGGGAGGAAGCAGGATAACGGAGACAACTGAAAACAGAGAGCTGGAGGGTGTGGTCCTGAATGTTGCTTCGGTGGCCTGCACGGTGGACACGGAGGCAGGAAAATACAGCTGCGCTGTGCGGGGACGGCTGAAGGAAAGCGACACCGGCGAGAAAAACCCCCTTACCGTTGGTGACCGCGTCAGAATAGAGGTGACCGGATCCGACGAAGGAGTTGTTACCGAAGTATTACCGCGCCGCACGCGTCTGTCCAGGACCTGTCCGTCCGACCCGCGCACCGAGCACGTGATCGTTGCCAATCTTGATCAGGTTCTAATCGTTGCGTCGGTGAAAGAGCCTCACCTTACGGTCGGCATCATTGATCGGTATGTTATTGCGGCGCTGTATGGAGGCATGCAACCGGCAATCTGCATCAACAAGGCTGACCTGGCGGACGAAGAATCGGATTATCAGGAGGTGGCCGACATATATCGGGGGCAGGAGTATCCGGTGGTTATCACCAGCGCAGTCACGGGGAAGGGTTTGTCGGACCTGGAGGGAATTCTAAAGGATAAAAGCACGGTTCTGGCGGGGCACAGCGGGGTGGGGAAATCGTCTCTCATCAATGCGCTTCAGCCCGGGCTTGAACTCAATACGGCGCCGCTGGGCTGGAAGGGCACCCATTGCACATCCACCGTTACGTTGTTGAAGCTGGATTGTGGGGGATACGTGGCGGATACGCCCGGCGTCCGGGAACTTAACCCCTGGGACATCGAAAAACATGAGGTCCAGCAGTTTTATCCCGAAATATGGGATTTATCTCACGACTGTCGAATGCCAGATTGCACGCATGTACATGAACCGGACTGCGCGGTGCAGGAGGCGGTGGAGGCGGGGGAAATTCATGAACGGCGCTATGAAAGTTATACCGGTATCGTATCAACAATTGAGTCGGAGACCGAACCGCGTCAGACCAGTGTTGAGGAGCCTGATGAACAGATGTCCACAGAACAGCAGGAACCCAGCCGGAGGACCCGCAAGCAACGGATGGAGCGGAGGGTGGAAGAGGAATTGACGAAATACTACGAACAACGTGATTCGGAGCGCTGACATGTTTTCATACGGAATAATTGGCCTCCCCAACGTCGGGAAATCAACACTGTTCAACGCCCTCACCCAGGCGGGAGCCGATGTCGGGAGTTATCCCTTCTGCACGATTGAACCCAATGTCGGTGTCCTTCCCATTCCGGACGAGCGACTGGAACGTATCGGAGAGATCATTGAGCCGGAGAAATTGACCCCGGCAATGATGGAGTTTCTGGACATTGCGGGACTGGTTCGCGGAGCCAGCGCCGGAGAAGGACTGGGCAACGAGTTCCTGGGCCACATCCAACAGGTTGATGCGATGGCGCATGTCGTGCGCCTGTTCAGTGATGAAGATATTGCCCACGTGGATGGCGATCTGGACCCGTTAAGGGATGTGAGAACCATTAACGGAGAGCTGATCATTAAAGATTTGGAAGTGGCCCGGAATCGGCATGAGGATATTCAGCATGCCGCCAAAACCGGGCATGACGATGCCAGAAAACAGGCTGAAATCCTCGAAAATATTATTGAGACGCTGGAGGATGATCGGTTTGTTCATGAGATGCAGCTGGGGGAGGATGCAGAAGCGCTGGTGAAGGATATGGGGATGCTGACGCGGAAACCCATTATTTACATTGGTAATGTTTCCGAACGGCAGATAGTCGAGCTGGCGGGAGGGGCGGATCCTGTCGATCTTGGGGGAAAGGTGGAACAGTTCGCCCGCTTCGCCGCGGAAAGGGATCTGCGGGTGGCATGGATATGCGCCCAGCTGGAAAGTGAACTCGGGGACCTGGGGAATGCGGAGGAAGCGAAGATGTTTATGGAGGATATGGGGATTGAAGAGTCGAGCCTGTCCCGGCTCGTCAAGCTGGGTTATGGGGCACTGGACCTTTTGACGTTTTATACCGTGAAAGGCCCCGAAACGCGTGCCTGGGAGCTGCCCCGCGGAACGAGAGCCCCGCGTGCTGCCGGTCGGATCCATTCAGATATGGAAGAGGGGTTTATCAAGGCGGAAGTGGTCTCGTATGATAAGCTCATCGAAGCGGGTTCGTTCGCCGATGCGCGGAATGAGGGATGGATGCGCGCGGAGGGGAAAGATTATGTCATCCAGGACGGGGACGTGATCCAGTTCCATTTCCGGTAAACGGTGTTATTCCGGCCAGATTGTATATTCTCCGGCCAACAGAGCGTCGCACCCGGAGCTCAATCCTGCTGCGGTTTGATTTTGACTGCGATGTCCCGCGCAAAGGGTTTGAGGGGGAAAGTGATTGCCGTCTCGTGGTCGGAGTTTTTCCGTGCTTTCGACTTGCCGGAAACGGTGTGGATGATTTTACCACTGTAAGTATCCCACATCTCGACACGATAATTGCCCCTTTTGAGCCCGTAAACGCAGAGCTTTGCCGGTTTTTTGGCGGCGGCTTCCCATTTGGCCCGGGTGGAGAATGCGGCGCGGTTGGCGACCCAGCAAAAAGCCCGCTTGCCGTTGGTGAGCACCGAGACGTCGAGTTCCCGGCCAGTTTTCGCGTTTCCTTTAATGGTGCCTGCCCCAACGATGAAATTTTTATTTCGCCGATCTACGCCCTCCGCGTATTCAGACAGCGCGTGGAAGTGACTGTACAGGTCGCGCTGATCAATGAGAACCCACCACCATGGAGCGGCGACGCCTGCTGAAGGGATCATGAATGAGGACCAGAGCGTGCGGTGAATGGCAAGGGATGTGGTTTCGGCATCCTGAGCAAAAGGGGTGAGGCCGGCCTCGGTGACAAAAAATATTTTATCGTATTTTCTGTGCATATACCGGGTGTCGCGCTGCAGGGCTTTCGACAGGTCACTTTTGAACACATGGCCGGTGTTGAAATCCAGTTCATCCAGTGCAAGGACAGGTTGAGACCACGATTTGCGGTATCGAAATACCGAGCTGGTGATAAGATGATTGGCGGGATCCAGTTTCCGGATGTGACGGGCGGCCGAAGCGACGAATTCGGCACCGATCTGACCGAATTTTTTGTTCCTGTAGAAGTGGGCCAGATCCGCTTCATTAATGATCTCCCAGGCCATCACGGCAGTGCTGTATCCCCAGCGAGCGACTATGTAACGCAGCTTCTGATGATACAATTCTACGGCTCTGTCGGATGTGTAGAGCTGACGGGGGGACTCGGCCGGGCCCCCATATTTTGACCAGTAAGGATGCCCCTGTTGTTTTTTCGGATCATGCCCCCAGAAATCCGACTCATAGTCGCCGATTTCCCCGTGTGCTGTGAAAAGAAGGAGGACGCGTATCCCATTTTTGTCCGCCTGGCGCAGAACGTGGTCCAGTTTCCAGGCGTTCTGCAGGTTATAGCGTCCGCGACCATTGTAATGACAGTTATAGGCGTGCGTCCATTCGAGTCCAAAACTCCACGGAGACATCCAGATCCGTCCCCAGTTCTCGCCCGCTTCGCCCATGCGAGAAAGTATCCGGTCGTATGCAAATGTGCCTTCGCTGGCCGGAATATTCACCTGTAATGCTTTGGCCCGGGCATCGTGCACGGCCGCAATGTTGTGACCGATGGGATAATAAAAGCTCCCATCATCGGTCTCAAAATGAAACTTGTCCTCATCACTTATCCGCACGAACCCCGCTCGATTACTCTTTATACATCGGAACTGACCAGTATCGCTCCGGAGCGTTTCTGTCTTCCCCGAGCTTCTGTCGGTGATTGTTACGTAGTAGCTGTATTTCCCGGTTTGCATGGGGGCAAAGCGCACTTTCCAGTGGCTTCGTCCCTGCGGTATGAGCTGTTCGGTTCGCTTGGACATACGCCGACGGTAGCCCTGGTAGAAGAATCCGGGAACGCTGACTTCACTGCCGTCGGGGCGGGTGAAATGGCCAGTGATTCGTACGACATCCGGGTCAAACGGATTGGAGTAGGTGCGGCCAAGGTTGAAGGAAAGTTCAAATTTTCCGTATCGATCGACTTCCAATGTATTCGCCCGCAGGTTGTAGATGGCGTTAGTTTTGGGTCGGGCGGTGGGATCCGTTTCCAGCCGTATATCGTCAACGTAGAACGGACCCGGATACCGAGCATCCGTCTGAAATTTTATGCCCAGCTCCTGCACCTTCTGACGGCAATATCCGTCCCACGGTTTGTAATGGCCCCTGTATGACCACATATTGCTGTCGGCGGTGAGATCGATCCGGATGGTGTTCCAGCTTCCGGGCTCCAGAGGCTGTTGGTGCAGATGCTGGTAGTAGTTCAGCTCCGCATCCTTGATGGAGACGATTGCCTGAACGTTATCGGGCGCCTGTTGGGGGACGAAAGTGCGGAAAGCAACATGCGTGGCGGGATGCCAATGCCCCTTTGAGTCAGGCAGATCCACGCACGCTCCCGTGCCGTTCTGCCCTGAGGCGCTATCGCGCGAGGATTCTTTGCCGCGCTCTATTTGCAGGACGGTTCCCTCCCCGTTGTTTTTGATTTGGGTAGCCCGGCACGAGTCTCCTTCTGCACAGGGAGACCAGCCCTGCGGACCGGATTCGAAGTCATACAATACTTGATCGTCAGGGCTGCTTGCGGACACATTCGTACCCTCCTGTGCCCGCGCAGGTGGACAGAGGGAGAGAGCAGCAACGAGAAAGCTGTAGATGAAGAGGTGAATCATAGAAAGATAGGGGACAGGGGAAAACAGGGCTTAACATATCCAAATGTCAGTTTATCAGTTATTGGATGAGCAATCCAGAATGAGGGAGGCTTGCCCGGTGGAACTTTTTGCCGGGGGCGGGAACGTCGACCCGTGGGCGCTTTGGTCAGTACAGGGCTCTGAGGAAGGGGGCTAAGCCGGGACATTTCACGCGTCGTCAGGGCGCTGGAGCCTTCGTCGAGCTTCTTTGTCGGCCGTTTCCCGGGGCTACGCTCTAAC